>JALGWI010000044.1 GCA_025774245.1 bacterium
CGGACGAATACCGACAGGCTCTGGCCTCGGAACTCGACGTGCTGGTGTTCGAGGGGCGTGACCGGGTACACGATCCCGGGGGCCTCGAGGGGGAGCGCTTCCTCGATGAGGACGTCGCCGCCGAGCTCTCGCGCTTTCCCAGGAAGCTGCTTCTCACTCGGCTCTGGTGCGCGGTCTGCAGGCGCAGGGAAGAGGACTGAGCGGCGGCGGGGAGGACCCCGGCTGTGTCGCGAGAACCAGAGACCGACCGATACGACCGGTACAAGGCAAGCAGCTACCGGGCGTACAACTTCAAGCTCCCCGAACGCTACGATACATCGATCGTCACCCGGCTCTGTCGCGTCGGGGTCATGGACGACGCGGTGCTCGAGGAGCTCGGTCCGGATCTTCCGTCCCTGAGGGTGCTGGACGTCGGGTGCGCGACCGGTCGGCTGCTCGCGAGGCTCGCGGACGCGGGAGCGACGCAGCTCGCGGGGTCGGACCTGGCGCCGCGCATCCTCACGACCGCCCGGACGAAGCTCGAGCCCTACGGTCTCGGCATCGATCTCAGGAGCGCGGACGCCGAGGACGCGCTCCCGTGGCCGGACGGGACCTTCGACGTGGTCACCACGACGGGCGTCTTGCACCACTTCTTCCATCCGGACGCGGCGCTCTCGGAGATGCGCCGGGTCCTCCGTGCCGGCGGCAGGCTCGTCCTGGTGGATCCGTGTTTCTACACGCCGGTGAGGCAGATACTGAACGCCGTCCTCAAGGTGTGGCCGCGCGCCGGCGACTACCACTTCTACGCTCCGCCCGAGGTCACGGCTCTGCTCGAGCAGGCCGGCTGGATCCAGGTGCGCTGGCGGCGCCTGAACGCGACGTTCTTCGCCGTCGTCTCCGTGAAAGCGGAACGCGGAGAGGCTGCCTGAGATTAGCGAGGAACCAATGAAACTAGCGGAGGCCAAGGAACGTCTGTCGGCCGCGACGGCCGAGCTGGACAAGGGACATCTCGCCGAGTTTCACGTCTTCGTCGTCGCGGGTCGTCCGCTCCACGTCCTTCTGACGGGGCATCTCAGGAAGTGCGCGCGCAAGGAACGCATCTGGGGTTCGAAGGAGATGCTCGCGACGCTCAAGAACGCCATGTACGGATTCGATCCGGACCGGCCGAGGAGCCGCGGCGGGGCCGACGGGATCTTTCTCATCGACCGGAAGCATCGCCCGCCCAATGCCATGATGAAGAAGCTGTTCGATCGGTTCCTCGACAAGCCCGGGAGCGGTGTGGCCGAGATAGCCGAGGAGCTCGGGGTCGAGGTGGAGTCGCTTCTCCCGGTCCGCCTCGTGTCGCACGACCTCAGACTTCTCGGCGTGCTGAGTCGAGGCGAGACCGAGGATACACTGGTGCTCGTCGACTGCGACCGGGGCGAGTAGGCCGACGCCCGCGGGAGTGGTGCTCGCGCTCTACCGGCCAGCCCCCTGACTCGTCCGCACGCAGGAACCGTCATCGACGGGAGAAGCGATGGAGCATCGGAAACCCACACGTGAGGAGGTCGCGGCGTCTGCGGGCAGGCGTGTGCCCGAGGTCGTCGCCCCGGGGCTCGACGTGCTCTTCTGCGGGATCAACCCGGGCCTCTACTCGGCCGCGGTCGGGTACCACTTCGCGCGGCCAGGAAACAGATTCTGGCGCGCCCTCAGGGACTCGGGGTTGACCGACCGAATCCTCTCGCCCGAGGAACAGCGGGACCTCATCGACTTCGGGTGCGGGATCACGAACCTGGTCGGTCGGGCGACGGCCACAGCGGCCGAAGTCTCAGACGACGAGCTCGTGAGGGGAAGGCGTCGGCTGCGAAGGAAGGTGGGACGGTACGAGCCTCGGTTCGTCGCCGTGCTCGGGATCGGGGCGTACCGCACTGCGTTCAACCAGCGGAGCGCGACCATCGGAAGGCAGGACGAGCAGTTCGGTCCCTCGGAGCTCTGGGTCCTTCCGAACCCGAGCGGTCTGAACGCGCACCACCAGCCGCCCGATCTCGCAGAGCTCTTCGCCGAGCTCCGCGAGGCCGCGATCGGGAGATGACCGATTCATGTGCAAGAGAGACGAGCCGCTTGGACAGCGACTTCGTCCGGCCGCGCAAGGAACCTGTTTCCGACCATCCGTTTAGTGTACCATCGCCGCGTGCGGCCCGGGCCCATGACGACAGCGTGGCTCCCCGAGCCGTCGGAGGGAAGCGATGACGCCACTCCAGCAGACAGCCGATCCAGGCGTGCCAACCCCGAAGAGCGGCTCTCCGTCCGCGCCGACGCTCGGACGAAGCCTCGGTCTCCTCGGCATATTCTGCGTCGCGTCGGGAGCGATGATCAGCTCGGGGCTCTTCATCCTCCCCGGCATCGCATTCGCAATGACGGGACCCTCCGTCTTCCTTGCCTACCTCGTCGCGGCGGTTCTGGCGATTCCTGCGCTCTTCAGCAAGGCAGAACTCGCCACGGCAATGCCGAAGGCCGGCGGCTCGTACTTCTTCATCGAGCGCGGGCTGGGCGGCGCCTTCGGGACGATCGGGGGGATGGCCGCCTGGTTCTCGCTGACGTTCAAGACCGCGTTCGCGCTCGTCGGCATGGGGGCGTTCGCCGTCCTGATCTTCCCGGACCTCACGGTTCTCCAGATCAAGCTCCTCGCGATCGGACTCTGCCTGGCCTTCATGCTGCTGAACCTGCTCGGAGCCAAGCACGCCGGGCGGTTCCAGTCGGTCCTCGTCGTCGGACTGATCGCGGCGATCGTCTACTACGTCGTCCGTGGGCTCCCCGCGATCGACGTCGGACGTTACGTGCCGTTCATGCCGGAAGGAGGAGGCGCCGTCTTCGCGACCGCGGGTCTCGTCTTCGTCTCGTACGGGGGTCTCACGAAGGCCGCGAGCGTCGCGGAGGAGACCAGGAACCCCACCCGGAACGTCCCCCTCGGGATGATCCTCGCTTTCATCGTGGTGACCATCCTGTATGCGCTGGCGGTATTCACGACGGTCGGAACGCTGGACGGGAGCGTCCTCGCGAGCTCCCGGACGCCGCTCTCGACGGCGGCGGGTGCGTTCATGGGAAGAGGCGGCCTCATCCTCATGGCGATCGCCGCGCTCGTGGCGTTCGTCACGACCGGGAACGCGGGGATCCTCGCCGCCTCGCGTACCCCGATGGCCATGAGCCGCGACGGGCTCCTGCCGGGGTTTCTCGGGAAGCTGAACCGTCGCTTTGGGACACCCGGGTACGGCATCCTCCTCACGGGCATCTTCATGATCCTCGCGATCGTGTTCCTCGACCTGGTGACGCTCGTCAAGGTCGCGTCGACCATGAAGATCATCCTCTTCGCGCTCGTGAACCTCGCCGTGATCATGATGCGCGAAGGCCGCATCCAGCACTACCGCCCGACGTTCCGTTCGCCGTTCTACCCGTGGGTCCAGGGGGCGGGCATCGTCCTCTACGGGTTCCTCGTTGTCAAGATGGGCGTGCTTCCTCTCGTCATCACGGGCGTCTTCTTCGCCGGAAGCCTCCTCTGGTACGTCCTGTACGCCGGCCTCCACCGGCGTCGCGACTCCGCCCTGATCCAGGTGGTAGGGCGCATCACCGCACGCGACCTGACCCCCTCGTCGTCGTCGCTCGAGAGCGAGCTTCGCGAGATCCTCAAGGAGCGTGACGAAATCGTGGAGGATCGCTTCGACGAGCTGATCCAGGGGTGCACCGTCCTCGACAGGGAGGGCGAAGAGACGGTCTGGGACTTCTTCCGGGACATCGCCGGCACGCTCGCGGAGGAACTCGGGATGGGCGAGGAGACCGTCTACGATCTCCTGGTCGGGCGGGAGAAGGAGTCGACGACGGCCCTCAGGCCCGGGCTCGCGATCCCGCACATCATCATCGAAGGCGAGGGGGTCTTCCGGATCCTCCTGGTGCGCTCGCGCGACGGGATCGTCTTCTCGCAGGGCGTCCCGCCGGTGCACGCGGTCTTCGTCCTCGTGGGATCGAGGGACGAGCGGAACTACCATCTCCGGGCGCTCATGCACACCGCCCAGATCACCCAGGATCGGGACTTCGACTCGAAGTGGATGAAGGCGAGGAACACGGAGGAGCTCCGCTACGTCGTGCTCCTCGGGGAACGGCGGCGCGACACGTCAAACTAGGGGGACGGCCCTCCGTCGGCGGGTGCTCGCCTCGGCGCGCAGGTCCGGCGCACGGCGGATGTCGCGGCGGGAGGCTTGACGGAGCGCGTTTGGTTCAGGTAGTGTCTTTGCGCGCAGTCATTGCGATACGTGAAGGGTGCCTGGGTGAAGGGGCACAAGGTCGTCGCGGAGGACGGGAACGTCGCCGAGTACAGGGTGATGATAAAGGTCGCCTTCGTGCTGGACGACTGATCCGTCGGGTAGTCAGAGAGAGGGAGGGCGGGGATGCCTGCCAGGAGCACGCACGTAGTGCATAACAAGAAGGGCGGCTGGGACATCAAGAAGAGCGGCGTGAAAACGCCGGTGGCGCACTGCAAGACGAAGTTGGCCGCCGTCGACAAGGCGAGGAAGATCAGCCGGAAGGCCAAGACCGAGCTCGTGATCCACAACATGGACGGCAAGATCGCGAAGAAGGACAGCCACGGTCGCGATTCGAGGAAGTCAAAGGGCTAGGTCTCGACGTCCGGGTAGTGGTCGGAGCCGCCGCTTCTCTGCGGTGCGCCCCTCGCCGAAGGCGCCGGTTGCGGCGCGACGGAGGGACGCGTCGTCGAAGGCTGCGGCCCCGTTGCGTTCGGGCCGAAGCAGCGACGCCCGATTCACCGAGGGGGAGACGGATGAGCAAAAGGATTCCGATGGGGCTTCCGGCAGTGATGCTCCTCAGTCTTCTCGCGTCGTGCGGAAGGGAGCCCGCGGCGGAGCCTGCCCATGCGCCCGAACAGAGTGCCGGGCGGGAGATAGCACAGGAGCCCGCCGGCGGAACGACGCGCGGCGAAGAGGGCGACGTGCCGGTCGATTCCTTCGTGCTCGTCGACGTGACGGAGAGAAACTCGGAGATAGCCTTGGCCGTCGCGGAGGGCGAGACGTGGCCCTTGGACCCGATCGATCTGGTTCTCTGGTACCTGGAGTTTCAGAGCGCGCCGGAGGTGAGCATCAGCAGGAAGGACGGCCCGGGAGAAGCGGCATCGACGACTACGGTGACGGTGATCCGCGATCGTCTCCTCGACGATTCGATCCGCGGGATCTGGGACCAGCTGGTGCTGACGAGGCAGCCCGACGGCACCTGGCGGATCGAGGAGGCGCGACGCGCCTACCGGTGCTGGCGCGGGTTCCAGCAGGACGCCTACGGGGATCTGCCGTGCCGCTGAGCTGCGTCCGTAGGCCGAGCCGGAATCGCCGCGCAAACGGGATCGATAGGGAGCCAGTCACATGGACATCTGGAAGTTCTACAGCGTCACACATGCCGAGCACGTCTTCTGCAATCCGATGTCGGGCGAGAAGTTCGACCGGCTGATCCGACTCTTCCGGCTGCCGCCGGGCGCTCGGGTGCTCGAGATCGCGAGCGGCAAGGGAGAGTTCCTGGCGCGGCTCGCGGAGGCGTACGGGGTCGCGGGCGTGGGCGTCGACATCTCGCCCTACTGCGTGGCGGACGCGCGTGCGAAGCTCGCATCGCGCGCCCCCGACGCGGACGTTGCCTTCGTCGACATGGACGGCGGGAAGTACGAACTCGACACGCCTGCGAGCTTCGACCTCGCAGTCTGCATCGGCGCGAGCTGGATCTTCGAGGGACACCGGGGCACGCTCGAGTTCCTGAAACGCGCCACGGTCCCTGGCGGGTGGGTCGTCGTGGGGGAGCCCTACTGGCAGAACGAGCCGGACAGCGAGTACCTCGAGGCGTCCGGGGTCGGCCCGGGCGACTTCGGGACGCACGCGGGGAACGTGGCCGTCGGAGAGGACCTCGGACTCGAGCTCGTGCACACGCTCGTGAGCAGCGGTGACGACTGGGACGAGTACGAGGGGCTCCAGTGGTACGCGGCGGCCAACTTCGCCCGGAGCCATCCCGACGACCCGGACGTGCCGCAGATCGAGAAGCGGGTCGCGAAAGACCGGGCGACGTATCTCAGGTGGGGGCGCGACACGCTCGGCTGGGCGCTCTACGCGTTCCGGAGGCCGGTGGTCTGAGAACTGGCGGGCGAACCGTTGCCGGGTATGCGTCGTTGGGCATGCTGGCCTCGACGCTCGCTTCTGTGAGTTGATGAAGGGAATGGAGAACGAGCGCCTGATCGTCGGAAGGGAGTCAGAAACAAATGCGTCGTCGCGGTCCCATCGCCACTGCACTCATGTTTCTTGTTTTCGCTGCCATGTTCTCGGTGATCTTCTGGCCCGAGGTGTCCGTCGCGGCGAAGCTGGCGTTCTTCGCAGCGGGCATCGGCTGCGGCGTCGGCATTGCACGCTTCCTGCGTCGCGACTCGGATCGAGAGCGTTCGCAGTGAGTAGCCGGGCAGCGGCTCGGCCAGCTGCCTAGCGGGCAAATGCAGCTGACGTGTTTGAGCGTTGCCTCATCTGCAGGGGGCGCGCACCTTCGGCGCCGGCACACCCCGCGCCACCGGGCGCCCGCGGCTGATACGCGATTCATGGGGCAGGCAGAACAGGGAACAAGGAAGAGGGAGTCTGATATGCGGCGTTCCAGTAGAGTGCTCCTGGCGGTTCTGTTCACACTGGTGGTGCCTGGACTGGGTGCGGCCTTCACAATCCACGTTCCGTCAGGGCAGCCGACCATTCAGCAGGGCATCGATGCCGCCGCCGGCGGCGACACGGTCCTCGTGGCCGCGGACACGTACGCGGGGCCTCTCAATCGAGACCTGGACTTCGGGGGGAAGGGCATCGTCGTCGTTTCGGAGACGGGCTCGGGGTCTACCATCATCGACTGCGAGAACTCGGGCCGCGGGTTCTTCTTCCGCTCGGGTGAGGACACGACCGCCGTCGTCCGCGGATTCACGATCAGCAACGCCGTCGCCGACACCGGTGCCGGGGCGTACTGCAGGAACGGTTCGAGTCCCAGGTTCGAGGAGTGCCTGTTCCGCGAGTGCACTGCGCATGCGTACGGTGCCGGTATCTGCTGCAGCGCATCCTCTCCGGTTGTGCGCGCCTGCGGGTTCATGTGGAACGCTGTAGAGGCCGTGACTCGACCGCCTGCCTACGGCGGAGGGATAGCGTGTCTGCTCGGCTCCTCACCGCTGATCGTGGACACAGACTTCTCCGAGAACAGCGCGTACGGCGGTGGAGCTCTCTACTCCTACTCGTCATCACCTCAGGTCGTTCGGTGCGAGTTCACGGGGAACGTGGTGGGGGACTACGGGAGCGGCGCCGGAGCCATGCTCAGCAACTCCGGCGGAGCGACGTTCACTGATTGCGTCTTCAGGGAGAACGGTGTCACGACCTGTGTGGGGGGTGGCATGTACGCGAACCGCTCGGCGATCACGGTCACGGGCTGTGTCTTTGTCGACAACGAGTCCGGTTCGGCCGGCGGCATCTACATGACCGGGGTGGCCACGACAACGATCAGCTGGTGTACGTTCATCGGTAACACGAGCGCGTGGAGCTCGACGGGAGGTCTCCACTGCTATTCCGGAGCAAGCCCCACAGTCAGCAACAGCACGTTCGTCGGCAACCGCAAGCAGCACGTGGGCTGCAATGAGGCGTCGCCCACGCTCGAATACTGCATCCTGGCCTTCTCAGCAGCAGGTTCGCCGATCAGCTGCGAGAGCGGCACCGAGACCCCGAGCATCCACCACTGCTTCGTGTTCGGGAACGCGGACGGAGACACGCTCTGCGGTGGCAACTACCACGACAACGAGTATGCCGACCCACGCTTCTGCGACTTCGAGAACGAGAACGTCACTCTCTGCGCAGATTCGCCGTGTCTGCCAGGTGTGACATGGGGCTCGCTGGTCGGTTCCGAAGATGAAGGCTGCGGGGCGTGCGGAAGCGCCACAGAGCAGCGTACGTGGGGGATGATCAAGGGGACCTTCAGGTAGTCTGTGCATCTGCCTGCCTAGCGAGCCTGTGCAGTCGACTCCATGTGAGGAGGTGCGGATGAAGGTGACGATCGCCTACTGCGTTCCCTGAGGATACCAACAGAGAGCCGCCAGGGTGGCGGCCGTGCTGAAGAAGGAGATGGGCATCGAGGCGACGCTCGTGGAGGGGGCTCACGGGGCTTTCGTGGTGAAGGTCGACGGGGAGACCGTGTACTCGAAGACGGAGCGCGACGGCCTCCCGAGCTCGCGGGACATCCTGGAACTGGTGCAGGCGCGCGGGGGGTAGAGTCACGCGCCGCCGACCTCCTGCCGTGTTTGAGAGGAATCCACATGGCTCTGGTCTTCCGCAGTCCCCAGTCAGCAATAGACGCCGCCATCAGGAAGCTCAAGGCGGACGGCGTCGTGCATCCCGAAGCCGCGTTCAACCCGTCGGCGCCGGACGGCCTTCGCCGGGAGATCGCGTACAGGGATCTGGACTTCGTCCATCGCCTGGGTGCGACCGCCGCGGAAGAGGAGACCGTAGACGGGGCCCTCGACCTCCTCGCGGAGAACGGGCTCCTGCCCGGCGACGCCTCCTACGACAAGGGGACCTACGAGAACCACCGCCGCGCGGTGAAGGAGTCGTTCAGCGGACGCTGGACGTCAATGACCCCGACGATGGAGCGGCTCATCTACGCACTGACGAGCGTGAGGAGGCCGGCTCGCCTCCTCGAACTCGGCAGTTTCTGGGGGTACACGCTCGCGTGGTTTGCTGGCCCGTGCATAGGAGCGGACCGGACGTACGTGGCCGAGAAGATCTACGGGATCGACATCGACGCCGACATGGTCGAGCTCGCCCGGGGGAACTTTGCGAAGCTCCCGAACTGCGAGGAGGTCGAGCTCATCGCGGAGGATGCGCGCACCGCGCTCGAGCGGATCCCTGGTCCGTTCGATTTCGTCTACATCGAGGCGAAGGGCGACACGAGGGACGACGAGAGCGAGGGGCTCTATCTTCCCCTCCTGAAACAGGTCTACGATCGCCTCTCGGACGGAGCGTGGGTGATCGCCCACGACAGCATCGACTGGACCTTCCGCGAGGAGATGGCGAAGTACCTTCCGTACGTCCGCGATCGATCGAGGTTCCGCGAGAGCGTATCGTTCGAGATCGACTACTGCGGCCTCGAGCTGTCGATCCGGTAGGCCGGCGGGCACTCGCGGGCCGATTCCGTAGTTCTGGACACCACGGACAACCTTGACGTATCGTGGGAGTGTCGGGTGCTCGGGGCGCGCGCGAAAGCGCATCTGGGCGAGGTCGAGAAGGCCGGGCTCAAGCTGTGATCCGGGGCCGGCGCGGCGGCAAGGGACGCGGCAATCTCGTGTCGCAGGGGAAAGCGAGCGGACCATGCGGATGGCGGTCGTGGGGGCAGGAGGACAGGGCGGGCTCTTCGGTGCGCTCCTGGCACGGTCGGGCGAAGATGTCACCCTGATCGACCGGGGTCCCCACCTCGAAGCGATCAGGAAGCGGGGTCTCAGGTTGGTTCCGGCGCAGGGAGAGTCGCTCACCGTCACCGTCGACGCGGCCGACGATCCCGGTGCTGTGGGACCGGTCGATCTCGTGCTCTTCTGTGTCAAGACGTACGATCTCGAGGGCGCGATCTCGGACGCCGGACCGCTGGTCGGGAAGAACACGGCGGTTCTTTCGGTTCAGAACGGCATCGACGCGTCGATGCTTCTCGCGAGGGCCTTCGGACGCGAGAAGGTCGTTGCAGGCGTGTCGTACCTCTCCGGAAACGTCGAGGAACCGGGCGTCATCACCTACGGAGGCATCTCCGGGAAGCTCCTTCTGGGGCCCCTGAACAGTATGCCACGCGAGCGCCTCGAGGGTATCGCCAGTGCGTTCCGCCGGGCGCGCGTCGATGCCGCCGTCGTCGACGACATCCGCGCGGCGCTTTGGGAGAAGCTCGTTCTGGTCTGCGCCACCGGCGGTGTCCTCGCGCTCCGACGGCAGTCGATCGGGGGCGTTCTGGCTACGCCTGCGGGCCGCGAGCTCCTGCGCGGGGTGATGGAGGAAGCGACTGACGTCGCACGGGCGGTGGGCATCTTCCTGCCGGAGGAAACGCCGTCGCGGCTTCTCGCGCTCGTCGAGTCGAGCATGGCTCCGTCGACGCGGAGTTCCCTCCTGATCGATCTCACGACGGGGAGGAGACTCGAGCTGGAGGCGCTGAACGGGACGATCGTCCGGCTGGGGGCGGACGTGAGCGTGCCTACGCCGCTCAACTTCACGATCTACGCCGCCCTCGAGCCCTACAAGGGGGGAGCGACCGCATGACGTCAGTGACGACACCGGTCTCCGCGGACGAGTTCAGAACCCGGCTCGCCGCCGTCTGTCTTGACGGTGGCGGCGCGGGGTTCCCGCGGAGGCGGCGCGACCGTCACATTCTCCTCATGAGTGTCGTGCTGACGCTGGACGACAGCACCGCCTACAGGGAGAAGGAACTGAACGAGGCACTCCAGGCCTGGATCGGCGCCGTCGGGAAGTCGACGGGGATCGATCACGTCAGCCTGCGCCGTCATCTCGTCGACGAGCGGTACGTCACGCGGGACAATGCCGGATCGGAGTACCGGCTGTCCGACCGGACGGAGACCGGTGTTCTCTTCGAGCTGCCGGTGGAACGGCTCGATCCCGCGGAGATTCTCAGCGAGGCTCGCGAGGAGGCGAAGCGGAGGAAGCGGAGGCGTGCCGCAAGAACGAAGGAGCGCGGTAAGCGGGCGGAGGGTGCGTGAGCGGGAAGCCGAACGGACGAGGGAGGAACGATGCCCCCGCGGCCGACGGTCGCGGACCGCGGCTCTACCGCGAGTTTGCGTCCTGGTGGCGCCTGCTCTCGGCCGACGCGGACTACGCCCCGGAGGCGGCCTTCGCGCGCGAGCGTCTGGTGAGCGCCTGCGAGAGGCCGCCCAGGACGCTGCTCGAACTCGGGTGCGGCGGTGGGAACAACGCGTCGCACCTGAAGGCGCATTTCGAGATGACGCTCACTGACCTCTCGCCGCAGATGCTGGCGGTGAGCCGGGCGCTGAACCCGGAGTGCGAGCACATCGAGGGGGACATGAGGACGCTCCGGCTCGGTCGCGTCTTCGATGCGGTCTTCGTCCACGACGCCGTCGGATACATGACGACCGAGGACGACCTCCGCCGGGCGATCGAGACCGCGCACGTCCACTGCCGGGAGGGCGGGGTCGCTCTCTTCATGCCGGACTTCGTGAAGGAGATCTTCCGGCCGGGGACGAGGCACGGCGGAAACGACGACGGGATCCGTGGCATGCGCTACCTGGAGTGGGACTTCGATCCCGATCCGAGCGACACGACGTACCTGACGCACTTCGCGTATCTCCTCCGTGAGGAGGACGGGTCGGTGAGGCTCGAGCACGATCTACACACCATGGGTATCTTCCCCCGCGGCGTCTGGCTCCGGCTGCTGGAGGAGACGGGCTTCGCGGCGACCATCGAGAGGGACCGATACGAGCGGGACGTCTTCATCTGTGTCAGGAAGCGGGACTGAGCGAAGCGACCCCGGTGGAGAACCGGCTCGGAGACACCAGGCAATGAGCAGTATGGAGAGCGGCATGTGGAGTTCCGCACGACACGGATCGCGAGCACTCCTTTGGATCGGTGTGGCGGCGCTTCTGGCCGCGACGGCACCTCCGTGCCACGCGTCCTGGGAGGTACTCGCGGAAGGGATGGAGCTCGGGAGGTTCGAGGCGAACCCGGCGGGAGATGACGTCAGCATCGTCGTCCTCAGGATCGACCCGGAGCACTGGGACCTCCGCATGATCTGCCTGAGCGAGACGGAGAGGGAGTACGGCCAGAGCGCGCGCGCCTGGTGCGAGCACTCCGGCCTCGCCGCGGCCATCAACGCGGGTATGTTCGCCACCGACTACAGCACCCACGTCGGCTACCTCCGGAACGGCGACCACGTGAACTCCCGGGGGATCAACCACTATCAGTCGGTCGCCGCGTTCTCGCCGCTCGCTCCCGACCTGCCGCGCTTCCGCATGTACGACCTCGACGTCGACGGCGTGAGCGTGAAGGGGCTCGCGGACGAGTACTCCACGGTCGTCCAGAACCTTCGTCTGGTCAAACGGCCGCGCATGAACCGGTGGGGCGTCCAGGAGAAGCGATGGAGCGAAGCTGCGCTGGGCGAGGACGAGCAGGGGAGGGTCCTCTTCATCTTCTGCAGGTCGCCGCTCTCGATGCACGACCTGAACAGCACGCTCCTGTCTCTTCCGATAGGTCTTGTCTGTGCCCAACACCTGGAGGGCGGACCCGAGGCGCAGCTCTTCGTGAATCTCGAGGACGACGATCTCGAACTCGTGGGGAGCTACGAGACCGACTTCGTGGAGAACGACCTGAACAACCGGGCGTGGCCGATCCCGAACGTCATCGGTGTGGTCCCTCGAGCGCGGTGACGCGGGGTCGAGGCGACGCGAACGTCGGAAGGGGAAGGAAGCGATTCCGATGGGCACAGAAGAACTGACGATCATCCTTCAGATGTCGATCGCGCCGGTGGCACTCATCTCGGGCGTCGGTCTCCTCCTCCTCTCGATGACGAATCGGCTCGGCCGGACGATCGACCGCGCGAGGGCTCTCGCCCAGCAGATCCGTGCCGGCGATGCCCACGAGCACGACCGCCTCGCCGTCCAGATCCGCATCCTCTACAGGCGTTCGCGAATCCTGCGGCTGTCGATCGTCTTCGCGACGGTCAGCATCCTGTGCGCGAGCGTCATTGTCCTGTGGCTCTTCGCGATGTACTCCTTCCACGCGAGGCTGTACGTCTTGGTCATGATCCTGTGGCTCCTGGCGATCGCGTCGCTCCTGGCGTCTCTCGTCCTTTTCATCCACGACATCACCGTGAGCCTCGGGGCGCTCAGGCTGAACATCGGGGAACACCTGCCGTCCGATCGGGACTAGGCGTCCTCGGGGAGAACCACGTGGAGCTTCCGCACCTCGTGAACATCGACGACTACCGCACGATCTACCATCGGGACGAGCGGTGGCGGCCCGCGATCGGCGAGATCTGCCATCGTCACGGGATCGCGGCGGGCTCCTGCGTGCGCGGTCCCGACGGTACCCACATCGTCTACTACGCCGGCCCGTCACACGTCATCAAGCTCTTCGTTCCGCTCTTCCGGGAGGACTTCGACGCCGAACGCATCGTGTTGCGTCGAGTCGAGGGCAGGCTCGGGGTGGACACGCCGACGCTCGAGTTCGAGGGCGAGGTCGCCGGGTGGCCGTACATCGTCATGAGCCGCCTGGCGGGCCAGCCGCTCGGCGAGGTCTGGGAGACCGTGGAGCCCGGGAACCGGGTCGAGATCGTCGAGCGGATCGGGGAGCTCATCGCACGCACGAGGAGACTCCCGACCGACGAGTTCGGGGGGCTCTCGGTCGATTGGCCCGCCTTCGTCGCGAGACAGACCGCCACGGCGGCCGAACGTCACGCCGGCGGGGGCGTCGGGCAGCAGCTTGTCGACCGGATCCCGGCGTACCTGGCGGCCGCGCGTCCGCTTCTGTCGGACAGCTTCCGGCCGGTGCTCCTCTTCTCCGATATTACCGACGAGCACGTTCTCGTGTCGAAGACAGGTGGAGCCTGGGTCGTGTCGGGGTACGTGGACTTCGGCGACGCCATGCTCGGGCACCGCGACTACGAGCTGGTGGCGCCCGCGCTCGACATCGCCCTCGGCGACAGCGATCTGCTCGTGGCCATGCTTCGAGCCAGCGGGTACCGCGATTCGGAGTTCACGGAGGCGTTCCGGCACCGTATGATGGCGTACACGCTCATCCACCGATACCTCCGGCTGAGTGACGTGTTCGATGCTGTGCCGGAGGCCCAGGGAGCGCAGAGCCCCGAGGAGCTCGCGGGCTTTTTCTGGCCGGTCTGATCGAGTTCGCGCGGGCGGTTCGCGGCGACTTGGTTCGCGCGCTGTCGCGATCCCAGGAAGGAGAACAAGCATGTCCGGTAATCGAACCCCAACGGGGCTCACGTGGCTCTACTTCGTGCTCGCCATCGGTTCGCTCATGGCGAGCGGGATCTACATCGCGTCCGCCGTTCAGGACGGCGGGTCCGTTGGACGCATTGTGCGAGCGGTGATCTTCGGACTGCTCGGTATCCTGTGGGTCTACATGTACGGCGAGGGACGACGGAGGAGCGGATCGAACGAGTGACCGCACCCTTCCCGGGAATGGAGGAACATCGATGCTACTGAGAGTTCTCGTCCTGCTGGCGGTGACCCTCGCGGTGGCGGGCTGTCAGCAGACGGCCACGGAGCCGCCGGGGCCCTCGAGGGAGCCTGGACGATGGTGAAGGTCAGACTCGCCACCCCGCGCGAGGAGTACGTCAACGCGAACCCGCAGCCGGGCCTCTTCGTCTTCACGCGAGGTCACTACAGCATGGTCTGGATGCCGTGGGAGGACCCTCTCAACGACTTCGCCGAGACCTGGAAACCGACCGACGAGGAGAAGCTCCACAGCTGGAACTCGATCGTGGTCAACACAGGAACCTACTCGATCAGCGACTCGACCCTCACCACGTGGCCGATGGTCGCGAAGACCCCGGAGTTCATCGGGGGCGAGTCGGTCTACACGTATCGCGTCGAGGGAGACACCCTCTGGCTCGAGATGTTCGACACGTACTCGCACGACGGGATCCAGGATCCCGGTATCGGCCGCTTCACGATGCCGCTCAAGCTCGTGCGCGTCGAGTAAGCGGCCGTGACCTGCGGATCGGTCGATCGCGGGTCGGGCGACCGGCGAGTCCTGTGAACCGCGGGTCCGGAAGGGACGCACCTCATGAGCCGTGTGCGGCTGATCCACTGGAACGCCGATGAAGCGGCGGAGTGCGCCGCGGCCCTCGAGAAGGCCGGGTACGACGTCGAGGCGGGCCCGATCGACCGGGACGGACTGACGGCGCTCGGAACCGACCCGCCTGCCGCCGTCGTGATCGACCTCACGCGGCTTCCCGCGCAGGGGCGGGACCTCGGGATCCTCCTGAGGAAGCAGAAGGCCACGCGCCACGTTCCGCTCGTCTTCGTGGAGGGCGCGCCCGAGAAGATCGAACGCGTCAGACAGCACCTTCCCGACGCGGTCTACACGACCTGGGGCAGGATTGGGGGATCGCTCGGACGCGCCCTGAAGAAGCCGCCGACGGACCCGGTCGTGCCGCAGTCGACCTTCGCAGCGTACTCAGGGACACCTCTCTGGAAGAAGCTCGGAATCAAACCTGGATCGGTCGTCGCGCTCATCGAGGCTCCTGAGGGCTTCGATCGTACGCTCGGCGAGCTCCCGGAGGGCGCCGTCCTCAGGAGCGGACTGCGTGGCCGGTGCGACCTCGCGATCTGGTTCACGAGATCATCGGACGAGCTCCGGCGAAGGGTCGCGAGGATGGGGGACTTCGCGGGCAAGGACGGGCTCTGGATCGTGTGGCCGAAGAAGACGTCGGGCGTCCCGAGCGATCTCACGCAGGCCGTGGTGCGGAAGATCGGACTCGCGTCGAGGCTGGTCGATTACAGGGTGTGCTCGATCGACGGGACGTGGTCGGGGCTCCGCTTCACTCAGCGGAAGCGCGGGTAGCCAAGCGGCCGGAGGGTGGTTCCGCATGGCGTCGGTACCGAAGCTCGAGATCGAGAGGCTCCGCGATCACGAGGAGGCGCGCATCTGCGCGCGCTTCATGGCCGACTCCGAGCCGTGGCTGACCCTCGCCAGATCGTACGAGGTCTCGCTGGGCCTCATCACCGATCCCACGCGTGAGGTCTACGTCGCTCGAAAGGAAGGCCGGCCGGTCGGCTTCGTGATCCTCGTCGTCACCGGTGCCTTCGTCGGATACGTGCAGTCGATCGCCGTGGATCCGGAGTGGCGCGGGAGGGGGATCGGAACGAGGATCCTCGCGTTCGCGGAGGAGAGGATCCTCCAGATGAGCCCGAACGTCTTCGTGTGCGTGTCGTCGTTCAACCCGGACGCGCTCCGGCTCTACCGGCGTCTGGGGTATGAGATCGTGGGGGAGCTTCCGGACTACATCGTCCGGGGGCACTCGGAGATCCTGATGCGGAAGACGACGGGACCCCTCGCGGAGTTCGGCGAGGGAGACGACGCGTGAGGCGGACCTGTGTCCCGTGCAGGTGCGATGGTTCCGGGGGGCAGTGAGGAGGGACGGTCCATGATCACGAAGGGCAGGCCGGTCGTGATCGCGGGGTATGACCCGACGTGGCCCGCGGTGTTCAGGGAGGAGAGCCGGCGTCTGGCCGAGCTCTTCCCAGACACGCCCGCAGTGATCGAGCACATCGGGAGCACGGCGGTGCCGGGTCTCCCGTGCGCACCGATCGTCGACATCATGCTCGGCGTCGAGAAGCTGGAGGAGGTCGAAGACCGGATCCCGGCGATCGAGGAGATCGGGTACGTGTTCGTGCCGAAACACGAGCCGATCCTCCCGAGCAGGCGCTTCTTCGAAAAGGGACTCGCGGGACCGCGCCGGCATCACCTCCACGTCGTCGAGGTCGGCGGCGAGTTCTGGCAGAAGCAGATCGAGTTCCGCGAGCTCCTTCGCGGCAGCCCGCGTGTGGCGGCCGCGTACTTCGGGCTCAAGCTCGAGCTCGCCGGACGGTTTCGCGCCAAGCAACGCGACTACCGCTGCTCGAAGTTCTCGTTCATCGAAGGGGCCCTCGCGGCAGTGAGGAAACGACGGGAGCGCGGCGATACCTGACGACGCCCGCGCGGGAGTTGACGCCCGAGCGGCTCTCCGAGCGCACGCCGCCCGAGTGCAGGAGCGCGGCGGCCGGAGTCCGCGCGGGCGTTCGGGGACACTGGCCATGAAACCGCTTCGGTTCATCGCGGAAGAGGTGAGCGTCACGTTCGACGAGGCACCCGGGCTCACGAAGAGGCCGGGTTGCCCCGACGCCTTCGAGTGGCGCGGTCGCACCTACCGAATCGTGGAGCGGCTCGCCGAGTGGCACGACTACGTCCGACGGGGACGCATGGCACGCAACATGCGGGAGTCCCACGCCGCGGCCGCCGAACGGCGGGGCTCGTGGGGCGTCGGCCGGGACTACTACCGCGTCCGGGCCGACACCGGCCAGGTGTTCGAGATCTACTACGACCGAGCTCCCGCGAAGAGCGACGACCGCAAGGGGCACTGGTTCCTGTTCCAGGAGCTGGAGCCGGCGACGGAAGAGCCGGACACCGGCGGCGACCGGTGAGGGAGCAGGAGCGATCGGCGGCGAGCCGATCTCGAAAGGGGCAAGTGCATGGCAGAAAACAGGCGCATCCAGTTCGTCGCAGACTCCCTGGTCGATGAGATCGTCGAGGGCAGGAAGACGGCGAGCGTCGCGAAGCTCGGTGAGGTGGATCTCGAGGAGGACGAGTACAACAGCGCGCTCGTGGTGGGGGAGTACTACGACGTGTACGACAGCTCGCTCACGAACCGCGCGACGATCCGCATCGTCGGGATGGAACTCTGCCGCTGGGACGACGTCCCCGAGAGGCTCTGGCGCGGCGAGACCAACGAGAGCGCAGACGAGTTCCGGGTCGATCACTGCAGCTACTTCGACCGACCCGGGCACGACTACGAGTTCGTCGCTTACTACTTCGACCTGGCGCCGACCGGGTCAGCGGGCTCCGATCGCGGGAAGGAGAACGCTCCATGACGTCTCGTGGGGCGATCGACGGCTTCCTGAGGGAGCGCTCGTACGAGATCGTCGGCGCGGCCTTCGACCTGGGATCGCCCGCTCGAGGGACCGCCGAGGGGCCCCGGGCTCTTCGGGAGGCTCGGCTCATGGCGCAACTCGGGTCTCTCGAGAAGCTCGGTGTCTCGGTCACGGACGGGGGCGACGTCACGGGAGCGACCGAGGGCACGCCCGGCTCGAACCCCAGGAATCTCCCGGAGATGCTCTCGTTCAGCAGCGATCTCATGGAGCGGCTCGGCGAGACCTACGCTTCGGGTCGCGTGCCCGTCGTGATCGGCGGAGACCACTCGATTACCGTTCCCTCGGTCGCGGCGGCGGCGGAGTTTCTCAGGGCGCTGCGGGGCGATGACGCGCGGCTCGGGCTCCTCTATGTCGACGCCCACCCGGATCTTGAGCTCCCGCTGGGGAGCGCGAGCGAGTCCGGCGACCTCCACGGCATGTCGGTCTCGCATCTCCTGGGCTACGGTGTTGACGAGCTCGCGAACCTGGGCGGGTTCGGCCCGAAGCTCGATCCGTCTCGCATCGCCATGGTGGGTCTGCGGGACGTCCTCACCGAGGAGCGGGAGATCATCAGGGAGCGGGAGATCCAGGCCTACTCGTTCATCGATGTCGAGAGGCTCGGCATCGTCGAGATCGCGAAGCGCGTCTTCGGGCTCATGGCCGAGCGGTGCGACGGCTTCGTGCTCTCGTTCGACATCGACGCGTGCGATCCCCTCGAGGCGCCCGCGGTGCTCTATCCGGAGCCGGGCGGTCTGACGTACCGGGAGGCGACGATCATCATGGAGGAAGCAGCGCGGGCCGAAGGGCTTCTGGGTCTCGAGATGGTGGAGGTCTGTCCCGCGAGGGACCGGGACGCGGCGACCGCGAAGTTGGCGGTCTCGCTTCTCCGCACCGCCCTCGGCGGCATCGTTCTCTGA
>JALGWI010000103.1 GCA_025774245.1 bacterium
CAGGTCGGGGCTCTGGATCCACTTGTAGGTGTGACCCTCGTCGATCGAGGCCCTGTGATCCTCGACCTCGCCGTCTGACGCGGGACCGTCGTACGGCAGACCCCCGGCCGTGCTGAACCGGAACCGTGCGAACGTCGCCCCCGGCGTTGCGCCTATCGGCACGACGAAGGCCAGGGAGTTCAGCCCGGCCACGACCGGCTCGCTGGCGAAGATCTGGTCTCCCGCCTCCGCCCAGCTGCCGTCGCCGCCGAAGTCGACCCACGCATCGAGCATGCCGGGTGCCGACGCGGTCACGTCGACACTCGCACCCATTCCCGGCGTGAGAGCGGTCGTGAAGACCACGCCGTCCTCGTCGTCGATCCCCGCCAGGTCGTCACCCGTCGCCGATGCGTTGGGCTGTCCGTCGAGCTCGGCGTCGACCGCCGCTCCCAGGAAGATGCCCGGCACGATGACGTGGTTCGCTCCGGCGCTTGCCGCCAGCGTCGGGTAGGTCGGATCGGGCGCGTCGCCCCAGTCGAGCTCCGCACCTCCCGGCTCCCCCGTGATCGCAAACGCGAGATCGATCGACTCGCCCGAGATCGGATGGTCGGGCGGGTAGATGAGCTCGAACCACGGACCGAAGTACGGCTCGATCCCGAGCCCGTATACGGCGTCATCGTTCCAGTGCTCGAGCGACGTCTTCCAGCCGAAGTGGGCCTGCGTTCCGTCCGCGACCACCTGAAGGTCGAGCCAGTAGACGACAGGGTTCCCCACGGAGCCCTGCTGCTGGAACGCTATCGCAGGATCTACGAGGAACGTGTAGAGCCAGCACTGCGTGTCGCCGGGGAACAGGTAGCCGTCCGGCGGGTCGAGCCAACCCTCCTGGAGCCCGTCGGCGTAGAGTTCGACGCCGTAGTCCCCAGGGCCGAACGTGGCGAGCCAGAGCAGCTCACCAGGCATGCTGTACGGGACCCCGCCGGCGCCCGCCGGGATGTCCTCGTGGATGCTCAGAGTAAACGTCGCTCCACCGGGACCCGTCGGCGGGAGCAGGTCGTTCAGCCACGATCCCCAGATGTGGAAGTCGGTGATGGGGCCGGACTGCGTGCACTCGAAGTCGTCCGCCAGGACGAACGGGTCGACCGCGTTGACGTCGATGCCCGTCGTCGAGAGGTCCGGGTACTGGATCCACTTGTAGTATGCCTGATCCTCCTCGATGCGTATCTCGTAGTCCTCGACCTCACCGTGCGCGACGGGGCCGTAGTACGGCACCCCACCCGCCACCGTGCTGAGTCGGAACCGTGCGAACGTCACACCCGGCGCCGCACCTATCGGCACGACGAAGCCAAGTGGGTTGAGTCCTGCCGCGATCGGTAGGCCGGTGAAGATCTGGTCTCCAGGCTCCGCCCAGCTGCCGTCGCCGCCGAAGTCGATCCACGCGTCGAGCACGCCGCCCAGCGACGCGGTCACGTCGACGCTCGCACCCACGCCCGGCGTGAGAGCGGTCGTGAAGACCACACCGTCCTCGTCGCCGATCCCCGCCAGGTCGTCACCCGTCGCCGTCGCGTTGGGCTGTCCGTCGAGCTCGGCGTCGATCGCCGCGCCCAGGAAGAAGCCGGGCAGGATCGAGTGGCTCGCTCCGGTGCTTGCCGCCAGCGTCGGGTAGGTCGGATCGGGGGCGTCGCCCCAGTCGAGCTCCACGTCCCCCGGTCCGCCGGTGATCACGAACGCGAGATCCATCCGTTGGTCTTGCCCGGCGTGGCCGGCCGGGAATCTCAGTTCGCCCCAGTCACCGGCGTAGGGCTCGTCACCCACTCCCCAGACCGCGGCGTCGTTCCACTGCTCCCGGCACGTCTTCCACCCGAAGAGGGCGCTCGCGTCTTGAGGCACGGCCTGCACGTCCAGCCAGTAGACGATCGGGTCGACCGGAGTGCCTTCCTGGAAGAACGCGAGGTCAGGGTCGATGAAGAAGTTGTACTGCCAGCAGACGGTGTCGGCCGGGAAGGACCAGGCGTCGGGAGGATCCATCCATCCCTCTTCGATCCCCGTCGCCCACGGCTGCACGACGAACTCCCCAGGCGAGAAGGTCTGAATCCAGAGAAGCTCGCCCGGCATGCTGTAGCCCGTCGGGCTCTCGTCCGCGGGGATGTCCTCGTGGATGCTCAGCGTGAAGACGACAGCGTCAGGCACCTCGAGTGGGAGCACATCGTTCAACCACGAGCCCCAGATGTGGATGTCGGTGATCGGGCCGGGTTGCGTGCACTCGAAATCGTCCGCGAGCAGAAACGGCTGCGTCGCGTTGATGTCTATCCCCGTATGTGCAAGATCGGGGAGCTGAAGCCACTTAAAGGGTTCTCCCGGATTCCAGTCAGCCGAGGCCGGCAGAGCCAGAGCCAGGGCCAGTCCAGCCACCATTGCGAGAGTTCGAAATCGCATGCCACCGTCTCCCTTCACGCTTCGAGCCGGATGCGGCCCGGGATGCGCGCGAGCTGAATCAACATGATCTGAGACGCGCGCGTCAGCGGACGCGCGGACGAACGCCGTGTGTGCTTCCCCTCCATCGCGGGCAAGACCTCGAAACGATGATCCGAGCGGTGATGCTCGGATCGACCACCACTCTGCTGTCCGATCTCAGGACGCCGCCCGCCCGTCGCCTCGTTCTCTCTCCGCGCCGGGCGGCACGGCTCTCATGAATGGAATATTCAGGTACCATAATACCATAACTGCGGCGTGCTGTCAAATGATTTCGTGAGGGGAGAGCCGCATCGGTCCCGCTGCTCTCAGCTCACCCTCGTGTCCGGTTCCAGCAGCGACCGGAACCTCTCGCAGTCTCGAAGGGAATCCCACCTGGGGTCGAGGCGGAGGAGGGAGGCAGACATCCAGGAGGGAATGGAGAGAAGATACTCGATCAGGTCCAGGGCCTTCTCGTGCTCGCCGACCAGGGCGTAGGTGAACGCCAGGTCCTCGACGCGGAAGGGCCCTATGACCGCGTTCTTGGAGACCGGCAGGAGCTTCACCGCCAGTTCGCCTTCGCGAATGGCGTCCTCCTTGCGTCCGAGACCGGCGTAGACGATGCCCAGGGAGCTGCGGAGACGATCGTCATCCGGCCGCTGTCCGACCTCCTTCTCCAGCAGGCCGAGGGCAGACTCGAACAGGCTGCGGGCGCGCTCAGCGTCTCCCATGAGCCGGCACGTGCAGGCCTCGAGCAGGGCCTTCGGGATGAACCACCATTGGCCCTCGTCGAACGCGACGGAAGCGGGAACCAAGGTGTCGAGCGCCTTCTGGTAGTCCCGGGCAAAGAGCTCCAGCCGGAACTCCTCGAAGAGGGCGGCCGCCGACCGCTTGGATCCGCTGGTGATCCTCCTGGGCATGGCCTCCACCGTGCTGCGAGCGCGCTCCATGTCGCCCTGCCACAGCCAGCAGTTCCAGGTCTTGCACACGTACGCGAGCCCCTGATCAGGCGCCATTGAGATCGAGCGATCGTAGTACCGCTCCGCCTGTTCGTAGTCTCGCATCGTCATGTAGGCGCATCCGATCTCGTGAGGAAGGCTGGCATCCTGCGGGCTCAACTCGAAGGCCTTCTTGTACCGCTCCACCGTCTCCTGGATTCTACCGCGGCGTTTCAGGATGGCCGCGACGACGGCGAGAATCCTGGCGTCGTTGTGAAGGTCCGTTTCAGCGATGGCGAATTCCGCGAGCGCCTGCTCGAAGTCCTGGTGGCACCAGTAGTGGTAGTAGCCGAGCGCCAGGTGGGCGTCGGGCAGCGCGGGCTGAAGCTCCAGCGCGCGGTCCACCGCCGCCTTCGCTCTGGACGTGCACGCGTCTGTGCGGTCGTGACCGTGGAAGTGGAGGGCCGAGTGGGCCTTGGAGAGCTCGGCGTGGGCCAGGGCGAAGTCCGGATCCAGCTGGATTGCCCGCCCGAACATCTGCACCGCCAGACGGAAGTCCTCCTCCAGATAATCCGGTCGCCCCGCGTACTCCAGGCCCCTCAGATACGCCTGGTAGGCGTCGATGTTGTCGGTCGGCTTGACCTTCAGGGCTCGCTTCTCCTTCCCGCTCAGTCTGATCTCCAGGGCCTGGACGATGCTGTGCGAGATCTCATCCTGGATGGCGAACACGTCCTTCAGTTCCCGGTCGTACCGCTCCGACCAGAGGTGGTAGCCGTCTGCGACGTTCACGAGCTGAGCCGAGATCCTGAGGTGGTCGCCCGCCTTGCGGACGCTGCCTTCGAGCAGCGCTTCCACGTTCAGCTTGCGGCCGATCTCGCGGATGTCCTCGCATCGGTCCTTGAAGGCGAAGGCCGAGGTGCGTGCGACGACCCGCAGATCCTCGATGTGCACGAGGGCGTTGATGATCTCCTCGGCCATCCCGTCACAGAAGTACTCCTGCGCAGGATCAGCGCTCATGTTCGTGAACGGGAGAACGGCGATCGACGGCTGGGGTCTCTCTGCCTGGACGTCCGCCGGCAGGACGGCCGAGTCCGATCCTCCTTGCAGGCTCCTGAGATCGTTCAGCATGGCGCCGGCGTCGCAGTACCGCGAGTCCGGAAGGGTGGCCAGGGCCTTGGCGATGATCGACTCCAATTCCACCGGCAGGTCGGGGCGGAGCCGCCTCACCGGTTCGGGCTCCTCGTTCAGGATGGAGTAGATCACTGCCTGCGGGTGCTCGCCTCCGAACGGCAGGCGACCCGTGAGCATCTCGTAGAGAACAACACCCAAGGACCAGATGTCCGCTCGGTGGTCCACGGTTCTCCCGCGGGCCTGTTCCGGAGACATGTAGTTCACTGTGCCGATGGTCGCGCCGGCTCTGGTCAGCTGGGTCTGCCCCGCCAGCCGGGCCAGACCGAAGTCCATGACCTTCGCCTGACCCTTGGGCGTGACGATGATGTTGGCAGGCTTGATGTCGCGATGAACGATGCCCTTCTCGTGCGCCTCCCGCAACCCCTCGGCCACCTGAGTGGCGATGCTCAGCGCCTCGTCCAGCTTGAGCGGCCCTTCGTCGATCTTCTCGCGTACCGTACCGCCCAGGTAGCAGGCAATGCAGATGAACATCTGCCCGTCTTCGGTCTCGTCGATCTCGTGGATGGTGCAGATGTTGGGGTGGTCCAGGGATGAGACCGCCTGCGCTTCGCGGGTGAACCGCTCCTTGGCCCTCGGGTCCAGGGTCAGCTCGCGCGGCAGGAACTTGAGAGCCACGGTGCGTCTGAGCTTCGTGTCCTCGGCCTTGTAGACGACGCCCATGCCGCCCTCGCCGAGCTTCTCGATGATCCTGTAATGAGAGATGGTCTTGCCGATCAAGGGCGACTCCCGAGGTAGGATGGTCGACGACCTGTGTGAGTCGGGACAAGTGCCATTGTAGCGTTCTCCTCCTCTCCTGAATAGGGCGTTCCGTTCCAGAGGGGCGGTGGAGGAATGGTGATGGCGGAGCCCGCCCGCGTCGTCCGATGACGCGCGGAGGCTCGTTGTGCTAGGATGCGGTGGGCGCCTCGCCGTCCGGCGCGCATCGGACGGCCCATCTGCCAATCCTCCAGCTGGAGCGAACCCATGCACGGAATCCGTTCCGCGGTCGTCTCTTCAGTCATCGGTCTGATCGGACTGCTTGCCTGTCTTCCCGCGGTCTGTCACGCGATGCCGGACTACGCCGCCGAGACGGGCCTCGCGTGCAGCAAGTGTCATATAGAGGGCGCCGACGGCGGCACGCTTACGGAGCTGGGGGAGGAGTACGAGGCCGCCGGCTACGTTCTGCCCGAGAGCGTCTCCCGACCGTCGCGCGCCGTGTGGTGGTTTCGCGGCATCGTCCGCTACCTCCACCTCCTGACCGCCGTCGTCTGGTTCGGTGCGATCACCTACATCCATCTCTTCACGAAGCCCCGGAGCCTCATCGCCGGGCTGCCCACGGCGGAGAAGCGACTGGGCATTTGCTCGATCATCGTCATGGCGACCACGGGGACGCTTCTGACGGTCTGGCGTGTCGGG
>JALGWI010000015.1 GCA_025774245.1 bacterium
CCCGGGGTCTCCCCCGTCGCCTACCCCTTCGACGCCTGGGCGATCACCGTTCCCACGATGATCGAGTTGCGTTTCGTGTCGGGTCCGTCGGCGCGGGACGGCATCACGATCGGGACCCGCGCCCCGATCAGGACGCCCGCGTTCTGGACACCCTCGGTCATGAAGTAGAGCGCCTTGTAGAAGACGTTCCCGACGTCGATGTCGGAGAACGTCACGAAGTCGGCCTTCCCTGCGACGGGGCTCACGACGCCCTTTCGCTCGGCGGCGACTTCGCTCACGGCATTGTCGAACCCGAAGGGCCCGTCGATGATGCAGCCCCTAATCTGGCCGCGGTCGTTCATCTTGGCAAGCGCGGCGGCGTCGATCGTGTGCGGCATCGCGGGATTCACCTGCTCGAGCGCTCCCACGACCGCGACCTTCGGACACTCCCACCCCAGCTTGTGCATCGCGTCGACCGCGTTCTTGATGATGTCGACCTTCTGTTCGAGGGTGGGGTTCATGACGATGCCGCCGTCGGACATACACAACAGGCGCCCGAACGACGGGGTCCACACGAGAGCGATGTGGCTCATGAGCTTGCCCGCGCGGATGCCCGTCTCTTTGTCGAGGGCGGCGCGCATGAGGTCGGCCGTGTTCACCTTCCCCTTCATGAGGAAGTCGACCTCCCCTTCCCTCACGAGCTCGACCGCCCGCCTCGTCGACTCGACCGCCCCCGGACTCTCCACCACACGCCAGGCCGAGATGTCGACGCCCGCCTCCTTCGCGGCTCCCGCGATGAGGTCCGGGACGCCGATGAGCACGGGATCGGCGATGCCCAGCTTCCACGCGTCGAAGGCGGCCTCGAGGGCGCACGGGTCCCAGGCCGCCGCAACACCGAGGCGGGCCTTCCCCCGTTCCCGCCCGTAGGCGAGCGCCTTCTCCTTGAGCTCGTCGAAGTTCCTGGGAGGTTTCACGTCGGTCCTGTCTGCCATCGGAACTCCTTTCGGCTATCCGGTCGGATAGGTGCGGGGCTCCTCCTCGCCGCGGAGCACCTCGAGCGCCCCGTGGGCGAGGGACTCGAGCTCGTTCTCGCCGGGGAGAACGATGACGCCCGCGATGAACGAGACGCGCCTCTCCACGAGGTCGACCAGGAGCTCGGAGTTGGCGAGCGCGCCCGTGAGGACGATCGCGCCGACCTCGCCTGCGAGCACTGTCGCCATCGCGCCGATCTCCTTCGAGATCTGGTAGGCCATCGCCTCGATGACCTCCCGGGCCCGGGCGTCGCCACCCTCGGCCCGCTCGGCCGCGCCCCGGAAGTCGTTCGATCCGAGGTACGAGAGAAGCCCTCCCTCCTTCGTGACGATCTTCCTCATTCGGTCCGGGTCGATCCCCCGCTCCTTCATGAAGTTGAGCATCTCGACCAGGGGGAGCGCTCCGGTGCGCTCGGGCGAAAAGGGGCCGCCGGATGCGGCGTTGTTGACGTCGACCATCCTCCCCTTGAGGAGGGGCGAGATCGAGATCCCGCTCCCGAGGTGCGCGAGGATGAGGTTCATCGACCCGAGCGGGCGGCCGAGCTTTCGGGCCGCCTTCTTCGCAGTCGCCTTGATGTTGAGCGCGTGGAGGAGGCTCTTCCGCTCGATCGCAGCATAGCCCGAGTACCGCGCGAGCGGCTCGAACTCGTCGACCGAGACGGGATCCGAGATGAACGCCCGGCCCCCGAGATCCCTGGCGAGGCCATCCGCCAGCAGCGCCCCGAGGTTCGAGGCGTGCTCGCCGGCGTAGCCCGCGCGCGCGTCCTCGAGGAGCGCGTCGTTGACGGCGTAGGTCCCGCTCGGGATCGACCGCAGGAGCCCGCCGCGCCCGGCGATCGCGTCGAACGCACCACCGAGCTGCCCCGCCTCCTCGAGCGCCTTCTCGATGGCGTCCTTCCGGAACTCGAGCTGGTCCGGGATCGCCTCGAAGGGCGCGAGTTCCTCAGGGGCGTGCTCGACGTTCGCCACGAAGACGCGCTCGTCACCCTCGTAGACGGCGATCTTGGTCGTCATGCCGCCGGGGTTCACGGCGAGGATTCTCTCGGTGGAAGCCACTGGGATCGCTCCTTGTCAGGCCCGAGGGTCCCGGCGCGGGGCGCCGCGGCCCCCTCGCGGGTCCGCCCGCTTCCGCCCCATGCCGGAGGACCGAAGATGGTACCACAAAGAGGGACCACCCGACAGCAGAAGCGAATCCGAAGCAGGTGGTCCCTCGTTTTCCACAGTATGAACGCGCGTGTCAGGCGTCCTTCCGGTGCCTCCCTACTCCAGCACGTGGATCTTCCGCTTCGCGCAGATCTCCTTGAGCTTCTTCGGCCAGACACTCACGCTGACCTCGCCCAGGTGAGCGGCCCGGAGCAGGTACATGTAGGTCCGCGACTGCCCGATCCCGCCGCCGATCGAGAGCGGGACCTCGTCGTTCAGGATCATCTGATGGTACGGAAGTTCCAGGAAGTGCTGCTGGCCCGAGAGCTCGAGCTGCTGCTTCAGGATCTCCTTCGTCACGCGGATCCCCATCGACGTCAGCTCGTGACGGCGCTTCGTCACGGGGTTCCACACCAGGATGTCCCCGTTCAGGCCGTGCATCGTCTTCCCGTCCTTCGTCACCGTCTCGGTCACCCAGTCGTCGTAGTCGGCGGCGCGCATCTCGTGCGGGTAGCCGTCGTCGAGGACCCAGCCGATGCCGACGATGAAGACCGCCGGGTACTCCTGGATGATCTTCGTCTCCCGCTGCTTCCGCGGGAGATCGGGGTACATCGCGAGGATCTCCTCGGCGTGCAGGAACTTGAGCTCCTCCGGAATCTCCGGGTACCTGTCGGTCTTGAGCCCCGGGCAGATCTCCTGGGCGTGCTTGCTCGCGCCCACGATGACCTTCCAGATCTTCCGGACGGTGTCCTTGAGGTAGTCGAGCGTCCGGTCCTCCGCCGTGATCGTCTTCTCCCAGTCCCACTGATCGACGTAGGCGCTGTGGTCGTGGTCGAGGAAGTAGTCCTTGCGGACGGCGAGCATGTCGGTGTTGATCCCCTCACCGGGCTTGCAGTCGAACTGCTTCAGGGCGTACCGCTTCCACTTCGTGGCCGCCTGGACGACCTGCGCCTGGATCGGCTTGTCGAGCCCGAGCCCGCACGGGAACTCGATCGGCGTCCGCGAGCCGTCGCGGTCGAGGTAGTCGTTCATCCCGCTCTCGCGGTCGACGATGAGGGGGACGCGGACCATCTGGAGATTGAGCTCCTTGGCGAGGTTCTCCTCGATGTACTGCTTGATCGCGTAGAGCGCCTTCATCCTCTCCAAGGGAGGAAGGAGCGGCTCGTAGTCGTTCGGCAGGATCTTCTCGACCTCGTCGTACGTGCTGATGCCCGGTCCCGCCAGATCGGCCTTCTTGTCGGCTATCGTCATCCCGTTCACTCTCCATGCGTCCGTGGACAGATGCTCTCATCGTCCGGCCCGAGACAGATGCCCGCGCGGTCGCCTCGGCGATCCGGCGAGCCCTTTACAGTTCTATGGTGTCGCGATGACGTCTCCCGCCCGTCTGCGTGATCTCTCGTGGTTCTCGATGACTTTGGCGAGCCTCTTGACGCCCTCGACGATGTCCTCGTTCGTCGGGTAGGAGAAGTTGAGCCTCATGCTGCTCCTGCCGCCCCCGTCGCAGTGGAATGCCGAGCCGACCACGAACGCGACGTTCTGCTCGATCGCCTCGTAGAAGAGCTCATCGGCGTCCACGTGCTCGGGGAGACGGACCCACAGGAAGAGCCCGCCCTGAGGTCGCGTCCACGAGAGCCCCGGAAGATCGGGCATGTACTCGTCGAGCGCGCTCAGCATGATCTCTCTCTTCTCCCGGTAGACCCTCTTGACGTTCTCGATCGCCTTCGCCAGGAGCCCGCGCGACGCGAACTCGGCCACGATGGCCTGCGTGAACGCCGGCGTGCACAGATCGGTCGACTGCTTCGCGATCACCAGCTTCTGAATGACCGCCTCGTCGGCGATGATCCACCCGAGCCTCATCCCGGGAAACAGGATCTTCGAGAACGTGTGGAGTCCGATCACCTGCCCGTCGCCGTCGAGCGCGAAGATCGACCTGACGGCGTCCCCCTCGAACCGGAGCTCCTTGTAGGGGCTGTCCTCGATGATCATGACGTCGTATCGCCGGGCGAGCTCGATCAGCTCGATGCGCCGCGCCTCGCTCATCGTGATGCCGGCCGGGTTCTGGAAATCGGGGACGACGTAGATGAACTTCGGCTTCTCGTGTCTCCTTGCGAGCTTCTCGAGCTCGCGCTCGAGGAGATCCATCCTCATCCCGTCCCCGTCGAGCGCCACGCCGATCATGTCCGCGCCGTAGCTCTTGAACGCCCCCAGTCCTCCGATGTAGGTCGGGAGTCCGACGATCACAGGATCGCCGCGGTCGATGAAGATCTTCGCGGTGAGGTCCAGTCCCTGCTGCGACGCGACGGTGATCAGGACGTTCTCCGGAGAGAGCTTGATCCCGTCCTCCTGCTCGTGGTGCGCGATGAGCTCGTCCTTGAGCTTGGGATCGCCCTCGGTCGGGCTGTACTGCAGAGCGCTCGCCCCGTCCCGCCTGAGCACGTCGGCCGTGATCTCCGCCACCTCCTCCACCGGGAACGTGTTCGGATCCGGAAGCCCGCCCGCGAAGGAGATGACCTCCGGCCTCCGCGTGAGCTTGAGCAGCTCACGGATCACGGACTTCTTCATGTTCTTGGCGTTGGTCGAGAAGATCTCCTGAAGGTCGGTAACCATGTTCCCTCCCGGGGAATAGCCGTCGTGCGGGCCACCGCAGCCGTAACCGAATGATCAGGATAGCAGGCGCCAATCGCCGGTGTCAACAAAGAGGTCCCACGTGGGGGCGTCTTGTCACCGCGCGCGGCTTCTTCCCGACCCCGCGGCAGGTTCCCGTCCTGCGTTCCCGGCCCGGGCGCGCCCTGCCCGGGAACCCGCCCGCCACAACCCGCCGAACACGCCTCGTCGTCCTCGATCCCCGGCCAGGCTGTCGCCCCCTCGTCCACGTTTCCCCGAGACGAGTTCGGTATATCTCTGCTTCCCTCATCCGGCCGGATTCGTTCCGATTCCCACTCAGTGCGACCAACTCCTTGATGTGTAGTAGGTTACGCCCAATTCCCTCGCTGAAATGAGCCTGATTCCGGTCGAATATTTGACTTGACCGGATTCCCTAGTCGCGTTATCTTTGTGGCAAGGAGTGAAGGTAAAAGTCACCATGGAAGGTTCGCAACTCTAGACTAACGCAGGAGCGTCACGACGTGGTCGTATCGCTCCGGATGCCTCTAAAACGACTGGTCATTCATCGCGAGCCGCACGGAGGGGGGAGTACATCACGATGCTCACGAAAGAAGAACTCGGTCGCAGACTCAGAATCGCTCGCTTCGAGCGCGGCATGACCCTGAAGGAAGTGGCGGCCCGTTGTGGCATGTCCGCCACACACATCTCTGAGGTCGAGCGCGGCAAGACCTCCCCCACCATCGGCGCGCTGCAGAGGATCTCGAAGGCCCTCGGCGAGAGGCCGTCGCACTTCGTCCGCGAGGACGCGCTGCCCCAGGTCCGGCTGACCAAGGCCTCCGACCGCTGCAAGTTCTACGCGGCCGATCAGGAAGGGACGCCGCTCCAGCTCGAGATCGTGAGCCCCGGCGTGCCCGGCGGATACATGCAGATCTTCCACAGGACCGTACCTATCGGGCACGGTGCGAAGGGGTTCCCGATGATCGGCGAGGTCGTGCTCCTGTGCCTGAAGGGGATGCTCCGCATCACCTCGGGCGAACACAAGAACGTGCTCCGAGAGGGCGACACGATCCAGATGCGCCTGGACGACGGTTGGAACGGCGAGAATATCGGCGAAGACGAAGCCGAACTCTACGCGATGCTCGTCTCGCCGACGCTGTTCACGGTCTAGATTCGGAAGGACCCCGAGAGCCCCGGAACAGTTGTGGACCCAAGCCGGGAGGAGGGTAGGCAATGCCGACCAAGGAGGAAGTGGGACGCAGGGTGCGCATGGCGCGCTTCAGGCGAGACATGACCCTGAAGGAGGTCGCCACCCGGTCCGGCATGTCCGCCACGCACATCTCCGAGATCGAGCGCGGCAAGACCTCCCCCACCATCGGCGCGCTCCAGCGAATCGCGTCGGCGCTCGACGAGCGGCCTGCGCACTTCGTCGAAGAGCGTGATGCTCCTCTGGCCGTGCTCACGCGGAAGGACGACCGCACGAAGGTCTTCGTCTGCGATGAAGAAGGGCACGTCCACAACATCGAGCGCATCAACGCGGATCCGCCGTGGGCGACCCTGAGGATCGTCAAGGGCGGAGGCAACCCGGGCGAGCGGGCCGTCAGGCCACCCGAGCCCGGCGAGCTCGTGATGCTCGCCATGAAGGGCATGGTCCGGGTCACGGTCGGCGACAACTCGGCCGTACTGCGCGAGGGAGACACGATCCAGTTCCCCCTCGAGACCGGCTACACCGTCGAGACGCTCGGCGAGGAGAACAGCGAGGTCATCGGCATCGGCGCCTACCCGGCCCGACGCGGCTGGTAGTCCCCGACCGACCTCGACAACAGCATCTATAAGAGCGAGCGAGAGCCCGCCCCCGTGGCGGGCTCTCTTTGTGCCCCACCTTCCCGGTCACCGGGCCCATTCCCGCGGCAGCCGTGCCCCGATATTCCTGACTGATCAATCGGGAACTCCCTGAGGGCCCCCTCCCGGGGTCCCCCGTCGGTCCGAGACGCGATCTCTTCTCAGTAACACTTGAGAAATGGCACATTCTGTGCTTATTCGTCATTATGAAGAAGCGCTCTATTTGCGGGCGCTGACGGTGCGACTGAAGACCCTTCTCGCATCGGCCCGGGGCCTGATTCGAAGGGAGGCGTCGCGTATGAGAAGGACGCCGGATTACTTGAGAGACCAGTCGGGAACCGTTCTGCCGGCGGTCATCGTCCTCACGTTCATCATGCTCATCATGACGGCGGCCGTTTTCCAGTTCGGGGCGCAGGACGCCACCCTCGCCGCCCGGGACGTGGAGAGCTCCCAGGCGCTCTATCTCGCCGAGGCGGGCCTCGCGAGAGCGCACACGTGGCTCGAGGCGCAGGAGGATCCTCCCGTGGGCATCGCGACGATCCATCCCTTCGGCGCGGACCCGGACAGCCTGATGGAAGGAACCTACTGCGTGGAGATCCGACCCGCGCCGGGGAACGCCACCGCCGGACGCAAGCGCTACACGATCGTGTCGGACGGCGCGAGCGGTAACAAGAGCCGGACGGTCACCCTCGACGTCGCGACGCGGTCGTTCGCCCAGTACATCTACTTCACCGACCTGGAGTACCTGCCGAACTCCTCGACGCCGGTCTGGTTCTGTTCGGCCGACTTCCTCGACGGCACGGCCCACACCAACGGCCAGCTCCACCTCTTCGGCGACCCGACCTTCGGGGGCCACCTGTCGAGCGCGCACGGCGGCCCCGACGACGGGAACCCTGATCACGACCCGTCGTTCATGTACTACAACGGGAGTTTCTGGAACCATCTGGAGACCGCCGCACCCAGCAACGCGCCCTACGATGAACCCGCCTTCGAGGAAGGCTACGAGCTGGGAACGAGCGCCGTCGAACTCCCTGAGTTCGTCGACGATCTGGAGATCCTCTCGGAGAACGGCGGCATCCACATCGACGGGAACTACGAGGTCATTCTCGGGAGAAGGACCGCGATCGGCACGCTCCACGGGTACATCAGCTACCGCCTCCCGTTCGGAGACTGGACCGACGTCGAGATCTCGTCGACGAACGGCGTCTTCTTCGCCGACGGGGACATCAGCATCAAGGGCATCCTCGACGGGAGTCTCACGGTGGCGTGCTCGGGCGACGTCAGCATCACGGACGACATCGTCTACCGCGATGCCGATCCGCTCAACGGTCCGAACCCCGGGTGCGACGACTACCTGGGTCTCGTGGCGCAGTCGAACATCATCCTCAGTGACAACCGCGCCAACAGCAACGACTGCAACATCCACGCGCACATGATGGCTCTGGACACGTCGTTCACCGCCGAGGGCTACAACGGCGGGAGCCCGAGAGGGACGCTCACCGTCCATGGAGGAGTCATCCAGAAGTACCGCGGGGCCGTCGGGACCGGCTACCTCAGCAACGGTGAGGTCATCATCTGCACGGGGTTCGCGAAGAACTACCACTACGACACCAGGTTCGACGCCGTCCAGCCGCCCGGCTACTTCGTCACGGGGGAATACGAGCGGCTGGCCTGGAGGGAGGTCTCCTAAGGAGCGCGACCATGAAAACGAGAACACGCAGGAAACGAGGAGACGGGCGGGCCGATCGTCGCGGAACGTTCGTGGCGCCCGTCCGCACGCAGGCCGGCTTCACCATCATCGAGCTTCTGGTCTCGATCGGCGCGGTGCTCACCGTCATCATGGCGACCGTCGCAACGTACCTCGGCACGACGCGGTCGTGGGAGGGCACGTCGACCCTCACGCGAGTGCAGCGAGAGGCGTCGTTCGCGCTGGAGGTCATGGGCCGTGCCATCCGGAAGGGCAGCACCGTGGACATCGGCGCTGCCGGCGATTCGCTGAGGATCCTCTTCTGGACCGGAAGCACCGACAGTCTGGTGGCCAGCTTCTACGTGGACGACCAGGGATGTCTGCGAAACCACACGGGCATGGTCCTCGTGGACGGCGCGGACTCCCTCTCGTTCGTGAGTAGCAACGGCAGGACGGTCAACATTGACATCGTGATCAGGGGCGACATGGGTACGGAGCAAGCCACGAGCGACGACCACCTGGTGCTCATGTCCTCGACGATATCGTGCAGGAACTGATCTCTTGAAGACGGAGGGTCGACTGATGAGGACTGTAGAGCGGAGAGCGGGTGGCCCCGCAGTTCGCAGGAGCCGCAGGAGGACCCGTCCCCTCGCTCCGCCTCTCCTCGGGGGGGGAGCGAGCGCGGGGCTCGGAATGGTGGAGATCCTCGTCTCGGTAGTGGTGCTCAGCATCGTGATCGTTCCGATCTTCAACTCCCTCGTCTCAGGGAGGATCCTCGCCGCGCACCGGGGTGAGAAGCGGATGGCGCTGCGCCTCGTGGAGCGGAAGGTCGAGCAGCTGATGCAGGCGGGCTACGGCTCGAGCGGGAACGACGCCAACGTTCAGAGCGTCAACCTCGATGTCGGCGCGCACCCCAGCGATCCCGGCATCGTGGTGAATACCCGCGGCGACTCTCATGCCGGGAACGACGTGCTCGGAAGCCTGACCTGGTTCGTGACGGAGGCCGTGTGGTCGAGTCCGGGGGATCCCGTCTACGCCAAGGAGGTCGAGGTGAAGCTCGTCTGGCCGTCGGCCTCGCCCCGCGACAGCCTCACCGTAACGACGCTGATCGGAGGGTAGGCGCGCCGCCCCCCCTGCGACCGGGGGCAGGGTAGGCGCAGGTGTTCGCCGAAGTGCCGTGAGGACGGCCAAGGCGAGAAGAGGGGGTGAAGTCATGACAGCCTTCAGACGATTCATGAGATGGAGGAGAGAACGCCGCTGGAACGCTCGCGGCTCCGCGCTCGTGGCCGTGATGCTCATCGGCACCGTCATGCTCATTCTCTCCCTCACGGTGTTCCAGTTCGGCTGGCAGGATGCGATTCTCGCCAAGCGCGACGAGAGCCAGGCCCGCGCGCTCTTCCTGGCGGAGTCGGGACTGGCGATGGGACTCTCCTGGCTCAAGGCCCAGGACGCGCCCCCCGATTCCACCACGACGATGCACCCGTTCGGCGCGTATCCCCAGACGCTCGCCGGAGGAACCTACACCGTCACGATCGAACCCGACGCGCTCAATCCCGGAGCGACGCGGCTCATCTACACGATCCGCTCCACCGCCACGTCGGAAGGGCGCACCCGCATTCTCGAACTCGACGTCTCCACCGGCACGGTCGCGAACTACCTCTACCTGACCAACCGAGAGCACATGCCGGGCGGCGGAGCCCCGCTCTGGTTCTGCGACACCGACGTCATCGACGGCCCCATGTTCACGAACGACCAGATCAGCATCTTCGGCGATCCCGAGTTCCTGGACATCGTGGGAAGCGCCTACGGCGGCCCCGACGATGCCGGCAACGACCCGGGGTTCCTCTACTACAACGGCGACGAGCACAACCACATCGAGTCCGCAGCACCCAGCAACGCTCCGCACGACAACCCCATCTTCCACGAGGGGTACGAGCTCGGGCTTCCGCAGGTCGAGTACCCGACAGCCAGCGCCGTGAACGACCTCGAGGTCATGGCGGCAGCGGCTGGGATTACCCTTACCATGGGTCCCTACGATATCTGGTTGAGCCGCCCCGACGAGAACGGCGATCCGACGTACGGCTACGTGAGCTACAGCAGGAAGGGCAAAGACGAGTGGACCGACATCGACCTCCACGGCTTCAACGGGATCATCTACGTCCACAGCGGTCTCACGGTTCGAGGCACGCTCGACGGCGAGATCACGATCGTGTCCGGAGGTTTCGTCGACGTCGTCGACGACGTGCTCTACCGGGACAGCGATGCGAACGGCCCCAGCCCCAACTGCGACGACCTCCTCGGGCTCATAGCAGGGACCGACATCAACATCGTGAGCAACGAGCCCAACCAGACCGACTGCGTCATCCACGCCGCGATGGTCGCGATCAACAACACCATGAGGGTCGAAAACTGGAACACCGGTTCCCCGAGAGGAACGCTCACGCTCTACGGCAGCCTGGCGCAGGACTTCCGGGGCCCCGTGGGAACCGGCTACTGGCAGGACGGCGAGTTCATCATCTCGACCGGCTACCAGAAGGACTACCACTACGATACCCGCCTCCGCAACTACTCGCCCCCGGGGTTCATCGAGTTCCTCCAGAGCGGCTTCTACACGAAGCTCTACTGGCGCGAGATCACGCCGGGCTGCTGATGCCCGGTGAGGCCTCCAGAGCACTGCCGGCCGCCTCCTCCACAACGGCCGCCCTTCATGGGGCGGCCGTCGTCGTTCGTGCACCGGCACCGCTCCACGCCCCCTTCCTGCCCCCCGGAAAGCGCGCAAACGGGTCGCCGGTTTGCCTGACCACCGTCCGGAGAATGGCACACCTTATGCTCCCTGTCATGCATGATACCGGCGTTGACTCCGGCCTGTTCAGGACGTGAGCGCAGGGCGCGACTCAGTGGAGGTAACGATGAACACCAGCAGAGGGGCCGCGGCGAGGCTGCGGGACCGGTCAGGTTCCGCCCTCATGGCGGTCATGTGGGGCGTCATCATCGCTCTCATTCTGGGAGTCACTGTCCTTCAGTTCGGCGTGCAGGACGCGACCCTCACCGTCGGCGAGGCGGAGCGGATGAAGGCCTTCTACCTTGCGGAGGGCGGTCTCTCCCGCGCGGAGTCATGGCTCGAGGCGCAGGATCCGCCGCCGAGCGATGCGGTCACCTTCCACCCATTCGGGGAGTTCCCCGACACCCTCGGAGAAGGGGACTACTCGGTCGCGATCACGCCGGATCCCATGAACGGGAGCCTGACCCGCAGCATCTACACCGTGCTCTCCACCGGACAGGTCGGACGCTTCGGACGCACCCTGGAGGTTGAAGTCGGGAACGGGACGTTCGCCAATTTTCTGTACTTCACCAACCGGGAGCACATGCCGGGCGGCGGGCCCCGCCCCTGGTTCACCTCCTCCGATGTCGTGGACGGCCCCGTCTTCTCGAACGATCAGCTCGGCATCCGCGGGGACCCCGTCTTCCTGGGCCGCGTCATGAGCGCCTACGGCGGTCCGGACGACCAAACGCAGAGCCACACCCCGTCGTTCGAGTACTACAACGGCGATCCGCACCAGCACGTGGAGTCCGCGGCTGCAAGCAACCCTCCGCACGACTACCCCACGTTCCATGGGGGATACGATCTGGGGCTGAACGAGCTCGAGCTCCCGAGCACCCAGGTTCTCCATGGCCTCAGATCCCTGGCCCAGGACGGGGGCATAGCCCTGAACGGGAACTACGACATCTTCCTCTCGAGGCTCGACGGCGAGGGGAACCCCATGTACGGCTACGTGAGCTACCAGAGCCCGAACGGCGATTGGGTCGACGTGGACCTTGACACGTTCAACGGCGTCATCTACGTCAACGGCAGCTACAGCATCTCGGGAACGCTGGACGGTACCCTCACGGTCGCCACAAACGGTCAAGCCTACATCACCGACGACCTCCTCTACAGGCACAGTGACGCCAACGGGCCCCTCCTCGGCTGCGAGGATCTCCTGGGCCTCATCTCGGGTTCGGACATCACGGTGGCGAACAACATCCCCAACCAGGACGACTGCGTGATCCACGCAGCCATGATCGCGCTCAGCAACGGCCTCCGGGTGGAGAACTGGAGCACCGGATCCCCGAGGGGAACGCTCACGGTTCATGGGAGCATCGTTCAGGATCACCGGGGTCCCATCGGCTCAGGGGTGGTCAACGACGAGGGCTTCTATGAGGTTCACACGGGCTACGACAAGGACTACCACTTCGACGAGAGGCTGCTGGACATCGCGCCGCCGAGCTTCTTCGACTTCTTCGTCCTCGGGGAATACCAGAGGCTGTCCTGGCGGGAAGTGATGGACGGCTGAGATCGACGGCCCGGTCGAGAAGCGCGGCCGGCGTGCCCGGCGATGCTGCCGAACGACAGAGTCCGCCGGAACCACAACCACACAAAAAGGAGAGGGCCGAGCGCATCAGCTCGGCCCTTCTTCGTATGATCCATCTCCGGCTCGATCGTGCCGGTGCTCCGGCCTGCCGATGCAGCGCTACCCAAGCAACGCCAGATACCACCCGACGGCGGCGTCGCCCCACACCGTGGCGAGGAACGCCCCGATGGCGATGAACGGACCGAACGGGATGGTCCGGTCCCACTCCCGTCCCCTCGTTGACATCGCGATGATCCCGACGACGGCTCCGAGGAAGAACGCCACGAAGAGGAGCAGGAGGACGGCCTGCCAGCCGAGGAACGCCCCGAGCATCGCCGCCAGCTTGATGTCTCCCCCACCCATGCTCTCCTTCCCGAACACGGCCGAGCCGAGAACAGCGATGAGGTAGAGCGCGCCCCCTCCGACGGCGGCCCCGAGGAGGGACCCCGTGAACGTCGTGAGGCCGAGGAGCGGCGCCACGACGAGGCCGACCGCGATGCCGGGAAGCGTGATCCTGTCCGGGATGATCCTGTGGTCGAGATCGATGAACGAGATCCCGAGGAGCACGTACGCGAGGGGCCAGAAGACGAAGAGCTCCCGCCCGACGCCGTACCGCGTGTACAGGAACACGGGTATGGCCGCCGACAGGAACTCCACCACGAGGTATCGCGGTGAGATCCGGCTGCCGCAGCTCCTGCACCTGCCCCTGAGAGCGAGGTAGCTCAGGATGGGGACGTTGTCCCAGGGACGGATGCGACCGCCGCACGCCGGACACGACGACGGCGGGTTCACGATCGACTGCCCGAGCGGCATTCTGTGGAGGACGACGTTCAGGAAGCTCCCGAACGCCGCCCCCACGATGAACAGAAGTGTGCCGGTCAACTAGTTCTCCTCGAACCTGCGCATGATCTCGCTGTCCAGTCGCTCGCTCATCCTCGAGAGCTCCTCGGCTCCGAGGATCTGCGGCGTCAGGAAGACCATGATCTCTGTCTTCTTCTCGGACGTCGCGGTCTTTCTGAAGAGGGCGCCCAGGAGCGGGATGTCGCCCAGAAGCGGAACCTTGTAGTGCGTCTCCACGATGTCGGTCCTCAGGAGGCCGCCGATGACGATCGTCTGCTTGTTCTTGGCCATGACCGTCGTGACGGCGGTCCGCGACTTCGTGTCGACCGCATCATTGGGGAAGAGCAGCGACTTCTGTGCGGCGGCGACGATCGGCTCGATCTTCATGGTGACGAACTCGTCGTTGTTGATGTGCGGCGTGACCCTGAGCGTGATACCGATGTCGCCGTAGATCGGCTCGACCGTCGAACCGCCTCCACCCTCGCTCGAGTGGTACGTCACCTTCCTCGCGAGAGCGATCCGCTCCGTGATTCCGATGTAGGCTTCCATGTTGTCGAGCGTGAGGATCTGCGGCTCGGCGAGCACCTCGATCAGGCCGTCCTTCTTCATCGCGGCGATCCGGACCTTCAGATCCTGCCACTCGGTGAACGACTCGAACTTGCCGAAGGTCAGGTCGAAGATCCCGGGGGCGTCCGCATCGGTGTTGAACGTCGTGCCGTACGAGTTCCCGTCCTCCGCCTGGTAGTCGAAGAACTCCCACTCCACGCCGAGTTCTCTCTCCGCGCCGGCATCGATCTCGACGATCTTCGCCTGGATCAGGATCTGCCCGGTCGGCTCGTCCAGATCCTCAGCGAGGCTCTGGAGCGTGTTCATGTTCTCGGGGATGTCGGAGATGACGAGCGAGTTGGTTCTCGGATCGACGACGATCGTCCCGGCTTCCGTCAGGACCCCCTCGAGGGTCGGAAGAAGCTCGGCCGCGTCGGCGTAGTCGGCGTGGACGATCTCCGTAACGGTGGCCACGGGCGGGCCCTCGGGCGCATCCATGATCACGTAGATGTTCGTGCCCTTCTGCCGCGTGTACCACATTCCGTTTGCGCGCATGATGGCCGCGAGGGCGTCCTCCACGAGAACGTCCTCGAGGTAGACGTTGATCCGCTTGCCCACGAGGTCGGAGCCGATGAGGAAGTTGATCCCCGACTTCTGGGTCATGACTTTGAGAACGTTGCCGAGCGTGACGTCCTGGAGGTTGAGCGAGATCCGCTGGGCCCTCCCGACCGGCGCGCTCGCGGTCTCCTCCTGTGCCCACGCGCCGCTTGCAGCCGAGAGCATCAGGAGCGCGACGAGAATCACCGGGACGACCGTGCTCGGCCGTATCGCGCTGGAGCATCTGTTGGACATCTTGTGCCTCCTTACTCCACGATCAGGTCAAACCGCATGGACCTGTACATCAGAACGACTCTGTCGATACCTATCTCCGTGATTCTCGCCCCCTTGATCTCGTCGCCGATGCGGAAGGCGTCTCCGTCGATCATCGCGACCGGACTCTCCGAATCCCAGACGATGCCCTGGAGGGCCATGTATGGAAGCGTGGTCGCCGGGGCCGGCCTGTAGACCTCCTCGACGTCATTGGAGACCACACGGTCGGTCGCCAGGGCCACCAGGGGATCGCGTAGAGTGTCTCCCGTGTACGGCTGTCGCTGTCCCGACTGAGAGACCCTCGCAACAGCGGCGAGGTGCTCGGGACGCGAGTCGACGACTCCGTCCTCCGCCGTGCTCCACCAGGAGCCGGAATCGGACGCCGAGGCGCTCGACCCGATCCCTCCCGCGAGCGCGAAACGGACGACGACCGTCAGGATCAGCGCGCCCCCCACACCAATGAGGAGGATGATCAACCTCTTCGACATTCCGCCGGATACCTGCATGCTCCAGTTGCCTCTCTGACTCCCCCGTCGACCCAGCGTCACCTAGTCTTTCCAGGAGACGACCCCGATTACGATGCTGACATCGCTCTCTCCCATCGCGGAATCGCGGACGTCCATCTCGACCTGCTTGACGACGAGGCGCCGCGGCGATCCACTGAGAAGGCTGAGAAACTCGCCCACCTCGTGGTAGGAACCGCGCAGGTCGAGCTCGATGGGGTACTCCCGCATGTCCTTCGCGATCTCGCGATCGGCGAGGAGTCCCGGTTCACCGACGATCTTGAGGCCGGCGGATTCCGCCATCGCCTCGATCTCCGAGATGACCGTCATCCTCTGATCGCCGCGCATCAGCCCGGCGCGGAAGCCGGCGACGACGTCCCGCGACGTCGCGAGCAGTTCGAGGTCCTGCATGAGCGTCTTCTCTGTGACGAGCGCGTCTCTGCGGTTCCATATCGGCCTCAGGACGAAGAAGTACGACAGGTTGACCGCCACGGTGTACGTGATGATCGCGAGCGCGACGATCCTCCACGTGGCGCGCCTGCCGCGGGTGCCGGGAGCCGGGCGCGAGACGCGAGAGAGCGCGCCGGCGACACCTTCACCCACGCGCGCGGCAATCGCGCCCTTCGTCGTGCTGGGGACCGGCTGTTCCGCGTCCTGCGCCTCGTCCCGAGAGCGACGTTCCCCTTCGTCTATGGCGTGAAGAAGTCCCATGGATCTCCTGCGCCCTCCGCCGCCGTGAAATCCCGTCCGCTCGATGGCTACCGCATCGGACAGATGATCTCGAACCCGATGACGTCCTTGCCACCAATCCTCCGCACGCCGGTCTCGGCGGCCCGCGCGTCGGTTATCCTGTCCCCGAGCTCCGGCCTCTCCTCGAGACCCTGCGCGAACTCCCGAATGAGCTCACCTCCGCGCTCGATGCCCGCCGCGACCGCCCCCTCGAGGAGGATGCCTCGCTCGTTGCTCCTCCCACCCCTCTTCCGCCCGGACGACGATCTGACTCGAGGAGGGGACACCCTCACGCTCGTCAGCCACACGCTGTCCGGAACGGCGCCAGCGATGCCCGTCCAGAGCGACGCGATGTCGGTTCTTCCCTTGAGCATCTTCTCGATGTTGTCGAGCTCAGGCTTCATCTGCTTCATCGTCGATTCCAGCTCGCCCCGCGCCAGCGTCCGGCCACCGAGGGCGTCACCCACGCTCTCCCTGAGCGCCTCTACCTCACACGCGTACACGGCGACGGTTCTCGAAGAGGACACGGCGAAGACGACGATCGCGACGATCGTCAGCACGTACACGAGCCCGCCCAGCATCAGAAGCGAGAAAGCCACATTCTTCTGGCGCTGAGGGACGACGCGGGATCTGATGAGATTGATGTCATACATCGCTAGCTCACGTCCTTCTGCATCGCCAGGGCCGCCGCGACCGCCATTGACGGCGCGAGATCGTCCACAGTCGCACGGTCGAATCTCCTGTCGTCGATGCGCACCCGGTCGAAAGGGCTCCACCGGTGCACGGGGACACCCGTCGCCTCCGCGATGCTCTCCGAGAGACCCGGGAGGCGCGAGCAGCCGCCGCAGATGAAGATCGCTTCGACATTGCTGCCGTGCTCTCGAGTCTGGTAGTAGACGAGCGATCGCCTCACCTCTCCGACCAGGCGGTATGTTGCCGTGCTGAGGGCACGCGCGACCGAATGTCGTTCGCAGCTCTCCTCGAGCTTCGCCCTCTCCGCTTCCGCCATGGAGATGCCGACGGCGGCCGCGATTGCCACGGTGAAGGAGTCGCCGGCGATCTCGATGTCCCTCACAAACGGCGCCGAGCCGCGCTTGGTGATCCCGATGCTGCTGTTCGATGCGCCCACGTCGATGACGGCGACCGTCTCGGGGAGGTCCTCCTCGAGAAGGAGCGCCTCGAGCAGCGCGATGGCGTCGACGCTCACGAGCCGTGGCTCCAGATTGACCTTCTCGATGAGGCGCGTCTTGAAGTCGACGTCGTCCTTCCTGACGGCGACGAAGAGCACCTCGGTCTTCTCGCCCTCGTCCTTCGACGAGCCCAGAACCGTGTGGTCCACGTAGGCGTCGTCGATGTCGAACGCGATGACCTGGCTGCCCTCGTACCAAGCAGCGCCCTCGAGTTCCGCGGGAGACAGCTTCGGAAACCAGAAGCTCCTCACCGCCACGTGAGAACCGCGGACGGAGGTTGCGACTCGCTTCGACTCGACACCCGCCGTCTCGAGCACCGACGAGACGGCGCTCTCGTAGGCCTCCGGCGAGTCCGGATCGTCGACCACCGCGAGCCCGATGCTCTCGAGGACGAACTCCGGAGCCTCACCGGACAGCTCGACGAGCTTCACCGCTCTCGACCCGATGTCGAGGCCGAGAAGCCGCTTCTGCTCCTGTGTCAGCAAGTGGCATTCCCCCACAGTTCACCCGTCGGCCCTCTGCACGGAAGCGAGAACTCGCGCGTGGGCTTTCGGGAAGCACCCAATAGCAGTGGGCATTCAGTGTCTCCTCCGACCGGTCGTCACTGTGCGACGCGGGCGGCTACCACACGTACGTGAGCTCGCCCGACTGGTCGATCGTCACGACGATCGTAGAGACCTCGGCGCCCTTCGTCGCGACGCTCGCTGACCCGTCACACTCGATCGTGAACGAATTGGCCACCGGCGCCCCGCTGAACGTGTAGCACTCGCTGCTGAAGTACCGTCCGCGGAGATCGAAGTCCGACATGCCCAGGACGCCGCCGACCGTCACCCGCGCGCCGTCCGTGAAGCTGGCATCTGCGTACCTGCCGAACTCGGCGTAGTGCGTGCGCATGACATCGCGAAGCGATCCGAGCGCAGCCGTCGCCTCGGAGGCCTTCGATCGCTCAGCGGTGACCTGGTACATCGGGACCGCGACGGCGGCAAGAACCCCGACGACGATGACGACGATCATGAGTTCGACGAGAGTGAATCCCCTGCGATCTGCCGGCCGCATTCGCTTACCCTCCCCACAGCGAGAAACACCTGTGTCCGTACGCGTTTGCCCCTGACGGTGCTCCTACCAGTCCGACGTCGTGATCGTGCCGGCTTCATCGATCGTGCACACCACCCGCGCCACCTCGCTCGCGTACGGAGCGGTGCTGCTCGATCCGTCGCACGAGATGCGGAACTCCCCGGCCGTGGGGGCGCCGTCGAACGTGTAGCTCGCGCTCGAGAAGTAGCGTCCCAGCAGGAAGCCGTTGCTCAGGCCCAGGGTTCCTCCCACCGTCACACGGGCACCGTCTGTGAAGCTCGCGTTCCCGTACGTCCCGTGTTCCGCGTAGCGCTCGCCCATCGCCTGTCGGATCAGGCCGAGCGTGGCCACGGCCTCCGTCGCCTTGGAGCGCTCCGGCACGACCTGGTAGAGCGGTACCGCGATCCCGGCCAGCACACCCACCACGACGATCACGATGACAAGCTCGATCAGGGTGAAGCCCGTCAGGTCCTTCAGCTTCTTCCGACCGTGCCCCATGACCGGCCCCTCTACTGCACTGGCCCCAGCGCACACGGCGTGCCGCGCGCGTTCCGACTCAAACCAGCGCCCCGGATCGGGCGCTCACTACAGAGATAGCAATCCCGTCGAATACGACCTCCTGCTGTCGGGGGTGGCGCCCAAGGGCGCCACCCCCGTTTGAAATCAATGCTCCTACGACTGGCCGATATCGCCCTGTTCATTGATCGTGCGAACGATGGTCGATACCTCCGAAGCGTTCGGAGCGGCGCTGTTGGCACCGTCACACTCGATGTCGAATGTGGTCGCCGCCGGCGCACCAGTGAACGTGTAGCACGCTGAACTGAAGTAGCGACCCATCAGGTCGTTGTCGCTCACATCCAGAACACTGCCGTTCGTGATCTGGGCTCCGTCCGTGAAGTTGGCGTTGACGTACGTACCGTGCTCAGCAAAGTACACACGCATCGCACCACGGATCGTGCCGAGAGCCGCAACCGCCTCCGACGCCTTGGCGCGCTCAGTAGCGCCCTGGTACATCGGGATGGCCACAGCAGCCAGGATGCCGACGATAATGACAACGATCATCAGCTCGACGAGGGTGAAACCCCTCTCGTTCTTACGCAGCATTGTTATTCACCTCCTTTCCTGCTCATTTTTCCCCCTGCCAAAATCGGTTTACGCACCAATACCTGTCGCCATCTGGAAGATGGGCAGGTAGATCGCCAGCACGACCACGGTCACGATGGCCCCGAGGCCAACGATCAGCGCCGGCTCGATCATCGACGTGAGCCCGCTGATCGCCGCGTCCACCTCCCTCGTGTAGAACTCGGAGACCTTCTCCAACATCTGCGGGAGGTTTCCGGAGCCCTCGCCCGCCGCGACCATGCTGACTACCATCTTCGGGAAGACCGGCGACTCCGCGAGCTTCTCCGAGATCGTCGAACCGTTGACGACCCCGACGCTCACTTCCTCCACCGCCGATTGGATAACGAGGTTGCCCGACGTCTCTCCGACGATCTCGAGGGCGGCGATGACCGTGACGCCGTTCTCCATGAGTGTCCCGAGAGTCCTGCTGAAGCGGGCGATCGCCGCCTTGAGCACGAGCTTCCCAAAAACGGGCGCCTTGAGGATGAGCTCGTCCAGCTTGCGCCTCCCGCCCGGGGTGGCCCCCCACTTCCAGAGGAAGATGCCTCCCCCGACACCGAGCAGAATCTCCCAGACGAGGTTCCTGCCGATGAACCTGGACATGCCGATCAGCGTCTTCGTGAGCAACGGCAGCTCGAGGTCGAAGCTCTCGAAGATCCCCTCGAACTGCGGAATGAGGAAGAGCATGATGCCCGCAACGGCGAAGATGAAGAACCCGGCGATGAAGGCCGGATAGGCCGACGCGGACATGATCTTCTTCGTGAGCGCGTCCCGCGCCTCGAGGTAGTCGGCGAGCCGCCCGAGGACGCCGGGAAGCGCACCGGACTCCTCGCCCGCCTTGACCATGGAGACGAAGAGTACGGAGAAGATCCTGTCGTGCTTGGCGAGCGCCTGGGACAGGGTCGAGCCGGCCTCGATGTCGGAGGTGACCTGCGCGAGCACATCTCCCAGTCTCTCGTTCTCGACCTGGTCTCCGATCCCGTCGAGCGACTCGAGGACCGGAAGCCCTGCCTCGAGCATCGTTGAGAGCTGCCGACACAGGATCGCGAGATCCCTGACCTTGACCCTCTTGCCTCTCCTGGTGCGGACCGGCTTGGAATGAGCAGAGGCCGGGGCGACCGCGATGACGACGAGGCCCTCCTTACGGAGCTGCGAGACCAGGCTCAGCTCGCTGTCCGCGAACCGCGTGTCCTGGACCGTCTTGCCGCCTACTGCCTTTGCCGTGAAGACGAAGTCGGGCATGCTGCGTTCCCTCTCCGTGCCGGGGGACCCGGCCTAGTTCCTGAGCCCAACGGCGAGGTCGGGCCTCGTCCTGCTGAACTCCCTCAGGATTCCCTTGGCGTCGTTGCTGACGGTGATGGCCATCTCGGCCGTGATCCTGCCCTCGCGCTCGAGCGTCAGGAGCGAGGAGTTCAGGCTGTGCATTCCGTCCTTCGAGCCGGTCTCGATCGCCGAGCGAAGCTGCTGGAGGTTGTTCTCCCGGATCAGGTTCCTCACCGCCGACGTGGCGACGAGGAGCTCGGTCGCGAGGCATCTGCCGACGCCGCACGCCTCGGCCAGGAGCTTCTGGACCAGGATGCCCTGGAGCGACATCGAGATCTGCGTCCGCACGCCTCCCTGCTCGTGAGGAGGAAAGATGTCGACGATGCGGCTGACGGCCTGCGGAGCGTCGCTGGTATGAACGGTCGAGAGCACGAGGTGACCCGTCTCGGCGAGCGTGAGGGCCGTCCTCACCGTCTCGAGGTCTCTGATCTCGCCGATGCAGATGACGTCGGGGTCCTGCCTCAGGACCTGCCTGACCGCGTCCGGGAACGACTTCGCGTCCCTCCCGATCTCACGCTGGTTGATGAGCGAGAACTTGTGCGCGTGGAGGTACTCGATCGGGTCCTCGATCGAGACGATGTGCACGTTCTGGGTGGAGTTGATGTACTCGATCATCGACGCCAGCGTGGTCGACTTCCCGGAGCCCGTCGGGCCCGAGACGAGCACGAGGCCCGAGAGCTTCTCGCAGAAGTCCCTCATGATCGTGGGGACGCCGAGATCCTCCATCAGCGGAATGTCCCACGGGAGGTGTCGGATCGCCGACGCGACGCTGCCCCGCTGCAGGAACACGTTCACCCTGAAACGTCCCAACCCTTCCACACTGAAGGAGGTGTCCAACCCCTTGTCCTCCTCGAACTTCGCAACCCGTCTCTCGTCGAGGATCGCGTAGGAATACTCGCGGCTCGACGCCGGGTCGAGCGGCTCGTGCTCGCACGCGACCAGCGTTCCATCGATCCTGAGCTGAGGAGGCACGCCGGGCGTGATGTGGAGGTCCGATGCCCGTCTCTCGACCATCTCCTCGAGCAATCTTTTCATCTCGTTCGTCATGTTTCGCCCCGTGTGGTGTCGGAACCGCCCGCCGTGGCTTCTAGTTCGCCACGCTCAGCACTTCTTCTATTGTCGTCAGTCCCTGACGCACCTTCTCCATCCCGTTCTGAACGAGCGACCTCATCCCCTCTGCCTCGGCCTGATCCCGGATCTTCGTACCGAGTTCTCCGGCGAGGACGAGGTCCTTGATCGCGCGCGTCATCGGGAACAGCTCGTAGATCGCGAGCCTTCCCTTGTAGCCGGTCTGCGAGCACTCGCGGCAGCCGGCGCCGTGGTAGAAGGTGGTGTCTCCGGCGTCCGGCAGGATCTCCCCGAAGCGCGTCACGAGCGCCGGATCGGGCTCGACGACCTCCCTGCAGTTCTCGCAGATCCTCCTGACGAGCCGCTGGGCGATCGCCAGGTTGAGCGAGGAGCACAGGAGATACGGCTCGACGCCCATGTTGAGGATTCTGTCGATCGTCGATGTCGCGTCGTTCGTGTGGAGCGTGCTGAAGACCAGGTGTCCGGTCTGGGCCGCCTGGATCGCGATCGCGGCGGTCTCGAGGTCGCGGATCTCGCCGACGAGGACCACGTCCGGATCCTGTCGGAGGAACGACCGCAGCGCGGCCGCGAAGGTCAGCCCGATGTCCGACCTGGCTCGCACCTGGTTGATCCCCGCGAGCTCGTACTCCACGGGATCCTCGACCGTCATGATGTTCAGCTCGGGCGAGTTGATGTGCGAGAGCGCCGAGTAGAGCGTCGTGGTCTTGCCGCTCCCGGTGGGGCCGGTGAGGAGGACCATTCCGTGCGGCTCGGTGATGGCCGCCTTGATCGTGCCCAGGGACGAGGGATCGAACCCGAGCTCTTCGATCTCGGTCTTGAGGTTCCCCTTGTCCAGGAGACGCATCACGACCTTCTCTCCGTAGATCGTCGGGATGATCGAGACCCGGATGTCGACCTGCCGGTGCATGATGCGCACGCGGCAGCTGCCGTCCTGGGGAAGCCTCCGCTCAGCGATGTTCAGGCCCGAGAGGATCTTGATCCTGGAAGTGATGGCCCACTGCATTCGCTTCGGAGGCGGGAGGATCTCCCGGAGCACACCGTCGACCCGAAGCCGCACGGCGATCCCCTTCTCGCGGGGCTCGATGTGGATGTCGCTGGCCCCATCCTCGATCGCCTGAAGCAGGATGAGGTTCACGAGCCTGATGACGGGAGCGTCGTTGGGCTCGATCGAGAGCTGCTCGGGGTCGGCCTCCGCGGAAGCGCCGCCGTCCACCTCGATGTCGACGATGCTCTGGATGCTCTTCTCGATGTCGATCTCTTCGCCGTAGTACCGGTCGATGATGCCGAGGATCTGGTCGGTATCGGCCTGCGCCGGCCGGATCTCGTAGCCGGTGTTGGCGGCAACCGTGTCGGTCGCGATCACGTCGTACGGGTCGCTCATCGCCACGAGGAGCGAATCCTCATCGCGGCCGACAGCGACCAATCGGAACCGACGTGCCATCTCCCGGGGAATCAGCCGGACGACGTGGCAGTCGATGTCGAGTTCGGATAGTTCGAGCCTGGTACCCGGCTCCGGTTCGATGTGGTTCACGCTCTAAGTCCCCATCCCTTACCGAGTTGACTGTGCCGATCTGGCCGGCACCCGTAACAGGATGCAAGGCTCATGCCAGTAGGAGAATGTTGGAGTGAACGAGTTAACCGACGATCGGATCGTTAGTTAACTCGCGTCGGTAGGCCTGAAGCTGAAAGGGTTCGAAAGAGGGAATTCGATCCCGCTCGCATCCTGCAAGGGGTCCAGGCTCCGCCTGCTCCCGCCGGCCAACGCGGCGATCTGGTCGTCCGCGAGGCAACTCACGAACGCGCGGACGATTACGGCGTCGAACTGGGTCCCGGCTGCGTCCTCCAAGACGGTCAGGGCCTCCTCCGTCGAGAGTGCGTCACGGTACGGGCGGCGCGACGTCAGCGCGTCGAACGCGTCCGCGACGCCGAGGATGCGCGCCCCGAGCGGGATGTCGCTCGCGGCGAGGCTGTCCGGATAGCCGCTTCCGTCGAAGCGCTCGTGGTGATGGCGGACGATCTGGATGACCTCGGCAAGCTCCTCGATCGGTGCCAGGATCTTCTCGGCGAGCACGGGGTGCTGCTGGACGATCTCCCACTCCGCAGCATCCAGCTTGCCCGGTTTGTTGAGAACGCTCTCCCGGATCCCGATCTTGCCGATGTCGTGCAGGAAGCCCGCGAGCCAGATGTTCTCGATCTCCGCATCTGCGAGCGACAGATACCGCGCGATCTTCACCGACTCCTCGGCGACCCTCGCCGAGTGCCCCTGCGTATACTCGTCCTTGGCTTCGAGAGCCTGGGCGAGCGCCTTGATGCTGGAAAGAAAGAGGCGGCGGAGTTCCTGGTTCGCCTCGTGGAGCTGCTTGGTCCTCTCCTGGACCATCGACTCGAGGTTCCTCTGGTACTCGAGGTTCTCCTCGACGAGCCGCTTCTTCTCGACGGCCCGTTCGACCGTCAGCGTCAGGTGGGAGAGGTTCAGGGGCTTCGAGAGGTGGTCGTGCGCCCCGAGGCGCATGGCCTCGAGGGCGGAGTCCATGTCGGGCGCGCCGGTGATCATGACGACACCGACCTCCTGATCCGTGAGTCTGATGCGTCTCAGCATCTCGATGCCGTCGATGCCCGGCATGTGGATATCGGAGAGCACGCACTCGTAGCGCTCCCGCGCGAGAAGGGAGAGCCCCTCCTCCGCGTCGCCCGCGCCGTCGCAGGCGTAGCCGTCATCCACGAGCACGCGGCAGATGAGCTCTCGGATCGAGGTCTCGTCGTCCACGACGAGGATTCTGCCCTTGGACTCGTCCAGTTCGCCCTCCTGGTTACCCGGACCGGGCCGGGCGCAGCACCCCGCTCATGCAGGGCGCGCCCCGCGGCTCGACGCACGGGCGGTCCCATGCCGCCGCCCGGCGGCACCCGATAGAGCAAGTTCCGTTCCCGTGGGAGGGAGACTGCAGCGCGTGAGAAGACCGCCGCGGGCGGGCGCATTCCGGCCGCGAGCGCCAGCTCGCAAGGTGGGATCAGCCGGGGAAGGCAGTCTGCCAGAGAAAACGGGCAGACCCGATGAGGATCTGCCCATTAGTTGAACAGGGGACCGCGAAGCCATGGGGCCCTGGAGTCGGGCGGTGCCCGCGAGGCGTGCGGGGACTCCCGGAGGACGGCACCGCCGGTCACGGGCGGCGCCGTCGGTCCTCCTCTAGCGTCCGAGCTCCGCGATGTCGATCTGGCGCCACTGCCGCGCGAGCTTGTCCCAACGGTAGCATTTCACCGTATCGACGAACTCGTCGTCCGAGAGGACGTACTCGATCTCGACATCGCTGCCCACGCGCTTCGAGAACGTCGTCTTCTTCTCGAGGACGACCGGCTTGACCGAGCGCTCGAGCTTCATCCTGCCCGACGCTCCCTCGAACTCGACCGTCTCGACGGTCAGGCGGCGCCCGGGGTACTCCTCGGTCGTGTGGTCGATGAAACCGAAGACGCGCTCGATCTGATCGACCAGGTTCTCCCACTTGCGCTGGTACATGGCCTCGCGTGCTCCGTCCCTGCTCCTGCGGGAATCCTGAGCCTCGGCCGGTCGGCCGGCCCCGGAGAGCCCGCGTCCGATTCGCTCGTGCTGCGACTCTACCCCGCGATTATACCCCGAGACGCGGGGGCCGCGGAAGCGGGGAAAGCCCGAAGGCGTCTGGAGTTCTCCCCGGGAATCTGGTAGGCTCGTTGGGACAACATCGACACGGGAAGACAACGCGGAGAGAGAGCGCTCGTGGGCAAGAAGAATATACGGAGGATCCTGGTAACGGGATCGGAGGGCCAGATCGGATCGGAGCTCGTCACCGAGCTCAGGGACAGATTCGGGGCCGGGAACGTCGTCGCGTCCGACCTCAGGACGCCGGACGTAACGGGCGACGCCGCGGCCGGTCCGTTCGAGCGGGTGGACGTGACCGACCGGGAGGGGTTCGGGAAGGTCCTCCAGCGCTACGAGATCGATACGATCGTCCACATGGCGGCGATCCTCTCGGCCAAGGGCGAGCGCGACCCGGGATTGGCGTGGAACGTCAACGTGACCGGGCTCCTGAACGCGCTGGAGCTGGCGCGTGACTTCGACCTCGCGCAGGTTCTCTGTCCGAGCTCGATCGCCGTCTTCGGCGCCGGCTGCCCCCGCGAGAACACCCCCCAGGAGACCGTCCTCATCCCTTCGACGATGTACGGAATCACGAAGGTGGCGGGCGAGCTCCTGTGCGACTACTACGTGAGGCGCTTCGGCGTCGACGCCAGGGGGCTCCGTTACCCCGGGATCGTCTCGGCCGAGACGCTCCCCGGCGGCGGCACGACGGACTACGCCGTCGAGATGTACTACGCGGCCGTCGAGGGAAAGGCGTACCGCTGCTTCGTCCGCGAGGACACCAGGCTCCCTATGATGTACATGCCGGACTGCATCAAGGGCACGATCGATCTCATGGAGGCCGACTTCGACGGGCTCGTGCACCACGGGAACTTCAACCTGGGGGCGATGAGCTTCTCCGCCGGAGAGCTCGCGGCATCGATCAGGACGGGGGTCCCCGGCTTCGAGGTGATCTACGATCCCGACTACCGGCAGGAGATCGCGGAGTCGTGGCCCACGTCGATCGACGACTCGGCAGCCCGGCAGGAGTGGGGCTGGGAGCCGTCGTACGATCTCAGGTCCATGACGAAGGACATGCTCGAGAAGCTCACGGCCCGGCACGCCGAGGGGAACCTGTACAGGGAGCAGCCGGCGTAGGGGGCAGCCGGCGCAGGGGCCGCGGCCCCATCGAGTCAGCACATGCACGAGGGGCCGAGCATCGCGCGGCCCCTCGTTTACGTTCGCACGTCCGGCAGGGTCGGCAGTGGGCGTGGCGGGCGTGCCCAGGCGCGCCGGCCCCACCTCCTACGTGCCGTACTTCTCGATGATCCCCTTCTTGTCGAGACCGAGGATGCCGTACTTCTCCCCCACCTTGCGGAATGCGGCGACGCACTTGTCGATGTGCTCCTTCTCGTGCGCGGCCGATAGCTGCACGCGGATCCTCGCTGCTCCCGCGGGAACGACCGGGAAGAAGAACCCGATCACGTAGATCCCCTCGGCGTACATGTCGCGGGCCATGTCGTTCGCGAGCTTCGCGTTGTAGAGCATGACCGGGACGATCGGCGTCGCGCCCTCGCGGACGCTGAGGCCGGCCTTCGTGATCCCCTCGCGGAAGTACTTCGTGTTCGCCTCGAGCTTGTCGCGCCGCTCCGTCGTCTGCGACAGGAGCTCGATCACCCTGATCGTCGCCGACACGATGACGGGCGCGAGCGAGTTCGAGAAGAGGTACGGCCGCGCCTTCTGGCGGCACAGCTCGACCAGCTCCCGGCGACCCGAGACGCAGCCGCCGGACGCGCCACCGAGCGCCTTCCCGAACGTCGTCGTGATGAGATCGATCCGGTCGATGACGTTGAAGTGCTCGTGCACGCCCCGCCCCTTCTTGCCGATGAATCCGGTCGCGTGCGAGTCGTCGACCAGGACCATCGCGTCGTACTCGTCGGCGAGGTCGCACATCTCGTCCAGCGGACAGAGGTCGCCGTCCATCGAGAAGACGCCGTCCGTGACGATGAGGCGCTGCCGTTTGTCGCTGTGCAGCTCGAGCTTCTTTCTGAGATGCTTCATGTCCATGTGCTTGAACGTGTCGTACCCGGCCGAGCACAGGCGGATGCCGTCGACGAGGGACGCGTGGATCAGCCGGTCGGCGATGATCACGTCCTCGGCGTCGAGGATCGCCTCGAAGACGCCGGCGTTCGCGTCCATGCACGAGGGGAAGAGCAGCGTGTCCTCCATCCCGAGGAACTCGGACACCTTGTCCTGCAGCTCCCGGTGGATGTCCTGCGTCCCGCAGATGAAGCGGACCGAGCTCATCCCGTACCCGCGCTCCTCGAGCCCGTCGTGCGCGGCCTTGATGACGTCCGGGTGGCTCGACAGCCCGAGGTAGTTGTTGGCGCAGAAGTTCAGCACCTTCTCGCGGGAAGAGCCCTCCGGAAACTCGACCTCGATCTCCGCATCCTGCGGCGACCAGATGAACCGCTTCTCCTTGTAGAGCCCCTTCTCCTTGATCGCTTCGATCTCGCCCGCGAAGAGCCGGCGGGTCTTGTCGGAATAGGCCATGGGCAATGCTCCTCGAGCGGGTCGGTCAGCTCGTGTGCTTCGAGACGAGGGCGACGATCGAGTTTACGGTGTCGAAGGCTTCCGGAGTCGCCTCGTCGTCCGGGAGCTTCACTTCGTACTTCCTCTCGAGAAACGCCTTCAAGGACACCATCGAGAAGCTGTCGACGATCCCCGAGGAGATGAGCGGCGTGTCGAACGCCACCTCGATGTCGTCGTCCTCGTCGACGTACTCGTCGATCACGTACTCGAGTACTGCCTCTTTCATCTCTTCCATGACGGTCCCTTCCTTCGTTCGGGAGCCGCGCCGGAGACTCCGGAGCGGCCCGCCCGCGTTCTCCCTGGCCGTTCGTCCCAGTCGTTCGTCCCAGTCGTTCTCGCTAGTCGTCTTCCAGCGTGGAGAGGTCGCCGACCTCCTCGCCCCACTCGATCGCCCGGAGGTAACGCCTCAGGATCTTCCCGGAGCGCGTCTTCGGGAGCTTGTCCATGTACTCGATCTCCTGCGGCATCGCGAGCGGCGACAACTTCTTGCGGATGAAGTTCATGACGTTGAGCTCGAGGTCGCCCGACGCCTCGTACCCGGGGTTCAGGGTGACGAACGCCTTCACGACCTCCATGTTCACCTTGTCCGGCTTCCCGATCGCGGCCGCTTCCGCGATCGCCTCGTGCTCGACGAGCGCCGACTCGATCTCGAACGGGCCGACGAGGTGGCCGCCCGTGTTGATCACGTCGTCGTCCCTGCCGACAAACCAGTAGTAGCCGTCGGCGTCGATGCTCGACCGGTCGCCGGAGACGTACCAGAGATCGGGGTTCGCGCGAAGCTCGTCGGGCGCCGCGCCATCGGGAGCGCCGGCGAACTTGCCGCGGTAGACGTCCGGCTGGTTCCGGTACTCCCGGAACATCGAAGGCCAGCCCGGCCGGAACGCGATGAGCCCGACGTTCCCGGGTTCCTCGATCGGCTCGTGCGTCTTGAGATCGAGCACGGCGGCGGTGATGCCGGGAAACGGCTTCCCCATCGATCCCGGCCTGATCGTCATGCCGGGGTAGTTCGAGATCATGATGGAGCCCGTCTCCGTCTGCCAGAAGGTGTCGAGGAACGGGAGGCCGTACGTCTTCTCGCTCCAGACCACCGCCTCGGCGTTCAGGGGCTCTCCGACCGACGCCAGGTGCCGGAGCGACGAGAGGTCGTAGCCCCGGGCGACCTCCTCCCCGTCCCGCATGAGCGACCGGATCGCCGTCGGGGCGGAGTACCAGACCGTGACGCGGTTGTCCTGGATGAACTGGTACCACCGGGAGGACGTGAAGCCGGAGTCGAGCACGCACTGGGTGATCCCGAGCGCCCAGGGGCCGATGATCCCGTAACTCGTGCCGGTCACCCAGCCGGGATCGGCGGTGCACCAGTAGACGTCGTCGTCGCGGAGGTCGAGCACCCACGACGTCGTGAGGACCTGTCCCCAGATCGAGCCGTGCACGTGCTGCGCGCCCTTGGGCTGCCCGGTCGTCCCGGAGGTGTAGTGGAGCACCGACGGCGTCTCGGGACCGGAACGGTAGACGTCGAACTCCTCGACCGGAGGAGCGCTCTCGACGTCGAAGAAGACCTCACCGTCCTTGAGTTTCTCCGGATTGCCCTGAACCACGATGACGTGCGTGAGCTCGGGCAGCCTCTCCATGATCTTCCGCACCTTCTTCACGTGCTTCTGCGTCGTCAGGATGGCCTTCGTGCCGGCGCTCGCGAGGCGCACCTCGAGCGACTCGTCGCCGAATGCGCAGAAGAGCGGCTGGGCGATCCCGCCCATCTTGAGGACGCCGAGGAACGAGAAGTAGAGGCTCGGGATCTTGTCCATGAAGAGGCAGACCCGGTCGCCGGGCGCCACGCCCTGGTCGACCAGAAACTGCGCGAAGCCGTTCGAGCGGACCTTGAGGTCGCGGAACGTGTACGTGCTCTTCCTGTCGCCGAAGCCCTCCCAGATGAGCGCGACCTTGTCGGCGTGGCCGCGCGCGCAGATCCGGTCGGAGCAGATCGCGCCGATGTTGAGGAGCTCGTCGTCGCTCCACGAGAGAACCTCCCGGGCGATGCCCCAGTCGAAGTTCTCGAGTCGCTCCTCGTAGGATCCGATGTTGCTCAACGCTACCCCTTTCTCGCTGTCGTGGGCGGATCTCGTCACCTCGCTCCTCCTCGGTCGTGCTCCGGGCTCTCCGGACCGTCCCGGGATTCGAGGACGACGACGGCCACCGCGCTCCGCTTCGAGTGGGCGATCGAGAGCCGACAGGAGGTCGCGCCGCGCTCCCGCAGGACCTCGAGCGCGCGCCCGGTGAGACGGAGGTCGAGCCCACCTGCGTCGTCCCTCACGATCTCGAGGTCGGTCCAAGCGAGCCCCTGCGAGAGGCCCGTTCCGAGGGCCTTCACGGCGGCTTCCTTCGCGGCGAACCGGGCCGCGTAGCTCTCCCACGGGCGGGCCCGCGACGACGCGTAGCCGATCTCGTCTGGGAGAAACAGCTCCTGGACGAGGTCGTCGGTCAGACGGTCGCGGAAATCCTCGATGTCGACGATGTCGATCCCCACTCCGACGATCAACGCACCCCTCCGCCGGGAACCCTGCTACGAACTGGTCGGAGTATTCTACCGTGTGCGCCGCCCCCGGTCAACGCCGGCCCTCCCCCGCAGCGCGGCCCGCCCGCAGCGCCCGGCCGGCCGCGAGCCCCCGCCCGCGGGCGCCGAACGGCGAGAGGCCGGGGCGCTTGCCCCGGCCTCTCCCGCTCCGCTGGGTCCTGTCCGGACGGCCGCCCCGTCGGGCGGTCCGAGGGCCCCGGGGGCGTCCGCGAGCAGCCGCCCCCGGCCGGTCTCCCTATCGATAGAGCCCCTTGATCGTCCCCCAGCTCACGGGCCTGCTCGTGACCGACGCCCAGCAGTCGGTCGGCCACGACGGGATGTTCGTCTCGCCCGGCGACGGGATCATCATGAACCAGTCTTCGGCGCTCGAGTCGTTGCCATCGACGCCGCCGGGGCACCTCCCGATCGAGTTCCCCTGCGGGATGCCCTCCGCGAACGCCGGATCGGTGCAGACGGTCCACGCGATCGGGACGGGGTCTCCGACGCTTGCCCAGTTGACGCCGTCGACGATGCTCGAGCAGTCGATGGCCGCCGTCGTGTCGGTCCCCGTGGCGAGGAGGATGCCGTCGCCCACGTTCGCGAGCGCGATGTCGATGTCGGACCCGGCGCAGTGGATCAGGTTCGGGACGTCGGGGTTGTCGTTGTCGTCCGAGGGGTGGACGAACTCCCAGTCGGCGTTCGAGAGATCGGGCTCGATCTCCCCCTCAACGGCGTCTACGGCGATGAGGACGATCTCGTCCGGCCAGATCGGGTGCTCGTACCCGCCGTGCTGCCCCGGGAACCGGAACACCGCCTCCGGCATGCCGTCTTCCCCCTCGTCGGTGATGACCGCGCCGTCGAGGAACGCGACCGTCCCTCCGGCGTTCACGAGCTCGACGTACTCGTTGTGCGCATCGAAGCCCGGCACGTAGTAGTGGATCTCGTTGAAAACGACCTTGTTCCAGACCTCGAGCCCCGACGCCGATCCGGAGGCGCCCAGGAGGACCCCGGACGCCACGATCCCGTGAAGCAGGAACACCCTTCCCATCACCGCACCTCCCCTCGTTCGTCGCCCCGCGGTGACGCCCGCGCAGCCGCTCGCGGGCGCCGTCGTCCTTCCGTGTTGCACCCCCCGGGCCAGGTGACGCCCGCCGGCCGCAAGCTCCCGCTCCCCCGTCAGTTGCCGCAACATTCGCGACCGGACCGCCGCTTGCACCGTCAACGGCGTGGACACTCTCGAGGGAGCGCCCGTCGCCGGATGGGTGCGCAAAGGCCCGGCGGGTGGGGCCGTACGGCCCCGACACCGTCCGGGCTTGGTCCTCGCGATTCCTGACAGGCCGGGTTAGAATAGAAGAGTGCGCTACCGGACGCGCACGGTGAGATCTCCCCCTCTGGAACCACACTCGGAAGGAACGTCTCGCATGACTCGCAGACTGGCATTCGCGGGCCTCGCGGCCCTCATCGTCCTCGCCGCCCTCGCAGGCGTGCGGTCGCTCCGCGACGCGTCGCCGACGACCGGCCTCACGCTCGCGGAGATCGACTCCGAGGCGGCCCGCCTCAAGGCGGACATGAAGGCGGAACTCGCCGCCGACGGGAAGCTCTACGAGCCCGGCGCGTTCCCGAACGACTGGGCGTTCGCCCAGCGCGCGTACCCCTACAACAGGATCAACGTCGAGGAGCTCGACCGGGCGCTCGAGGACGCGCAGGCGATGCGGATCGCGGCGAGTCGCGAGAGGAACGTCGAGTGGGTCGAGCGCGGTCCCACGAACATCGGGGCGCGCGTGGCCGACCTGGTCGTCCACCCGACGAACTCGAACGTCGTCTACGCCGCCATGGGAAACGGGGGCGTGATGAAGACGGTGGACGGCGGCACGACGTGGGACCCGATCTTCGACGACCAGCCGGTCCTCACGATCGGCGCGATGGCGCTCTCCCCCGACGACCCCGACGTCATCTACGTCGGCACGGGCGAGTCGACCTCCTCGAGCTTCAGCTGGTTCGGGAAGGGGATGTACAAGTCCGAGGACGCGGGGCAGACGTGGAGCTACATCGGCCTCGAGGAGACGCGGTACATCGCCCGCGTGGTCGTCGACCCCCGGAATCCGGACCGCATCTGGGTCGCCGCGACCGGCGCCATCTTCGACGCGGACTCGAACCGCGGCATCTACCGCTCCCTGGACGCGGGGTCTTCGTGGGAGAAGGTGTTCGCGCTCACCGACTCGACGGCGGCGATCGACGTCGCGATCAATCCCGACCACCCCGACACGGTCTACGCGGCGATGTGGGAGCGAATGCGGCGCCGCACGTACAGGCGGTCCGGCGGACCGTCGAGCAGCATCTGGCGGTCGACAGACGGCGGCGACTCGTGGGACGAGCTCACGAACGGGCTCCCTTGGGGGCTCGGGAGGATCGGGCTCTCCGTGGCCGCCTCGAGCCCGAACATCGTCTACGCGATCTACGCCGACGATCCCGGCTACTTCTACGGGGTCTACAAGACGACCAACCACGGCGACAGCTGGTCGGCGGTGTCGGCGTCGCAGCTCTCGAGCCTCTTCAGTTCGTTCGGGTGGTACTTCGGGCAGATCCGTGTCGACCCCAGCGACCACACCCGCATCTTCACGCTCGGGGTTCCGATGTACCGCTCGGAGGCGGGTGGAGGGTTCTGGAACGAGGTCGGCGACGACAACCACGTCGACCACCACGCGATGGCGTTCGACCCTTCGGACCCCTCGCGCGTCTGGGAAGGGAACGACGGGGGGATCTACGTCTCGAACAACTCCGGCGACAGCTGGACGAAGCTCTACGATCAGCACACGAACGAGTTCTACGCGATCGGGATCGACTACCAGCACCCGGAGCGTCTCTACGGCGGCACGCAGGACAACGGCACGCTCAGAACGGCGACCGGGGACCCCGACGACTGGGAACGGATCTTCGGGGGAGACGGCTTCTACGTCCTGGTCGACCCCACCGACTCCGACGTGATCTACTGCGAGTACCAGTGGGGCAACGCGTACAAGTCGACGGATTTCGGCTACAGCTGGGATTGGGCGCTGGACGGCGTCAACGACGATGATCGCCGCAACTGGAATTCCCCGATCGTGATGGACCCGTCCGACAACGAGACCCTCTACTTCGGGACCTACCGGGTCTGGAAGACGACGAACGGCGCGGACTCGTGGACCTCCGTGAGCCCCGACCTGACCAACGGCGATCAGGGAGCGAACTTCGGGACGGTCACGACGATGGCGGTCGCGCCGTCGAACCCCAGCACGGTCTACGCCGGCACGGACGACTCGAACGTCTGGAGGAAGGGAGGGCTCGGGGGGTCGTGGACGAACGTCTCGGGGGACCTTCCCAATCGGTGGGTGACGAGGGTGGCGGTCGACCCGACGAACGACTCGATCGCCTACGTCACCTTCTCTGGCCTCCGATGGAACGAGAACATCTCGCACGTCTACCGCACGGCGAACGGCGGTGGCACCTGGGAGCCGATCGACAGCAACCTCCCGGACGGCCCGGTCAACGTAATCGCCGTCGACCCGGAGATCCCGACGACGCTCTACGTCGGGATGGACGTCGGCTGTTTCTACTCGACGAACCTCGGCGCCTCGTGGAGCGTGCTCGGGAGCGGTCTCCCGGCGGTGCCGGTCTACGACATCAAGATCCACCAGCCGACGAGGACGCTCGTCGCCGGAACGTACGGACGATCGATGCTCTCGATCGATCTCGACGCCGTGTCGGGCGTGCCCGACGACACCGAGATCCCGTCGCTCGTCGCGGAGCTCTCGAACTACCCCAACCCGTTCAACCCGGTGACGACCGTGAGCTACTCGCTCGTTGCGGCCGCGAACGTCGACCTCGCGGTCTACGACCTCGCCGGCCGGCGCGTGCGGACGCTCGAGTCGGGCAGCAGATCGGCCGGACGGCACGAGACGGTCTGGAACGGGACGACCTCGGAAGGACGACCGGTCGCGAGCGGGACCTACTTCCTCCGCATGGATGCGGGGGGACGCGTCTCGGTCGGGAAGATGAACCTCATCAAGTAGCGCGAGCGGCGGGCTTGCCGGCCGGTGCGGCCGGCGGTGTGGCCTGCCCCGCGACCGCGATCAGGAGTGTGGCATCCACGGAGGCCGTCGGGAGGAGATCCCGGCGGCCTCGAGCATTCCGGCTGAGGCTTCGTTCGCGGAGGCGACGATCTCACCCTCGTCCGCGCGGACGAGCGAGCGCGCAGCAACCACGATCTCGCCGTTCACGACGGTGTAGTCGACGGTGTGATCGAACCCCGAGTAGACGATCGCGGCCAGGGGATCGGCGAGCGCGCCGGCGTAGCCGAGCCGCCGCATGTCGAAAGCGATGAGGTCGGCCGCCTTCCCCTCCTCGATCGAGCCGCACTCGTCGCGTCCGAGGATCGAAGCGCCCCCGCGCGTCGCGAGCCGGACGATCCCCTCCGCCGTGATCGCCTCGGGTCCTCCCGTCAGAAGGTGCACGAGGAGGCAGTTCCGAAGCTCGCCGAGCATGTCCGACGTATCGTTGCTCGCGCTCCCGTCGACGGCGAGCCCGACGCGGACTCCCCTCTCGAGCATCTCCGGCACGCGCGCCACTCCGGACGAGAGGCGCATGTTCGACGTCGGGCAGTGCGCGATCCCCGTGCCGGTCGACGCGAGGAGCTCGAGCTCGGCGTCCTCGAAGTGGATCCCGTGCGCGAACCAGACGTCCTCCCCCACCCAGCCGTGCCGCTCCATGACCGCGAGCGGGCGCGCCCCGTAGCGCTCGAGGCAGTACTCGGTCTCGTCGGCGGTCTCGGCGAGGTGCGTGTGGAGGAGCACGCCCTTCCGGCGCGCCAGCTCCGCCGTCTCCTTCATGAGCCTATCGGTCACCGAGAACGGCGAGCACGGCGCGAGCGCGATCCTCGTCATCGAGAACGGCTCCGGATCGTGGAAGCGGTCGACGAGCCGCTCGGAATCCCGGAGGATGTCCTCCTCGCGCTGGACGACCGAGTCCGGCGGAAGCCCGCCGTCCGAGCGCCCGCGCGACATGCTCCCGCGCGTCGGGTGGAAACGGATACCCAGCTCCCGCGCCGCCTCGATCTCGATCCCGATGAGATCCTCGTCGACGCCGGCCGGGAAGACGTACATCTGGTCGCTCGCCATCGTGCATCCGGTGAGGAGAAGCTCGGCGCACGCCAGGCGCGTGCTCGCCCGGATGACCTCGGGTGTCACGTGCGCCCAGATGTCGTAGAGGGTCGTGAGCCAGTCGAAGAGTTTCCTGTTCTGCGCGGCGGGGAGATTCCTCTGGAGCGTCTGGTAGAAGTGGTGGTGGAGGTTGACGAAGCCGGGCAGCACGAGCATCGACGAGCAGTCGATGATGCGGGCGCCTTCCGGCGCGTCGATCGCGTCGGCGATCCGCGCGATCCGGCTGCCGTCGACGAGAACGTCGACACCGGAGAGCCGGTCCCCGGCGTCGTTCATCGTCGCGAGGTGGTAGACGTTCTTGAAGAGGATCACGGTCTGTCTCCGGTGGCGCCTCCGGTGCGGTCTCCGGAGCCGCCTCCCGCGGCCGCCTCGATGCCCGCCAGGACCCGCTCGGGCGTGAACGGAAGGTCCCTCAGCCTCACGCCGGTCGCGGCGAAGATCGCGTTCGCGACCGCCGGGGCGACGACGTCGACCGGGATCTCCGAGACGCTCTTCGCGCCGAAAGGCCCTGTAGGCTCGTTCGTCGTCACGAGGATCGCCTTGATCCGGGGAGCGTCGACGGCCGTGAACACGCGGTAGTCCCTGAGGTTCGCGTTCAGCATCCTGCCCTTGCCGTCGAAGAGCATCTCCTCGGAGAGCGCGTACCCGAGCCCCATGAGCACGCCGCCCTCGATCTGCCCCTCGGCGAGGGCCGGGTTGATCGGGAACCCGAGATCGATCGCGCACGCGAAGTCGTGGACGTCGACGCGTCCGGTCTCGAGGTCGACCTCGACGGTCGTGCAGGCGGCGGCGAACGGCGGCGGGCAGTCGTACGTCACGTTCGAGGCGGTGAACGAGACCTGCTCCTTCTCCTCACCGTACATCGCGGCCGTCGCCACTTCTTTGAGCGTGACGCTCTTACCGGAGGCCGCCGTCACCCTCCCGGCGGCGCAGACGAGCCCCTCGGGCCCCTCGCCCAGGAGCGCGGCCGCGTGGTGAAGCATTCTGTCGCGCACGCGCTCGGCCGCCTTGACGACGGCGCCTCCGCTCACGTACGTCGTGCTCGACGCGTACGCGCCGACGTCGAACGGCGTCCGGTCGGTGTCGGAGGAATAGACGACGATCTCCCGGGCTTCCACCCCGAGGACCTCCGCCGCCATCTGCGCGAGGATCGTGTCGCTGCCGGTCCCGAGATCGGTCGCCCCGACGAGCAGGTTGAACGAGCCGTCCTCGTTCGCCTTGATCGTCGCCCCGCCCATGTCGTCGCCCGGAATCCCGCTCCCGTGCATGGCGAACCCGACGCCCTTGCCGACGCGCGTGTGCGACCTCGATCCAGGACGGCCAGTCTCGCCCGGCGCGAGCGAGGCCCGCCACGCGTCCCAGCCGGAGACCTCGCCGACCCTCTCCCAGCACTCGGCGAGCCCGTTCGTCCGGAAGATGCGCCTGAACCCCTCCTTCCCCTCGCCGAGCTTCGTGGCGAGCGGGTCCTCGTCGCCCTCCCTGACTGCGTTCGCGAGCCGGTACTCGACGGGGTCGATCCCGAGCGCGTGCGCGATCTCGTCCATGTGAGAGTCGACCGCGAAGTAGCCCTGGGGCGCCCCGTATCCGCGGCACGCGCCGCCGACGGCGAGGTTCGTGTAGACCGAGTCGTTCGAGAAGGAGATGTTCGGCGACCGGTAGAGAGGGAGCGACTTGCTGCCCGTGTTCGAGGGGACCGTGAGCGCGTGCGTGCCGTACGCCCCGGAGTTCGTGAGCACCTTCATCTCGCGCGCGACGATCGAGCCGTCGCTCCTCACACCGGTCCGGAGCCGGATGGTCTGGGGATGGCGCGTGCGGGTGGCCGCGAGCTCCTCGTCCCGATCGAGCCTGAGCTTCACGGGACGCCGCGTCCTGAGCGTGAGCGCGGCGCAGACGTCCTCGAGCACGACCTCCTGCTTGACCCCGAACGCTCCCCCGATCCTGGGCTTGATGACCCTCACGCGCCAGAGCGGAAACTCGTTCACGCGCGCGACGATGCGGCGAACGTGGAACGGGACCTGCGTGCTCGTGATGACGACGAGCCTGTCCTTCTCGTCGAGGTAGGTCGCCGTGATGTGTGGCTCGGTCGGGTTCGCGTGGATGTACTGGACGCTGTAGGTGTGCTCGAAGACGCGGTCGGCCGAGTCGAAGCCCTTCGCCACGTCCCCGACCTCCGCGTCGACGTGGGCCGCGAGATTCCGCGACGCGTCGGCGATGCCCGAGGCGTCCTCCTCGTCGTGGATCACGGGCGCACCCGGGTCCATCGCGCGCTCGGGCTCGAGCAGGAGTGGAAGCACCTCGTACTCGACCTCGATCAGGTCGCACGCCCGCTTGGCGAGGAGCGGCGTCTCCGCCGCGACCGCCGCGACCCGGTCACCGACGAACCGCACCTTCCGGTCGAGCATCACGCAGTCGTACGGCGACGGCTCGGGATGGTTCTGGCCAGCCGTCGAGAAGGGAACCCGCGGCACGTTCTCGTGCGTGAGGACGGCGTGGACGCCGGGAAGGGCGAGAGCCTTCGAGGTGTCGATCGCAACGATGCGCGCGTGCGCGTGGGGGCTCCGCTTGATGCGCCCATGGAGGAGCCCCTCGAACGCGAAGTCGTCGGTGTACTTCGCGAGCCCCGCGACGAGCCCGATGCCCTCGGTCTTCGCCTCACTGACGCCGACCGTGGCGAACCGCCCGTCGCCGGCCCGGTGCGCCGGGCCGCCCGCCTTCGCCGCCCCGCCCTCCCCCGCTGCGCCACCCGCGACGGCCTCGATCGCGTCGATCGCCTTCACGTATCCGGTGCAACGGCAAATGTTGCCGGAGAGGCCGCGTCGGATCGCCTCCTCGTCGGGGTTCGGGTTCTCATCCAGGAGAGCCTTCGCCGAGAGGATCATGCCCTGCATGCAGTAGGCGCACTGGGCGGCCCCGCGCGCGAGGAACTCGGACTGGAGAGGGTGCGGCGACGCCGGATCCCCGAGGCCCTCGATCGTGGTGACGGCGGCGCCCTCGACCTGCGCCGTCATCACCGTACACGAAGGGACGGGCCTGCCGTCCAGGAGGACCGTGCAGCTCCCGCAGCTTCCCGCGCGGCACCCCGCCTTGACGCCGCGCCACCCGAGCCGCCTGAGCGTGTCCAGGAGGACCTCGCTCGGCTGGATCGTGACGCGCACGGGGGCGCCGTTCACTGTGAAGCCGACGTCCATGGCTCCCTCACCGATCGTCGATGCCAGCTGCCTTGAGGAGCGTCCTCTTCGTGAGGACGCCGACCATCTTCCTGCGGTAGTCCGCGCTCGCCCGGTGGTTCGATCTCGGTTCGACCGATCCGGACGCGACGCGCCCGGCCTCCTCGAACGTCGAGACCGCGACCGGCTTCCCGGCCAGGAACGACTCGACCTCCCGGAGCCGCGACGGCGGCCGGCCGGTGCCGTTCACCGCCACGCGGGCCTCCGCGATCGCGTCCCCGTCGATCCTGAGCGCTGCCGCGCAGTTCACGATCGCGATGTCGACCTTGAGCCTCCCGAGCTTCTCGAAGGCGGCCGCGAACCCGCGACCCTCCCCCGGGATCCTGACCTCGATGATCAGGTCGCCCTTCTCGTGAACCTCCCGGCGGTTGCCGTAGAACTCCGTGAGGGCGATCTCCCGGGTGCCCTCGCCGTTCAGGACCTCAAGCCGCGCGTCGAGAACGAGGAGCGCGGCGGGGAGGTCGGTCGGGTAGTGCGACACGACGATGTTCCCGCCGACGGTGGCGCGGTTTCTGACGGTGTGCGTGGCGACGGCGGATGCGGCGTCCCTCACGATCCCGGACGCCACGGCCGCCACCTCGGCATTGCGGGCCAGGTCCGCAATGCGCACGCCGGCGCCGATCGCGAGATCGGGCGCGGGCCCGTCGCCTTCGCGGCGGATGTAGTCGAGGCCGACGTGGGAGAGGTCGATCAGGTAGTCGAGCCGGGAGGACCCCGCCGGGACGAGGACCGTGCCGCCTGCGACGTAGAGGCCGTTCCCGGGCGTCGCATCGTAAAGCCTGACGGCCTCCTCCGGAGTCGTCGGACGGTGCAGGACCTCGAGATCCAGCATGGGTGTGTGCTCGCGGCTCATGGGATCGAAGCTGGGCACGTGATGGGTAATGGGGTCAGCCGCGCGGGGCGTGCTCTCACCCGCGGGGCGGGCCGGAACCTCCAACACGCAGGATACAGGAGCGGCGGGGGGTGTTCAAGGGCGAAGGGCCCCTCCCTCGCGGGGGCGCGCCCCGCGGAGGCGAGGTCGCCGCGGCGAGCCGCCCGAACATGAAGGAGACCGCCGGTGTGGCGCCGGCGGTCTCCTCGGGCGGGTCTCGCATTTCCCGACTCAGGCATGAGTTTGCGGCCCGCAACAGCACTTGACGGGGGTCGGGTCCCCGGATTGGTCCTTGATCTGTCGAAGGTGTTGGTGGAGCTTCCTGCGGTGGGGCGCTGCCGGTCGCGCTGGCTTGGCCTCCTGGTGTGTGACGGCGGAGTCCGGCTCGTATTCATTCGAGTAATCGAGTATCTGCGATTGACCGTCAGATCCACGCAGAGGACGCGCACCCCTTTCGACACAGGGCGAGGGCCGTTGGTTTCATGGGGGCCGGGACGGGGCCCGGCACGTCGGGGCCGCGCCACTCCCGGGCGAGCCCGGGAGGCCCGGCACTAGTCCAGAATCCGACGATCGATCGACGCGAGGTCTTTGCAGCCTGTCATGAGCATCCCCTTCCTGAGGACGCTCCCGAGGCGGTTCATCTGGAGCTCGACGCCCTTGCTCCCGCCGCCGATCGCGGCCCGTATGACGTCCCGGCCGATCAGCACGGCCGTCGCCCCGAGTCCCAGGAGCTTGAGCACGTCGTAGCCGGTCCGGACGCCTCCGTCGGCCGTGACGAGGGCACTCCCGTCGACCCGGTCGACGATCCCGGGCAGGACGTCCGCCACGCCGGGGGTCCCGTCGAGGACCCTTCCGCCGTGGTTCGAGACGGCGACCACCTTCGCCCCGGCCGCGACGCACGCCTCGGCGTCGTCGGCGTCCATGATCCCCTTGAAAATGAACGGCAACTCAGTGAACCCGACCAGCTCCTTCATGTCCTCGATCGTCTTCCTGTAGACGGGCTTCCCGGCCCGGGCAAAGTTCGAAGATCCGCAGCCGTCGAGATCGACACCGACGGCCGGGCACCCCGTCTTCTCGGCCCGCTCGATGAGCTCCTTGAGCGCGTCCTGCGCGCGGGGCTTGAAGATCGGGATCCCCCACCCGCCGGCGGCCTCGATCGCGTCGAGAGCCGGGTTCTCCTTCACCGTGTAGAAGAAGGTGTCGCCCCGAAGCGTCATCGTGCCGGCCTCCTTACAGCCCTCCACACAGGCGCGGCAGAAGTCGTCCTCGGAGATGGCGTCGTTGTACTTGGAGACGCCGCTCGTCGACGCTCCGAGGATCGGCATCGAGAGCTTGCGGCCGAGGAACGTCAGCTGGGTGTCGGCGTCGAAGTGGGGTCCGACCACGCGCGTGCGAAGCTCCACCTTCGCGAGCGCGGCCACGTTCGCCTGGAAGCTCAGTCCCGACCCCACACCCCCGAGCCCGATCGGCTTCCCGTAGGCCTCGCGCTGGCAGATGCTGTTCTTGTCGCCGTCGCAGCGCGGATAGACGGCGCAGATCCCTCTGAGCTTCTCCCGGCAGCGGTCGCGCGCCTCCTCGAGCGTTTCGGGCTCGCCGGCGGCCCCGGCCGCCTCGTCGTCGCTCACGCGCACGAACTTCTCGGGTCCGACGCCGCAGACGGGGCACTTGTCGGGAGGCGTCTCCCCCTCGTGGATGTAGTTGCAGACGGTGCAGCGCCACTTCGGCATGCGGGTTCTCCTTCTGATTCCGTTCGTGTGGTGCGTTGTTGCTGTGCGCCGCGCGCGGCGTCCGGCGCTACTCCGCAGGTTCGGTCGCGCGTCTCGGGTCGAGGAGCGCGTCGAGCTCGTCGGCGGGAAGCACGTCGCGCTCGAGAGCCACCTCGCGCACGGTGCGTCCGGTCCGGTGGGCCTCCTCGCTGATCTCGGCCGCGCCGTCGTAGCCGATCACGGGCGCGAGCGCGGTCGCGATCTCGAGACTCATCTCGACGTCCCTGGCGCAGCGCTCCCGGTCGACCTCGATCCCCCGCACGCAGCGGTCGGTGAACGCCCGGACGGCGCCCGCGAGCCACTCGATCGAGTTCAGAAGATCGTAGGCCATGACCGGCATCATCGTATTGAGCTCGAAGTGGCCGCCTAAGCCTCCCAGGGCGACGGTCGTGTCGTGGCCGACGACCTGCGCCGCGACCATGATGAGCGCCTCGGCCATGACCGGGTTGACCTTCCCGGGCATGATCGACGAGCCCGGCTGCACGGCGGGAAGCCGGAGCTCCCCGAGCCCGCTCCTCGGGCCCGAGCCGAGCCAGCGGACGTCGTCGGCGATTCTGGCGAGGCTCACCGCGATCGTACGGATCTCCCCCGATGCCTCCACGATGCCGTCGCGCGCCGCGTTCGCCTCGACGTGGTTCGCGGCCTCGACGAACCCGCCCCCCGACGCCTCGTTGATGTGCGCGATGGCGCGCCCCGCGAACCCGCGCGGGGCGTTGACGCCCGTGCCGACGGCCGTCCCTCCGAGCGGCAGCTCCCTCATTGCCTCCGCGGCCCTGCCGGCCCGCTCGACCCCTTTCCTGGCCTGCGCGGCGTAGCCACCGAACACCTGCCCCACCCGGATCGGGGTCGCGTCCATGAGGTGCGTCCGACCGATCTTCACGACGTCGTCGAACGCGCGCGCCTTATCTTCGAGCGCGCCCGCCAGGCCCTCGAGCGCCGGGACGAGGTCCTTCCGGAGGCACGTCACCGCCGCGACGTGGATCACGGTCGGAATCACGTCGTTGCTCGACTGGCTCATGTTGACGTGGTCGTTCGGGTGGACGGGCGATCGGGAGCCGATCTCGCCGCCCAGGATCTGGATCGCGCAGTTGGCGACGACCTCGTTTGCGTTCATGTTGGTCGACGTTCCCGAGCCCGTCTGGAAGACGTCGACGGGGAACTGGTCGTCCCACTTGCCCTCGATGATCTCGTCGCAGGCCTTGACGATCGCGTCGCCGAGGCCCGCGTCGAGATGCCCGAGCTCGACGTTCACGAGCGCAGAGGAGCGCTTGACGAGCGCGAGCGCCGCGATGAACCGCCGCCCGAACTTGAGTCCCGAGATCGGGAAGTTCTCGACGGCCCGCTCTGTCTGCGCGCCCCAGAGGGCGCCGTCGGGGATCTCGACCTCACCCATCGAGTCGCGTTCTCTTCTCATGGCTTCACCCGCTCCCGCGTCGCGAGGATGCCCTTCGTGGGACGGACGCCCTTCGGGCAGATCTTCGAGCAGCTCCACACGACGTCGCAGCCCCAGACCCCGGCTTCGCTGTCGACGAGCTTGAGCCTCTTCTCGCCGGCGCCGTCGCGCGCGTCGGCGAGGAACCGGTAGTGCTTCGCGAGCGCCGCCGGCCCGAGGTACTCGGGATCGCGCGCGGCGACCGGGCAGACCCCGTGGCAGCTCGCGCAGAGGATGCAGTTCGTGTAGGGCTCCGCCTCCGTCCAGTCGTCCGGACTCACCGGGCGCTCGCGCTCGGGCGCGGGCTCCGCCGGCTGCAGCCACGGCTCGACGGCGAAGTCCTTCTCGAAGAAGGAGTCCATGTCGACGACGAGGTCCTTCACGACCTCGAGGTTCGGCAGCGGGTCGACCGTGACCGTCTCGCCTTCGAGCCCGCGCACCTGCGTGCGGCACGCGAGGCGCACGACGCCGTCGATGGCCATCGCGCACGAGCCGCACACCGCCCCGCGGCAGGCGTACCGGAACGCGAGCGTCCCGTCCTGCTCCGCCTGGATCCTGATGAGCGCCTCGAGCACCGTCATCCCCTCGGGGACGTCGATCACGTACTCGCGGTAGCTCGGCGCGGCGTCCTCCGCGGGATCGTACCGCCGGATCCTGAACGTGCGTGCCGTCTTCGCCATCAGTACTTCCTCTCCATCGGTTCGTAGCTCGTGATGATGACGTCCTCGTAGCCGATCGCGGGCTCGCCGCCTTCGACGTGCGTCGCCATCGTGTGCTTGAGCCAGTCGTCGTCGTTCCTGGCGGGATGGTCGGTCCGCCAGTGGGAGCCCCGACTCTCGGTCCTTGCCAGGGCGCCTGCGGCCGTGACGTGCGCGAGCTCGAGCATCCCTCCGAGCTCGAGCGTGTCGATGAGATCGTAGTTGAACGGCTCCCCCGTGTTCGCGAGCGACACGTTCCGGTGGCGTTCCTTGAGGCCGGCGATCGCGTCGACGGCCCCGGCGAGCGGTCGCTCCTCTCGGAAGAGCCCGACCTTCTCGGTCATGACCGACTGCATCTCCCGGCGAACGGCGTCCTGTCGCTCGCGTCCACCGCGCGATTTGAGCGCCGCGATCGATCTGCGCGCGTCCTCGAGCGCCGCCGAGAGAGCCCCGTCCGAGGCCGACCCGCCCCCGACGAGCCCCGCGGCCCGGTCCCCGGCGCGCTTCCCGAAGACGAGCGTCTCGAGGAGCGAGTTCCCGCCGAGCCGGTTCGAGCCGTGGACGCTCACGCACGAGCACTCGCCGCACGCGAGGAGTCCGGGAACGTCGGTCGCGCCGTCCTCGTCACAGGAGAGCCCGCCCATCGAGTAGTGCTGCCCCGGCTGGACCGGGATCGGCGTCTCGATCGGGTCGACGCCCGCGAAGTCCATCGCGATCTGTCGGATGCCCGGCAGTCGCGACATGATGACGTCGGCGCCGAGGTGGCGGATGTCGAGGTGGACGTAGCCCCCCTCGAACCCGCGCCCCTCGTCGATCTCCGTCTGGATGGCGCGGGCCACGATGTCGCGCGGCGCGAGCTCCATCACCGACGGGGCGTAGCGATCCATGAAGCGGTTGCCCTCGGCGTTCGCCAGGTGACCGCCCTCGCCTCGCACGCCCTCACTGATGAGGATGTTCGTTCCGAAGAGCGTGGTCGGGTGGAACTGGACGAACTCAGCGTCCTCGAGCCGCGCCCCGGCGATGTAGGCGGCCGCGGTCGCGCTTCCCGTGTTGATGTAGGCGTTCGTCGTTTTGGCGAAGACGCGCCCGTACCCGCCGCCGGCGAGCACGGTGGCGTCGGCTCCGAAGGCCGCGAGCTCGCCCGACGGGACGTGCATCGCCACCGCCCCGACGACCCGTCCCCCGGACGTGACGAAGCGCGTGATGAACCACTCGTTCAGAAACGTGATGCCGCGCTTGATGCACTGCTCCCAGAGCGTGTGGAGGAGCTGGTGCCCCGTGCGGTCGGCGGCGTAGCAGGTGCGAGGGAACCCCGCGCCGCCGAACGGTCGCTGCGCGATCCGGCCGTCCGGGAAGCGGCTGAAGTAGGCGCCCCAGTGCTCCATCTCGATCACGCGCGCGGGCGCGTCCTGCGCCAGGATCTCCGCCCTCGGCTGGTCGGCCAGGTAGTCGGAGCCCTTGATCGTGTCGAAGGCGTGCTTCTCCCAGGAGTCGTCGTGCCCCTCGGGGTGGTTCCCGAGGGACGCGTTCACGCCTCCCTGCGCCGCCCCCGAATGCGAGCGGATCGGGTAGACCTTCGAGAGCACGGCGACGTCGTGCCCGGCGTCGTGGATGGCGACCGCGGCGCGAAGCCCGGCGAGGCCTCCTCCGATGACGAGCACGTCGTGGCGGGTGATCTCAGGCATGGCATGTCTCCAATGGGCGTATCTCCGGTGCGGCTCTCGCCGCGGCCGTCGCTTGGGCCTCTGTCAGTCGATGCGCTTGGCCGAGGCGGCCATCTTCTCTCGATCGACGATCACGTCGATGATCGCCGGCTTCTTCGAGCGGAACGCGCTCGCGAGTGCCTGATCGAGGTCCTTCGGATCCTCGACGCGGTAGCCCTCCCCTCCGGACGACCGGGCGAACTCGGCGAAGTCGGGATTGGGGAAGCTGATCCCGAACTCGGGGTAGCCGTCGCGCGCCATCTCCTTCTTGATGTTCTTGAGACGCTCGTCGTTCATCACGATGACGTTGATGGGAAGCTCCTCCCTCACGGCCGTCGTGAAGTCGGCCATGAGCATTCCGAAGCCGCCGTCGCCCGTGAGACAGACGATCTGCTTGCCGGGATACGCCAGCGCCGCGGCGAGCGCTGCCGGCAGCGCGAAACCCATGCTCGCGATGTTCGCCGAGAGGAACGTCCTCTGCCCAACGCAGACGAAGCGCTTGTAGAACCAGTACGTGTGGTCGCCGACGTCGACCGTGATGATCGCGTCGTCCGCGACGTTCCTCCGGAGCGCCTGCATGACGTACCCGGGATTGATCGGCTTCGAGAGATCGTTCGCTTCCTCCTCGAACTCCGCGGCCTCCTGGGCCTTGAACGTCTCGATCTTCTTCCAGAACGACGTGTCCTCCTCGCGCGGCTCGAGCCTCTCGACGAGCATCTCGAGCGCTGCTCCGGCGTCGCCGACGATCCCGACGTCGATGTCGAACGTCCTCCCGATCCTCGTCGGGTCGATGTCGATCTGGACGATCTTCGTTCCCGCGGGGATGAGCTGCGCGTGGCGGAATCCCGTGCCGATCACGATCACGAGCTCGACGTCCTGGAGCGCGAGCGCCGCGTGTTTCGAGCCGATCGAGCCGAGGACGCCGACGCTCGCCCGTTCGGTCTCGTGGATCGCCCCCTTGGCCCTCGACGTCGTCGCGATCGGGCACTTGAGACAGGAGGCGAGCTTAAGGAGGAGGTCGCCGTGGTGGCGCGCGCCCCACCCCGCAAGGATCGCGGCCCTGCCGTGTTTCTTGATGAGCGCGACGGCACGATCGATCTGTTCCTCCCGGGGACACGGCAGGTCGAGGAAGAGCCTCCGGCCGGGATCGAGCGCCGCCTCGTCGAGCGGATCGACGAGAACGTCGGTCGGCGTCGAGAGGATCGAGACGCCGGGCTGTCTGTACGCGTGCTTCGCGGCGTTGAGCGTGAGCCGGAGCGCCTGGTTCGGGCGCGCCACGGTCTCGGCGAACTCGGTGAAGGGATGGAAGAGCTCGAGCTGATCGATCTCCTGGAAGGCCGAGCTGCCGAGGTAGACCTCGGCGACCTGGCCGACGAGGCCGAGCGCGGGCGCCCGGTCTGCCTGGGCGTCCATGAGTCCGGTCACGAGGTTCGTGGCGCCCGGTCCGGCGATCGACATGCAGACACCCATCTTGTCCGTCATCTTGCCGTGGGCCGCGGCCATGAAGGCGGCCGTCTCCTCGTGGCGCGTCAGCACGAACCTGATGCGGCCGTTGCGCCGGATCGAGTCGACGAGCGGGAGGTTCGAATCCCCGGGGATGCCGTAGACGCACTCGACGCCGAGTGCGACGAGCTGCTCGACCATCCTGTCGGCGACGGTCGTCCCGATCGCAGCGTCTCCCCTGACGATCCCCTCGGGGACGAACGCCGACTTGGGGGCGCCGCAGCTCGGACAGGTGTAGCTGTCGGGCTGGTCCGCGAAGGGGACGCCTTCCACCTCCTCGTCGTAGACCCAGTTGCAGACGGTGCACCGGAACCGTGCCATGTTCGTCGGCCTCCTGGTTGTCGGGCGGTGTGCGTGAGAGCCTCTCGAGGGATCACCACTCTCGCGTTCTGATGCCCCAGAGCGCGGGCGGTTTCGGGCTCATAGTATACAGGAGGAGCCCCGGGGCGCCGCGCCCTTTCCGGCCTCGGGGGGGGTCCCGTGGGAGCCCCGGAAGCCCCAGGAGCGGCCACTCGCGGGCGTCGCGCGGGCCTCCCGTCGGCCTCCCCCGCCCCCGCGACCCGGCTCGAGAAAGCGCTTGACTTCCCGCGACAAACGTCGCAGAATAAGTGTGACAGTTGTCACCGATGGCCAGGATGAGGAGACGCACATGGGCTCTCTCCCCGATCTCTCCCGCTTCGAGCTTCAGTGCCTGAGGAAGCTCTGGAATCGCCGCGAGGCGTCCGTCCGGGAGATCCGCGAAGATCTGACCGACCCCCCGAGCTACTCGACCGTGAGGAAGATCGTCGAGCGGCTCGAGGACAAGGGCGCCGTCGTCCGCGTGCGGAAGGACGGCAAGGCCTGGGTCTATCGCTCGGCCGTCTCCCCCTCCGCGATGCTCCGGAAGGAGATCCGCCGCTTCCTCGACGTCGCCTTCGACGGCTCGGCCGCCCCTCTGATGGCCCAGCTCGCTCAGATGGACGAGGTGACCGTCGAGGACTTGAAGGAGATCGAGGATCGCGTCGCGCAGAAGGCCTCGCAGAAGCCGCGGCGAGGCAAGGACGTGAAGGAGTAGTGGAGGAAGCACCCGTGACGTCGGCAGTGGAACTCATCGGAAGGTACTGGCTGGCCGTCGCCTCCCACCTGTGGCAGACGGCGATCGTGCTCGCGGCACTCGCGCTCCTCGTCCGCGCGATGCGGGCGGCGCCCGCGCGTGTCACGAACACCCTCTGGTGGATCGGCCTCGCGAAGCTCCTCGTGCCGTTCGCCGCCGTCAGGTTCCTCTTCCGCGGATTCCTCGAGCGGTTCGCCGCGGACCCGCGCGTCGGCGCCATCGACACGACCGTCGTCACCGTGTGGATCGAGAAGGCGTCGCCGTACCTCGACCCCGCCGGCGCCGCGCTGCGCTGGCCCCGGGGGCTCCTCGAGGCCGGCGCCCTCCCAACGATCCTGACGGCCCTCTGGCTCGCGGGAGCGGCATGGTTCGCCGTCTCCTGGCTGCCGGCGCGACGCGCCGGAGAGAGCCCGGAGATGCTCTCCCCCGCGGAGTGGTCCCCTTCTGTTCGCCGCCGAATCGAGGAGGCCCTCCTCGGAACGGACGTCGCCCCCGCGGCGATCCGCGTCGCTCCGGGAAGCGGGATGCCGGGCGTCGTCGGACTCGTGAGACCGCGGATCTTCCTCTCGGCGACCGTCGTCCGCGAGCTTCCGGCCGACGAGCTCCGTGGCGTGATCCTCCACGAGGATGCGCATCGGCGCCGCATGGAGCCGCTGCGGTTCGCCCTCCAGCGCGCCGCGATCATCGCGTTCTTCTACTTCCCGCCCCTCTGGTTCCTGCTGAGGAGGCTTCGTGACACGACGGAGCTGGCGTGCGACGAGGCGGTCGTCGATCGCGGCATTGAGCCCTCTGTCTACGCCCGCGCCCTCGCCCGCGCGTTCAGCATCGGACTCGCCCCCCCGCGGGTCGCCACGGCCCTCGCGTTCGGAGGACCGTCGCTCATCCGACGTCGATTCGATCGACTGGGAAGCGAAGGAAGGAGTGTCGTCATGCTGAGACATCGAGTCGTTCTGGGACTGGCGGTGGCGTGCCTCGTGGTAGCGTCCGCCCTCCCTCTCACCTCCCCCGCCACGGCCGAGGAGGAACCGGAGAGAACCGAGGAGGCGGAGACGACCGAAGCACCGGAGAGCGAGTCGGCCGCCGAAGAGGAGAAGACCTACACCCTCACGCTGGAGTCGATGGCGGATCCCGAGTATCCCGAGGACGCCAAGCGCGACGGCGTCGGGGGCAAAGTCACCCTCAAGCTCGTGCTCAGTCCCGACGGAACCACCAACAACATCTTCGTGCTCGAGGACGTCGAGGGTTACCCATCGCTGGCGGAGGCCGCCGAGGCCGCGGCCTGGAAGTGGACCTTCAAGCTCGAAGGAAGCCCGGAGGAGGACGTCGAGGTCATCGTCCCGGTGCACTTCAAGATGCAGGACGAGAAGACGATGGAGCTGTCGATCTCAATCCCCGACGCGCATCCCGGAGGCTCGACGCCCGCTCCACCCGAGGAGCCTGCGGAGCCGGCGGAATCCGAAAGGCCCGCGCCACCCGAGGAGCCTGCCGAGCCCGACGCACCGGAGCCGGATGAACTGCCGGAGCCGCCAGCACCGCCCAGCTCCGACGCCCCGCCCGACAAGCCGTAGCGCCCGGACCCGGCCGGCACGGCACACAGGACATCACACGTGGCCCGCCCACCAGGGCGGGCCACACTCTGTCCCGGGCCTCCGTGCATCTGCGGCCGA
>JALGWI010000016.1 GCA_025774245.1 bacterium
GGCCGAGGCGCGCGATGGCCTCGGCGAGCAGCTGCCTGAGTGCGTCGTCGAACAACGGTGGCTCCCGTGATTCGTCCCGGCCACCGGCCGGGACGCGCCCCGCAATCGACGCGGGGGTCCGTTCGTCTCCCAACGCCGCCCGCGCCGTCGGGACCCCCGGGCCCCGATGGCGCAGAGCGGCCTGCGATCTCTACTCCACGATCTCGAGAAGCTCGATGTCGAAGATGAGCGCCGCGTTCGGTGGAATCACAGGGGGCGCGCCCCTCTGCCCGTACCCGAGATCGGGCGGAACGAACAGGCGGTACGTGCTCCCGACGCTCATGAGCTGCAGACCCTCACCCCACCCGGGGATCACGCCGTTCAGGGGGAACTCCGCCGGCTGGCCCCGATCGTGCGAGCTGTCGAACTGCGTGCCGTCGACGAGCGTGCCCGTGTAGTGCACCTTGACCTTGGCGGTCGGCCCCGGCTTCGGCCCGCTTCCCTCCGTGAGCACCGTGTACTGGAGGCCGCTCTCCGTCGTGACCACGCCCTCCTTCGCCTTGTTCTCTTCCATGAAGGCCATAGCTCCCTCGAGATTAGCGACTCCCTCGCTCTCCATCTTCTCCTGCGCCACCGTGCGCATCTGCTCGGAGAACTCCGTCAGGACCGTTCGCATCTCTTCCTGGTTCATGAGAACGGTCTGTCCCTCGAGCGTGTCACGGAACCCCTGCACGAACGCGGCGATGTCGACCTCGGCCCCCGACCTCGTCAGGGAGGACGCGACGTCCAGACCGAGCGCGTAGCTGGCACGCTCCTCGAATGTGTCGAGCGACGCCTTCCTCGGCAGATCGCCCTCTCCTGCGCAGGAGGCCATCACGAGCGCCAGCGCGGCGACCGCGGCCACTGCAAGAAACTTCTTCACTCTCTACGTCCTTTCCCTACCCGACGTGACGGCCATGCGGAGGCCGGGGACCGGCCGGAGGCGGCGCTTCCGCCCCTCGTCCGGCAGCATGCGAATCATCCTACCACTTGTCCCTGTGCACGCGCTCCTCGTCATACTGGGTGCGCGGTTCCTTCTCCTCCGCCGGGTGGCCGATCGACACGACCGCCAGCGGCTCGATCTCATGCGGGATGTCCAGAAGCTCGCGCACCGGCCCGACGCGCTCCGGCCTCGGGTGGCAGCCGAGCCAGACCGCTCCGAGTCCCATCATCGATACCGCGAGCAGGAGGTTCTCGGTCGCGGCCGACGCGTCCTGGACCCAGTAACGCTCCGAGACCACCGGGTCGCCGCACACCACGACGGCAAGCGGCGCCTCCCTGAGCATCTGCCAGTGCGATCCGTACTCCGCCAGCTGATCGAGCGTCCAGCGGTCGGTGACCGCGACGAAGTGCCACGGCTTCTTGTCGCTCGCCGACGGCGCGGCCATCGCCGCCTCGAGGATCCGCCGGATCTCGAGGTCGGTGACGGGCTCGTCGGTGTACTTGCGGATGCTCCTTCGCGCCAGAATCGGCTCGATCATGTCACTCCTCCCGTGGCAGCTTGACGATGAGCTCCCCTGTGTGATCATCGCCGAGCGGGATCGCCACAACGACGCGCCTTCCCCCGTCGAGCCTCCCCGTCCGTCCCGCGGCGCAGCCGCGGGAGCACCAAGAGGGCTACTCGTCCTCGTACTTCTGAATCTGCGCGTCGCCCCACAACCGCTCGAGCTGGTAGTAGTCTCGCGTCTCGGGGTCGAACACGTGGACGACAACGTTCACGTAGTCGAGGAGAATCCATCGCTTCCCCTCGGTGCCCTCCACGTGCCACGGCTTCTCGTCCACCTCCCTGAGACCGTCCTCGATCGCGTCGGCGATCGCCTTCACGTGCACGTCGGTCGTGCCGTGACAGATCACGAAGAAATCGCACGTCGAGACGAGACCCCGAAGATCCATCGAGATCACGTCCTCGGCCTTCTTGGTGAGGGCCAGCTTCGCCATCTTGTTCACCAGCCGCTTGGAGCTTTTATACAATCGTTACCCTCCGAGCTTCGCGGGCTCAATCTGCTTCCGTCTCGTCCTCGCCTCTTCCTCCGTCAGGATCCTCGTCACGACGGCCTGCCGCCGCTCGACCCTCCGGAGCCGCATGTCGTACATCCACACCGAGAGAAACGACGCGACCAGGAAGACGACCGCGAGGATGATCGGGAGATTCGCCTCCTCGTCACCTCCGGTGATCGCGCTTCCGACGAGGAACCCGACGATCGTCAATATGATTGGAACCATGTAGATGATGAACGCCGCGGCGAGCACGCGCCCCGCGCTGATCTCGATCTCGACCGTGTCACCCGCTCCGGCGCCCGCCGCGTTCTTCGCGAGGAGGAGCACTTCCTTCCCCTCGCCCGCGACGATGCACGCCCCGCACTTCTCGCACTCCGGGGACATCGGCATCGCCACGACGACGGCTTCGTCCTTCACCGATACTACGCAACCGATCTCTCTCACCGGCTCTCCTCCCTGGGCGGGGCGGGCACGTCAGTCGCACCAGAGGAAGTCCGCCGGCCTCCCGCACCGGCCGCACTTCCCGTCCTCGATTCCAACCACCTCGCTCGCGTATCCCGTCCGCCGGACGAGGACGTTCCCGGCGGTCGGGCAGAGCGTGTCGGACTCCTCAGCGAGCCCGACGTTCCCCAGGTAGACGTAGTGGAGCCTCTCCCGCGCGATCTCGCCTGCCCGCTCGAGCGTCGCGACGTGCGTCGGCTCGATGTTCATCTTGTACGTCGGGAAGTAGCGCGAGAAGTGGAGCGGTATCGCCGGGTCGATTCCGGCGATGAAGTCCACGAGTTCCCGCGTCTCCTCCTCCGAGTCGTTGAGCCCCGGGATCACGAGGTTCGTGACCTCTATGAAGCTGGCCTCCGCCCCGAGCCGGATCGTGCGTTTCACGGCCTCGAGGCCCTCGATGTGGCAGTAGTCCCTGTAGAACTCCGCTCGCATCGACTTCAGGTCGACGTTCATCGCGTCGATGAGCGGCAGGAGTTCCCGGAGCGGAGCCTCGTTCACGATGCCGTTCGTGACGAGGATGTTCTTGAGCCCCCGCTCGTGCGCCAGTGCTCCGGCCGCCAGCAGGTACTCGAACCAGACCATCGGCTCGGTGTACGTGTAGGCGATCCCGAACGAGCCGCTTCCGGCCGCAAGATCGACGAGGTCCTCGGGCGAGACCGCCCTGGTCTCGGTCCTCTTCTGCGAGATCGACCAGTTCTGGCAGAAATCACAGCGGAGGTTGCACCCGTTGCACGCGATCGAGAGAACCTGCCGCCCCGGACAGACGTGGTAGAGCGGCTTCTTCTCGATCGGGTCCATCGCGACCGAGACGCACTCGCCGAAGTTCTCGGCGTAGAGGGTGCCGCCCCGGTTCACGCGACCGAGGCAGATGCCCGGCTTCCCGTCGGCGATCGTGCACGCCTGCGGGCAGAGGTCGCATCCGACGCGCCCGTCGTCCAGACCGTGCCAGTGCTTCGCCTCGACCATGGTCCCACCCCGATCGGCCGTCCGCTCCGGGCCGGCCGCATCGCGGGCGCGTCCCGGGCAACACTCACCGCCCGTCCGGCGCGCCCTCCTCGAACCTGCCCTCGAGGCCGCTCGACACGAGGACGTCTCCAACCGTAACCCTGGAGGTCCCGTCGCCGAGCGGCTTCGAGGTCACGATGACCGTCTCGACATCGTCGAGCAACTCGACGAGCGCCATGCCCTCCTCGGGACCGAGGACGAAGACCGCGGTCGCCAGGGCGTCGGCGTCGATCGCCTCGGGAGCCGTCACCGTCACGCTCACGGCTCCGCCGGCGGGAAACCCGGTCGAGGGATCGAAGATGGCGTGGATCATCATCCCACAGACCATGGTGTAGCGTTGATAGTCGCCCGAGGTCGCGACGCTTCCCCCGTCGAGCGTGAGGACTCCGATGACGCCGTCCTCGCGAGGGTGCTTGATGCCGACCTTCCAGCCGCCGCCCCACGGATCCCGACCGAGGAACCTGACGTCCCCACCGGCGTCGACGATCGCGATCTCGATGCCCTGGTCTGCGAGCATCTCGACCGCGCGGTCGACGGCGTAGCCCTTCGCGATCGCGTCGAGATCGAGCTTCGACGTCGGCGGCATCGCGACGCTCGCGGCGGCCGTGTCGAGCGCGACCTGACGATAATCGACCCTGCCTGCGATCTCCTTGATCCTGCGGCTGTCCAGGCTCGGGCGCCGCAACGGCCACCCGTCGACCGCCCAGTAGTCGATCAGAGGCGCGACCGTCGGATCGAAGGCGCCGCCTGTCATCTCGGCGATCTCGAGTGCCCGGGCAAGGACGGAGGCCATCTCGCGGTCGACCGCGAACCCCGCTGAAGCCGTCTCACCGGACTCGGCGACGTGGCGGTTGACCCGCGAGATCTCGCTTCCCTCCGAGTGCCGCGTCGTCAGGGACTCGACCCGCGCGATCTCGGCGAACGCCGCCTCGATCGCCCGCTTCCCGCACTCCTCGTCGCGGTGGAAGACGCTCACCGAGACGGCCGTGCCCATGAGGAGACGGCTCTCGTCGAACCGCTCGAGCGGCGGTCTCCGCCTGGCCAGAAACGTCAGGACGAGCGCCACGACGACGGCGAACCCGACAATCTGGAGGACGATGCGTCTCCGTTCGTCGGTCACGGGTCCTCCCCGGAATCACCGCGTCTTGACGCCGATTGGTACGAGTCTCGCAAACTATCACAGGATGGTGAGGAAGTCAAACCGGGCGCCGGGGGCCCTCAGGGAGCGCCGCGGGGCGCCCCGGCTACTCCCCCCTCACGCGGTAGATGGTGGTCACCGTCGGGAACCCCTCGAACCGGCCGTCGGCGCGCTGCCGCACGATGCCAACCCGGTGCCACGGATAGGGGTTCTCGGCGGTGTCGTGGACCTTCTCGTAGCGGGCGGGGAAGTCGTCGAACCAAGTCCTTCGAGGGAGCATCGTGAGCGTTCTCCTGAAGACGTACTCCACGCCCTCGCTTCTCAGGACCGCGTGAGTCGCCGCCGTGTCGCCGACTGCCACTTCGAGGTCGATCCCGACGTCGCCCACCATGATCACGTCGTTTCCGGGCAGGTCCCCGACGAGCGGGTACCGGAACGTGCGGTGGTAGCTCTCCCCCCCGACCTGGAGCAGGAGGATCCTCGTGCCAGGAGGAAGCTCGTAGATGAGATCTGGCATGTTGTAGTAGATCGGCTTCGTCGCCCGCCCAGGGAGCTTGCCGGTGACGAAGTGGCGCGAATCGTGGACGATGCGGAGGCTCTCGAGCGACGAGAAGAGCCCGGCGACCGCGAGGAGGACGACGAGCGCGATCTTCCCCTTCCCTGGCACTTCGTCGAACACGAGCGCCACCGGCGCGCAGAGAAGCGCGAGCGTCGGCCACAGGTAGCGCGGCAGGTGGAACCCCCCGACCCACCACCCGGCGATGCCGACGGCCGCGAGCGCGAGGAGCACCCGAGATCGCAGGCGGATCGCCTCGCTCCGCCCGCGACGCGCGCGCCACACGAGCAGGCCGAGACTCGGGACGAGGAACGTCGCGAACGCCGCCCCGAATCCCACCGAACCGCTGTACGAACCCTCGAAGGCCCGGTCGAACCACGGGAACGTGACCCAGGCAGATGCACGCGGGACGTAGATGAACTGCTGGTCGCCGAAGGTCGAGGCCACGTCGAGCCCCTCGAACACCGTCCAGCCGCCGATCCCCACGGAGACGGGAGCGAACGGGTTCCCCGCCGCGACCCAGTTCTGCACGAACCAGAACGCGGAGGGCAGAGCGATCGCGAGAACGAAGATCCCCGTCGCCCGGAACGCCCGTCCCCACGCGCCGGTGCCGGGCGCGCCGCGCGCGTACCGCGGGCGCGCGGCGGCGAGGAGAACGACGGGGACCGTTGCGGCGACGAACGAGAGGATCGTGTACTTGGTTCCTACGGCCAGTCCGAAGGCCAGTCCCGAGAGGACGAGATCCAGGCGCCGGACGCGGCCCGGGACCCGCGCACCCACGGCGCGGAGCAGGAGGAACGAACCGGCCAGCACCATCGCGGCCACGAGGAGGTCGTTCTTGGCGATCCCTGACTGGAAGAACACGAACGGCGCCAGGCAGAAGACGAGCGCCCCGGCGATCGACGAACGGACGCGTGCGCCGAGCATCCGCGCGATCCCGTAGACCGCAACCGACCCCAGAAGCGCGAACGGAAGCTGCACGATCGTCGCGAATCGGTCGCTCCCGGTGAAGAGCGTCGTCAGAAGAAGGACCTCCGCGTTCCCGGGATAGAACGCGGGCGAGAACCCGTAGTGCCCGAGGTTCCCATGCTGGAGCCACGCGACCGCCCGCGGCAGGTGGTACGTCATGACGTCCCAGCCGCGAGGGGGGCCAGAGAGTCCGAGCACTGCCGCGTTCGCCAGGAAGCCCCCGCAGACGACAGCGGCGACGGCGGCCGCGGGATCGATCCACCCGCGGGCGGCTGGGACGTCCCCGGCGGCGCGCCCCCCCCCGGCTTCACCGCGTCTCCGTGCCTCGACGCGACGGACAGCGAGCCCGACGGCGACCGCCAGGGCGCCGACTGCGACCGCAAGCGTCCACGGGCCGATGACCGGGCGACGCGTGAACGCGGCGATCGTGGCGAGAAGGTGAGCGCCGAGAACGAGCAGCGCGAACGAGACGATGCCGAGCACGGTGAGCCGTGCGGCGCGCCCACGCCAGAGCTGCGTCGCACGCCACGCGCCCGCGAGGGCGAAGATGACGATCAGAAGGAAGGGAAGCGCTCCGGACACGGGGTATCCTCGCAACGAACTCAGCCCACGCCGAGCCACGTGAGGACCGAGCCAATCTCAGGCCTGTGAATGAGAAGGTAGACGAGAAGGGAGACCGCGGAGCACGCCAGAACCACCACCGTGAGGCTGCGCTCGGACATCTCGACTCCTCCTGCTCGGGGGTGGGGGTGCGAGGCGAATGCGACTGCCGAGCGCCCGCTCCCCCGGCTCAGTTCCCGAGCGCGGCGAGCGCGGAGGCTGCGATGATGAGCCCGAGGATCAGGTGGAGCTTGATGGCGCTGACCGAGGCCTCCTCGAGCTTCGCGGGCTGACCGTGGTGGTTCCAGCAGTCGGCCACGACGGTGCGGATGACCCCGAACGCGAGGACGGCCACGAGGGTCAGCGGGATGAGCGCCGCCGTGAAGACGGCCAGGAAGAGCGACCCGAAGATGAGGAGCGCGAGCGTCAGGACGCCCCCGCGCCCGGCGGTCTCGTGGCCGAGCGCGACGACCATGGTCCTCTTCCCGGAGTCCCTGTCCGGCACGTAGTCCACGATCTCGTTCACCCAGAGGACGAGCACAACGGCGAACGTGATCGGCAGCGACGCGCGCACGACCGCCCACGAGACCTCGCCCGTCTGGACGAAGTAGGCGCCCACGACCGGCAGGACGCCGAACGTCAGGCCGACGGCGATCTCGCCGAGGCCGCGGTACGAGAGCTTCACCGGCGGGGCCGTGTAGAAGTGCGCGATGACGATCCCGATCGCGCCGAGCACGAGCACGAGGTTCCCTGGCAGGGTGAAGTTCAGGTGCAGGCCGATCGCAGCGCCCAAGACGAAGAGGACGATCGCGCTCCGGATGAAGTAGGCCGGCGTGACGATCCCGGCCGCGATGAGGCCGGGCCCGCCGCTCATGACGTTCGGGTTGGGATTCGACGGATCCGCACCGGAGAGGTGATCGTAGTAGCAGTTCGAGAGGTTCGCGGCAAGGTGGAGGAAGACGACTCCGGCGAGGACCTCCACGAAGTGGAGCCAGCTCCAGGCGAAGCCCGGTGGACGGAGCCAGAACGGGAGCGTCGAGCCGACGAGTACAGGGAGGACCGAGACGGTCACGAACGGAACGCGCGCCGCCCGAAGGAAGACGCGGATCGGGTCCCGGGGAAGCTCGCCCGGCGAGGCGTTCCCGCGTACGGTCTCCTTCCGCTCGTCACCGGCCTTCGTCACGTCACTCCCTCCCGCGCTGGTGCCCCAGAGCACCGACCATGTTGATCGCCTTGTTCGGACACGCCTCCATGCACAGGCCGCACCCGATGCACTTCTCGCGGACGATCTCGTGGCGCTCGCCCGGCTCGCCCTCGATGGCCTTGACCGGGCAGACCTCCTTGCACTTCCCGATCCCGTCGCACCCGCCGCCGATGACGGCCTTCGGGCGCGCCTTCACCCCGTCGACGATCGTGTGCGTCGGGCAGACGGCCGCGCAGATCCCGCAGTTCGTGCACTTCGAGTGGTCGAGCACGGCGAGGTTGTCGTCCATGCTGATGGCTCCCTGCGGGCACTTCTTGACGCAGAGCTGACACGCGATGCACGCGACTTCGCAGACCTTCTTGGCCGCGGCGCCCTTGTCGTGCGAGGAACACTTGATGTGGACCTTCACGTCCTCGGGGACGAGGTCGATGATGTTGACCGGACAGGCCTCGACGCAGTTCCCGCAGCCTGTGCACTTGACGCGGTCGATGTGGACGAGCCCCTCCTCGTCGAGTTCGACCGCGTCGAACGGGCAGACCAGCCGACAGGTCCCGAGACCCAGGCAGCCGAAGATGCACGACTTGGGGCTTCCCCCGACGAGCATCGCGGCCCGGCAGTCCTCGATGCCCTCGTACTCGAGCCGCTGCACCGAGTTCGAGAGCCCGCCGTTGCAGTGGACGACGGCGATCTTCCGGACCATCTCCCCCGCCTCGCCGCCGAGCATGTCGGCGATGGCGGCGGCCGCCTCGGCTCCGCCCGGCGGGCACGCGTTCGGCGGCGCGTCGCCCTTGACCATCGCCTCGGCGAGGCCCTGGCAGCCCGGGAACCCGCAGGCGCCGCAGTTGGCGCCGGGCAAGAGGTCGAGCACCTGCTCGACCCGCGGGTCGCGGTGGACCACGAAGATCCTGGAGGCGACCGCGAGGATGGCGCCGAAGATGGCGGCCATGCTCGTGAGCGCGATCATGGATCTCGCGACGACCGACTGCATGCGTCTGCCTTTCCTGACGGTGCGGGTGCGTCTATCCGACCTTGAGCCCGGCGAACCCCATGAACGCGATCGCCATGAGTCCCGCGACGATGAACGTGATCGGGATCCCGCGCATCGACTCCGGCACCTCGCCGAGGTCGAGGCGCTCGCGAATCGCGGCCATGAGGATGAGCGCGAGCGTGAACCCGATCCCGGCCGCGAGACCGTGGACGACCGTGAAGATGAAGCTCGCGTTCCGCGGGAGCTCCGTGACCATGAACTCGTTGACGTTCACCACGGCGACGCCGAGCACGGCGCAGTTCGTCGTGATGAGCGGCAGGTAGATGCCGAGCGACTTGTGGAGCGCCGGCGACGTCTTCTCGATCACCATCTCCACGAACTGGACGAGGGTCGCGATGACGAGGATGAACGCGATCGTTCTCAGGTACGTGATCTCGAGGGGCACGAGGACGTAGTTGTAGACGAACCACGTTACGAGCGACGCCATCGTCATCACGAAGATGACGGCCATCCCCATCCCGAGCGCGGAGTCCGAGTCTTTCGAGACGCCGACGAACGGGCAGAGCCCGAGGAAACGCATGAGAACGAAGTTCGAGATGAAGATCGCGCCGATGACGACCGCGAAGAGCTGTCCGTAGTCCATCAGCGCCCTCCTTCCCCGGCCTTGCGCGCCTCGGCCCTCTTCCTCAGCTTCTCGTCGAGCAGGTTGAAGTACCCCATGAGGAGCCCCATGGTAATGAACGCCCCCGGAGCGAGGATCATCAGGAGGACCGGCTGGAAGCGCGGCCCGAAGACCATGAAGCCGAAGAGCTTCCCGTCGCCCATGACCTCCCGGATCCCGCCGATCAGAACGAGCGCGAACGTGAACCCGATGCCCATTCCGATCCCGTCGAGCATCGCGCGCCCCATGCCGTGCTTCGAGGCGAACGCCTCGGCGCGGCCGAGGATGATGCAGTTCACGACGATGAGCGGAATGAAGATGCCGAGCGACTTCGCGAGCTCCGGCAGGTACGCGGCCATCACGAGCTCGACGATCGTGACGAAGCTCGCGATGACGACGATGAAGCACGGAATCCGGACCTTCGACGGGATCACCTTCCGGAGGAGCGACACCACGATGTTCGATCCGAGGAGGACGAACGTCGCCGCGGCGCCCATGCCCAGGCCGTTTTCGACCGACGTCGAGACGGCGAGCGCCGGGCAGAGGCCGAGCGCCAGCCGGAAGACCGGGTTTTCCTTGTAGATGCCCTTGACGAGCTCGCCCATGGCTTTCATCAGGAGTCCTCCCCCGCGCCGGTCCCTCCGGGCGGCGGATCGGCGGGCGCACCCGACGATTCGCCCGGGGCGCCCTCGATGCCCACGATCGAGAGGAGCATCGCGAGCCCGTCGCGGATCGAGTTCGTCACCGCGTCGGAGCTGATGGTCGCTCCGGTGATGGCGAGGATGCCATCGGCGCTCTCGCTCTTCACGACGTGGAGATCGGCGAGAACGCCGCCGTCGAACTGCACCTCGAACCAGGGCTCGGTGCCCGTTTCGTCCTCGGCGCGCCCCGCGAGGACGTCCCAGAGCGTGTTCTTCGAAGCGACCTCGACGACCTTGGCGCCGAGGCCGGGCGTCTCCTGCTGGAAGATCGTCTCGGTCGCGCAGATGGTCCCGGTCGCGTCGACCCCGACGATCGTCTCGATCGTGCTCGAGTATCCCTTCCCGTAGGCCTTGAACGTGTATCCGAGGACCTCGTCGCTCTCCTCCGAAGCGTAGGCGGCGTAGTAGGCGAACTTCTTGCCCGAGACCACGGAGTCGGTCAGCGTCTCGACGAAGTGCGCCGTCGGCTCGCAGGCAAGAACCTCGGTCCGCGCCTGCGCCTCCTCCTGGCGCTTGTACTCCTCGGCGATCTCGTGCGTCGCGTTGTAGACGGCCGAGAGGCCGAAGCTCGCAACGAGCGCGATGGCGGCCAGCGTGCCGACGAGACGGAGGAAGTTACCCACTACTCTTCACCTCCCCGAACTTCTTCGGTCGCGTGTGCCTGTCGATCAGCGGCGTCGCGACGTTCATGAGGAGAATCGAGTAGCTGACCCCCTCGGGGTACCCGCCGATGAGCCGGATGATCGTCGTCAGGACACCGCACCCGACACCGAAGATGATGACCCCCCTCGGCGTCACCGGTGAGGTGACCATGTCGGTCGCCATGAAGAAGGCGCCGAGGATGAGACCGCCCGAGAGCACGTGGAAGAGCGCGTTGCCGGTGAAGAACCCCGACGGCCCGCCGAAGACCCACGCGAGGACGGCCACCGTCAGGAGGTAGCTCGCCGGGATCCTCACGTCGATCCAGTGCCGGTACATGAGGTAGACGGCACCCACGAGCAACAGCAGCACGGACGTCTCGCCGATGCACCCTCCGACCCGGCCGATGAAGAGGTTCACGATCGTGTCGGCGGAACCGAGATCGGCCAGGGCCTCTCGGGCCTGGACGACCTGGTGGGTCGTGGAGGACGGGTCGGCGATGATCTCGGAGACCTTCTTGAGGACGGCCAGCGGCGTCGCCTGCGTGACGGCGTCGATCCCGTGGAGGGCGGTGCCCGAGAGCGTGCCGCCCCGGGCCGGGAGCCACGTCGTCGTCATGTGGACGGGCCACGACGCGAGGAGAAACGCGCGGCCGACGAGCGCGGGGTTCAAGGGGTTGTAACCGAGCCCGCCGAAGACCTGCTTCCCGATCGCGATCGCGAAGATGGAGCCGATCACCGGGATCCACCACGGCACGCCGGGCGGGAGATTGAACGCCAGGAGGATGCCCGTGACGAGAGCGCTGCCGTCCCGGATAGCCACGGGAACGCCGCGCGCCTTCTGGATGATCGCCTCCGTCACGAGCGCGGCCACGACGGCGAGGACGGTGAGGTAGAGCGCCCGGTACCCATAGAAGTAGACGGAGCCGACGATCGCCGGAACGAGGGCGATGACGACACCGTACATGATCTTCTGGACCGAGACGTCCTCCCGGATGTGCGGGGAGGCAGAGACGATCAGACGCTCGCGCATTACTGCCCCTTCTTCTCCTTCTCGGCCTTCTCTCTCGCCGCCTTTTTCCGCTCCCACGCGAGGTACTTCCCGAACTTGAAGTAGTGGATGAGCCGCCTTCGCGAGGGGCAGACGTACGAGCACGAACCGCACTCGATGCAGTCGTTGAGCCCCGCGTCGACCGCGCTCTCGATCTGCCCGGCCATCACGTACTTCTCAATCGTGGTCGGAAGCAGCTTCATCGGGCACGAGTGGACGCAGTGCCCGCAGCGGATGCACGGGTCGGGCTCCCCGACGTCGATCTCGTCGGGGCCGAGGAACAGGATACCCGACATGCCCTTGATCACGGGAACGTCGAGCGTGAACTGCGTCATGCCCATCATCGGGCCGCCGGAGACGACCTTCGCGACGTCGCCGTCGAGCCCACCCGCCTCATCAACGAGGCTTGAGACGAGCGTCCCGATCCGCACCATGAAGTTCGTCGGACGCGACATCGGGTTCCCGGTCAGGGTCACGACGCGGCGGACGAGCGGCCTGCCGAGGCGGCAGGCGTCGTGAACCGCGAGCGCCGTTCCCACGTTCTGAACGACGACCCCCACGTCCATCGGGAGCCCGCCGCAGGGCACCTGCCTGCCGAGGAGCGCCCCGATGAGCTGCTTCTCGGCCCCCTGAGGGTACTTGACCTGGAGCGCCGCCACCCGGATCTTCGAGCCGCCCGGCAGGGCCTTCCGCACCGTCTCGACGGCGTCGAGCTTGTTCGCCTCGATGCCGACGATCCCGCGCTCGCACCCGAGGGCGCGCATGATCAGTGAGAACCCCTCGAGGATCTCGGCCGGGCTCTCGAGCATGAGCCGGTGATCGGCCGTGAGCCAGGGCTCGCACTCGGCGCCGTTCAGGATCGCGGTGTCGATCGGCTTGGATTCGGGGGGTGACAACTTGACGTGGGTGGGGAACGCGGCGCCGCCGAGGCCGACGATGCCGGCCTCGAGGACGATCGACTTGATCTCGTCCGACGTGAGGGCGTCGACGTTGTCGCGGGGCCGGACCGAGTCGTCCCACGCCTCGCTCCCGTCGCCCTCGATGACGATCGCCTCCTGCTCGCCGCCCAGCGGGTGCGGGAAGCGCCCTACGGCGGCGACCTTGCCCGCGATCGACGCATGGACGGGCACCGAAACGAACCCGTTCGCCTCGCCGATCTTCTGGCCGAGGCGCACCTCGTCCCCGACCTTGACGGTGGGCTCGGCCGGCGCACCCAGCGCCTGCCGGAGCGGGATCACAACACGCTCTGGCAGCGTCGCCTCGGTGATCCCGACGTCCTTGCTCTGTTCTTTCGAGGTCGGCGGATGCACCCCGCCGGAGAACGTCCTGAGTCTCAGTTTCGGCTCCCGCTCTATCCGTCGGAGCCCGCCCGCGTCCCTTCTCGCCTTCCGGATGCCTCTCCGGTCCCGCGGGCGGTGCGTCTCGTTGCCGAACCTGTCAGCGATCCAGCGATCTAGAGAAGCTCGATCTTCAGCCTGGCCTGAATGCCCATCTCGACGACGCCCGACGCGGCCGCGCCGGCGACCGATGCTCCCTCGCCCGTCAGCGTCAGCGTCGCCTCGCTCGTGCTGTAGACGGTCTTGCCGTCCTCGAGCGCCAGGATGATCGCTCCCGTGATCTTGCCGGTGCCCGACATGAGCCACATCTCGCCGGCCTGCTCGGCGCGGCCTTCGAACTCGAAGTCCGTGACCCGCTCGATCTCGACGCACGGGATCTCGTACTTCTCCTTGAACCCGACGACGGTGTAGACGGTCTCGCCGACGAAGTCACGCTCGACCGCGCTCGTGATGTCGGGGATCTCGTAGTCGACCTCCCAGGTCGTCCCGATGCTCAGGGGCTCGTCAGGGAGATCGGGAAACACGTCGTAGAGGAGCATCGCCATCTGACCGGCGCCGGCTTCGAGCGCCTCCTCGCCGGAGAGCCCCGACCAGCCCAGAACCCTGCCGGTGGAATCGAGCTCGAACACGAGCTCCTTGCCCCGAAGCGCCGAGATGGTCTCGTCGGGCTGCATGTTGTCGCCGACGGTGATGCCGCCCGCCGCGCTGTCGAAGCGCATCGTCATCGTGACCGTGTCGTCGGTGATCTCTGTGATGGTGTTGGTCGTCTTGAGCTCAGCCTGCGTGGAGATCGACTGCTCGTAGGCGGTCCGCTTGATGCCCGATGAGGTCTCCGCCTTGAACTTGTACTTCAGAACCTCGCCCTGCTCGAACTGACGGACGACGGGGACCGGCCCCTCCACCGAGATGTCCCTGCCGCCGACGCCTCCCCCGCCGCACCCCGACGCCAAGAGCCCCGCGGCCAGAACGACCGTGAGCGTCCAGAGCAAACTCCTCCTCGCATTCATCCTCTCAAGCCTCCTGTTGGGATGACGACGGGCGCGGCAGCGGCCGCGCTCGATCTGCGTGAACCCGAGCCGGGAGTATAGCACGCGTCCGGGGGCCTCGCACCAGTTTTTGAGCGTTTTCCGGGGGCTGCCGGCTGAGACACCGGCCGGGCGGGAGCGACGGCTCCGGGCGGTGAGCCCGGGCGGTAGAACGGGGCTGCGAGCCTGGACCGCGAGCCTAGACCGCGAGCCTAGACCGCGAGCCTCTCCCTGAGCTCCTCCGACGTGGGCGCCCTCTTCGTCCAGCGGGCCACCTCGTCGCCGGCGTCCTCGAGCACGATCGTCGGGATGTCCGCGATCTCCCGCATGGAGGCCTCGACGAGGCCGTCCGGGGTCGAGACGCTGAAAGCCTCGGTCTCGATGCTGTCGGTGAGACCCCACTTGTCGAGGAAGAACGCGATCTTCTCCTTCGCGTTCTCGCAGGCGTCGCAGCCGTCCTTCACGAAGTACACAAGCTTCATGCTGATCCGCTCCTGTAACGACCTTCCCTGTCCGTCGAGGCGGTCCCCCGCGCGCGACCCCGGGATCAGGCGGAGATCTTCGTGAGACCCTCGATCACCGCATTCCCGCAGCGCGGACACTGGTCGACCAGACCGCGCGTCACGTGGAAGCACGTGTTGCAGGTCGTGAACTCGGGCGAGAACGCGATCTGCGCGTTCCGCGTGTGATCGAACGTCCGCCGCACGAAGCTCGCGACGGCCCCCGCGTCCGGACGGCTATCCGCGATCCACACGTGGGAGAGCGCGCCGGCCTCGATCATGTCGTGGAACTTGCCTTCCTTCTTCACGCGCTCGATCGGGCTCACGGGGTGCGAGACGTTCAGGAAGGTCGAATTCGTGTAGTAGATCTCGCCGATCGCGAGGTTCCCCTTGACGACGCGCTCCGCCTCCTTGGGGAAGTGCTCGAGATCGAGCTTCGCCAGGCGGTACGCCGCCGACTCCGCGGGCGTCTGCTCGAGCACCAACTTCATGCCCGTCCTCTCCGTGGCCGCTTCGCACGCGAGCTTCAGGTGCCCGATCACCTTGAGGCCGAGCCGGAACGCCTCCTCGGACTCGTGGAGCTCCTGCCCGGTGTGGCTCTGCACCAGCTCGTTCAGTCCCAGGAGCCCGATCAGGTACGTCACGCGGTGCATCCTGAGGTACTGCTGCCCGTCGAGGTTCATCGTGAGGAGCGCGAGCGGGCCGCGATCCCCCATCGACAGGATCTTCTCGATGATCCCCCGCTTCTGCTCGTGGGCGGCCACGGCGAGCTTCAGGAACTCGTCGAGCTTCTCGAAGAGCTTCGCGTCGTCGCCCTTGGCGTAGTAGGCGGCCCTGGGGAGGTTCAGCGTCACGTTCTGAAGCGCGGAATACCGCATCCTCCACGGCTCCCGGGCGTCGTCCAGATCGGACTGCTCGAGTTTGAAGGAGAGGCGGCAGCACTCCGAGATCTTCGCCGTCTCGCCGCGGTCGAAGACGAAGTAGGTGTTCCCCTTGTCGGCGGCCACGTCGCTGATGTGGTGGAGGAACTCCTCGTGGCCCGGCGTCCGGAAGAACTCGTCGGTGATGTGGACGAGCGGTTTCGGGAAGAAGAACGGCCGACCGGTTCCGTCACCCTCCTTGTAGATATCGAAGAGCGCCATCGCGAAATGCTGCGACTCCTTCTGGAAGTCGCGGTAGGTCCGCCCGGTCCACGTCGCGCCGGGCCCGATCGCCTCGACGTCCGCGAAGTGCTTCGGCGTCTCCCAGTAGATGTTGATGTCGCTGAAGATCGCCTGGCCGCCGCGCGCGACGCTCTGCTGCGAGTACTCGAAGATGAGCATCTGCGCAAGCTGGTGGACGTCGCGGTCGGAGAGCCCTTCGAGGAACGGCGCGAAGAAGACGTTCACCGCGTCCCACCCGATCGCGCCGGCGAAGTGGCCCTGGAGCGCGGCCGAGAACTTCACCATGTGCGCGAGCAGGATGTCGGGGTGCTTCGCCGGCTTCGCGATCGAGAGCGAGTTCGGGAGGTGCAGCCCGAACTTCTTCACGTACTCGAGCGACTGGCCGGAGCAGTACGGTCGGTCGAAGAAACCGAGATCGTGCAGGTGGATGTCGCCGCGCGCGTGCGCGTCGGCGATGTCCTGGCTGAACACGGCGAGGAGCGCGTACTGCTTCTTCACCGATTCCGCCAGCGTCATGTTCGTCGCTTCGGGGTTGTGCGGGATGTTCGCGTTCTCTTTGTTCGGAACGAGGATGATCCTCTCGGCGTCGTAGAGCGGAACGCCGAGTCGCGTATGCTTGCGACGCGCGCCTTCGAGTCCGTGCTCGACTAGCTTCGCATCGACGAGTTCGCGGATGAGCGGCGCCGTGATCACCTTCGTCTTCGAAAGGACGATCTGGTCCTCGACCTCGCGGCTGATCTTCTCCGCGACGCGAACCTCGACGTCCGCCTCACGCACGAGCGTCTCGATGATCTTCTCGCGATCCCAGACGATCATGTCGTCGCCCGAGGTGCGCACGAAGAGCGCGAGGTCGGTCGCGTCGAGGGCGCGCTCCGCCCTCCTCTTCTCGAGACCGGCCAGGTCGGTCGAGAAGTCCTTCCGGCGGACCCTCTTCCTCTTGTCCCTGTAGAGGATGAAGGCCTTAGCGGTCCTGGCGTGGCCCCGCTCGATCAGGACCTTCTCGATGGCGTCCTGTATCTCCTCGACCTGCGGTAGGTTATCTCCCCGCTCAGAGTAGAGGTAGAGGAGCACCTCGTCGGTCAGGCGCTCGGCGATCTCCTGGTCCCTGCCCCCCACCTCCTGCGCGGCCTTGAAGATGGCGGTGGTGATCTTCTTGCGATCGAACGGGACGATCTTCCCGCTCCTCTTCCTCACGAGGCGGAAGAGCTTGCTCGCCAGCCGCCTGTGGAGTCCGAGGAGTTTGTCCTCGTCCATGAAGAACTTCAGTCGCGACGTCGGCTCTCCGGCTTCCGTCGTCAGTTCTTCGATCTCGATCGCCGTGCTCTCCTTCTCGATCACCGGGTCGTCGGTCAACACGTCCTCGACGGTCTCTTCGGTCGCGACGTTCACGTTCGAACGCGACGCGTCGCTGACCGAGTGTCTCTCTTCGTTCATACCCGACATACGTTCGGCTCCGATCCTCTCGTGATCAGAACGACACTTCGGCGAAGCCTCGAGGCCACGTGACGTCGGCCCCAGGCTGTGTGTTCGTCTTCGGCTAGAGGAGTGTTAGGGATGGTTTCACGGAAGGTGCTCCAGTACCCCACTCATCCGCGAGATGTCGATCGCTAATAGCGAGCGCAGACTAGCAACCCCGCGACGACACTGTCAAGTGGGAACAATCCTGAGCGAGGCTTTTTTGTCGCCTCGGGGCGGCGACGCTGAGCCGATTCAGGAACGGCGTCGTGGTGCAACCGTCGTAGCCGGACACGAGCGCCCGCGAATCGGTGACGGGGCCGGTCAGCGACCGTGCCTGGGGGCTGCCGGCCGTCGGTCGAGGGCCGGGTCGGTCGCATCGGCGGTCGCATCGGCGGTCGGGTCAGCGGTCTGTGGAGTCGTCGCTCGAGCGCGAGGCGGCCGTGGCGAGAGACGCGTCGCTCGCGACCTCGACGTTGCCGAGCGTGCGCACTTCGATCCCGGCGTGATCGAGCATCTCCCCCGCGAGCCCGTCGGGATACGAGTCATCGGTGACGACCGTGACGATCCCGGCGTTGATGATCATCTTCGCACAGACCGAACAGGGATGGTGAGTCGTGTAGATGGTGGAACCGCTGATGCCGGTTCCGTAGTTCGCGGATTGAATGATCGCGTTCTGTTCCGCGTGGATGCCGCGACAGAGTTCGTGTCGTTCGCCCGACGGAATCCGGAGTCGCTCGCGCATGCACCCGGTATCCTCGCAGTGAGGCAGACCGGCGGGCGCGCCGTTGTACCCGGTCGCGAGGATGCGACGGTCCTTGACGAGGATCGCGCCGACGCGCCGTCGGAGGCAGGTCGAGCGCCCCGCCACGAGCCGTGTGATGCTCATGAAGTAGTCGTCCCAGGGAGGCCTGGCCGTCGTCATCTCCCCTCCTCGGAGAGCGTCCCTCAGGACGCCCGAAGGGGACGCACCGCGGATCCTCGCCCGGGCCCCGTGGCCTGTGTCCGAGGCCCCGGTGCCCGCCCCCGCTCGTCCCCCTCGCACTGGAAGAGCCTCTACACGGGCCTCTTCTCGCCCGTCACGAGCGGGAAGGCCACGCACAGCTCCTCGATGCCTTTCTTGACTTCCTCGAGAACCTGCTCGTTCTCGAGGTCCGAGAGCGCCCGGTCGATGAGTTCGACGATCCTCTCGATCTCGTCCTTCCCCATCCCCCGCGTCGTCAGGGCGGGCGTGCCGACCCGGATGCCGCTCGCGATGAACGGCTTCTGCGGGTCGAACGGGATCGTGTTCTTGTTGATCGTGATCCCGGCCTTCTCGAGCCCCTTCTCGGCGTCGCGTCCCGTCACGCCCTTCTGCCTGAGGTCGACGAGCATCAGGTGCGTGTCGGTCCCGTCGGAGACGAGACGGTACCCCTGCCGCTTGAACGCCTCGGCCATGTACTGCGCGTTCTCGATGATCTTCTTCTGGTACTCCTTGAAGGCGGGCGTGCCCGCCTCCTTGAGGCACACGGCCTTGCCGGCGATGACGTGCATGAGCGGCCCCCCCTGGATGCCGGGGAAGACCATCTTGTCGATCGCGGCGGCGACCGGTTCTTTCATGAGGACCATCCCACCCCGCGGTCCGCGGAGCGTCTTGTGCGTGGTCGTCGTGACGACGTCCGCGAACGGGACCGGGCTCGGGTGCTCGCCGGCCGCGACGAGCCCGGCGATGTGGGCCATGTCGACCATGAGGTGCGCGCCGATCTCGTCGGCGATCTCCCGGAACTTCGGGAAGTCGAGCGTCCGCGGGTAGGCCGACGCGCCGGTGACGATGAGCTTCGGCCTGTGCTCGAGGGCGAGCTTCCGGAGGACGCCGTAGTCGATGACCTCGGTCTTCTGATCGACGCCGTAGTGGATCACGTTGTAGAAGATCCCGGAGAAACTGATCGGGTGGCCGTGTGTGAGATGGCCACCGTGCGAGAGCTCGAGGCCGAAGTAGGTGTCGCCGACGTCGAGGAGCGCGAAGTAGACGGCCATGTTGGCCTGGCTCCCGGAGTGCGGCTGGACGTTGGCGTGGTCGGCGCCGAAGAGCGTCTTCGCGCGATCGATCGCCAGGATCTCCGCCACGTTCACGTACTCGCACCCGCCGTAGTATCTCCCGTGGCGCTCCCAGTTGATCGTTCCGTCCTTCCGGCGGAGGAACGGGTAGCCCTCGGCATACTTGTTGGTCATGACGGATCCGACTGCCTCCCTCACCGCTTCGCTCGTGAAGTTCTCCGACGCGATGAGCTCGAGCCGATCGGTCTCCCTGTGGATCTCTCCCTGGACCGCCTCGTAGATCTCCGGATCGACGTCTTTCAGGGACGGCATTACTCCTCCTCCTGTTGCGTCTCTTCGGTCAGCATGATCTTGTCGACCCTGCGGCCGTGGCGGCCCCCCTCGAAGTCGGTCGCGAACCACGCGTCGACGATCAGGAGGGCGCGCGGGATCTCGAGGAACCGCGCCGGCAGGCACAGGACGTTCGCGTCGTTGTGCTGCCGGGAGAGGCGTGCGATCTCGCAATCCCAGGCGACCGCCGCCCGCACCCCGTGCACCTTGTTGGCCACCATGCACATCCCCTGGCCGGATCCGCAGACGAGGACGCCGCGCTCGGCGTCACCCGCGCCGACGGCGCGCGCGGCGGGCCCGCCGAAGTCGGGGTAGTCGGTCGACTCCGGGCTTCCCGTCCCAAAGTCCACGACCTCGTGCCCCTTCCCCGTCAGGTGCCGCTTGACCGTCTCCTTGAGTTCGTATCCGGCGTGGTCCGACGCGAGGCTGATCTTCACTTGCTGGCACCCTCCAACATATCGAGGATCTTCGGCAGGGCCTCCTCGAGGTAGTCCTCCATCTTATCGAAGACCGCCTCGTACTCGATCTTGATGCCTCCGATCGGGTCGGGGATGTCGTCCTTCACCCCATCCGCGAAGTCCGAGAGAAGGAACGTCCGTTCCTTCGCTTCGGGATCCATCGCGAGGATGTGATCGACGTGCTGCTCCGTCATGCAGAGGATGAGGTCGGCCAGGTCCAGCTCCCACTCCGAGAGTCCGCTGGAGACGTGCCCGTCGATGTAGATGTCGTGGTCGGCGCAGACCTCGCGCGCCAGCGGCGTCGCGGGCATTCCGGGGAGGTTGGCCGTCCCGGCGGACACCACGAGAACGGCGTCCTCGTACTTGCGGGGGATCATCGATTTCAGGATCCCCTCGGCCATCGCGCTGCGGCAGGAATTCCCCGTGCAGACGAACAGGATCGAGAATCTCATAGGTTCCTCTCGGGTAGACTGATCCTGAAATAGTCTAGGGCAGGACGCGGCGGCCGGTCAAGAAGCATCGCCCACGACCTTTCCGATCTCGTCCCAGGGGATGGTTCCCTCGCGGACGAGCGACGGCTCGTCGCCCGTGAGGTCGATGACCGTGGTCGGGACCGTGGCTCCCGAGGGGTGCCAGCGGACGGCCGCCTCGACCCAGTCGGTGAGGCCGGGCAGGGCCCGGTCGAGGCTCGTGGGCGGAGGCTGGCCCTCCCGGTTGGCGCTCGGTCCGGTGATCGGCCCGCCGACGAGGCCCAGGAGCTCCTGGACGACCTCGTGCCGTTCGACCCTCACGGCGATGGTCCCCGTGCCCCCGGTGAGCTCGGGAGGCACCTGCGGAGACGCCGTCAGGACGTAGCTTATGCCCTTGCTTCCGAACTTCCACTCGAGGTCCTTGACCAGAGGGGGGATCTCGCGGACCAGTGGGCGCATCATCTCGAATGAATCGACGAGAGCGATGAGCGGCTTGGAGGGGTCTCGTTTCTTGGCGGCGAAGACGCGCCTCACCGCGGCGGGGTTCATTGCGTCCGCGGCGAGCGCGTAGTACGTCGACGTCGGGACGATGACGAGGTGGCCGTCTTTGATAGAGCGCGCGGCCGGGCCGAGCAGCTCCCTGGTCGTCTCGTCGCTCCTCGCGGTGAGGTCGATCTCCCTCATGGCGTGTCGATCCTCATGGCGTGCCGCGGCGTCCCGGCGGCCCGCCTCACGGCGTGCCGCACCTCTTCAGGGCGCGGTGACCGATGTCGGTCCGGTAGCGGGCGCACCCGAAGTGGATCGCGCGGGCGGCGGCGTAGGTCCTCTCGAGCGCCGTCGAGAGATCCGGGCCGGTTCCGGTCACGCCGAGCACCCTCCCGCCCGACGTCACGATGCGGCCCTCCTCGGCGGCGGTGCCCGCGTGGAAGACGACGACGCCATCCATGGCGGCGGCCGTCTCGAGGCCCGAGATGACCTTGCCCTTCTCGTACGGGCCCGGGTAGCCCCCCGAGGCCACGACGACGCAGGCAGCTCCGCCCGCGCGCGACTTGACCGTCGAAGGATCGAGCTGGCCCCGGGCGGTCGCGGTCATGATCTCCACAAGGTCGCCGTCGAGGAGCGAGAGGACCACCTGCGCCTCCGGGTCGCCGAAGCGGCAGTTGTATTCGAGCACCTTCGGGCCGTCGGCGGTGAACATGAGGCCCGCGTAGAGGACGCCGCGGTAGACGGTTCCGTCGAGATCGGCCAGCGCCCGCACGGTCGCTTCGAGGACGTCGGTCCTCACCCTCTCGAGCGCGCCCGACGTCACGACGGGCGCCGGAGCGTACGCGCCCATCCCGCCCGTGTTCGGGCCGGCGTCGCCGTCGAGGGCGCGCTTGTGATCCTGCGAGGGCGCCAGGACCGCGACGCGCTGCCCGTCGGTGAACGCCAGGATCGACGCCTCCTCGCCCTCCAGGTACTCCTCCACGAGAACGCTCGCGCCCGAAGACCCGAACCTGCCCCGGACGATCGCGTCGTCGATCGCCTCGGTCGCCTCGCGCTCGTCCGTGGCGATCACGACGCCCTTCCCGGCGGCAAGACCGTCGGCCTTGATCACCACGGGGTAGCCGATCTCCACCGCGCGATCGACGGCCTCGTCCCGGTCCGTGGTCAGCCAGGCGCGGGCGGTCGGCACGCCTGCGCGCGCCATGACGTCCTTCGCGAACGACTTGCTGCCCTCGAGCCGCGCGGCCGCCCGCGACGGTCCGAAGACCGTCGCTCCCCGTTCGGTCAGACGGTCCGCGAGACCGAGCGTGAGCGGGATTTCCGGCCCGACGACGGTCAGGTCGCACTCCTCCTCGACGGCGAGCCGCGTGAGGCCCTCGACGTCGTCGGCCCGCACGGCGACGGTCCTCGCGAGCGTCGCGATGCCGGCGTTCCCCGGCGCGGCGATGATCTCGTCGACGAGCGGGCTCTGCGCGATCTTCCAGACGAGCGCGTGCTCCCGCCCGCCTCCTCCTACCACGAGGACCTTCATGCGCGTTCACCTCGCGTGCGCGGTCCCGCCCCAACGGGAGGTCCGCGTGTCCAGGTGCGTGTCGGTTTCGGTGATCGATGGAGCGGCGCCGCCGCGATCCGCCCCGGAGGAGTGGCTCGGGCGGCTGCCTCATTGGTAGCACGGCGGGAGTGCGCGCGACAAGAGGAATCCCGGCGGAGATCGCGCCGGGATCGCCCGAGGCGGGACGGCCTCGCGCGGAGCCCCACATAGAGAGGAAGGCCACCCGTCAGACGGGTGGCCTTCCCTGTTCGCGGAGCGGACGGCCCTCGAGGGGTCGTGGTGCGTCAGCCGCTGCCGCTAATCTCGGTACTGCCTCTCGAGGCGCTGCTGCATCTCGGCCTGGCGTTCGGACGTCGCGAGGAAGACCCGCGGCTCCTCGGGAGCCGGCCTGAAACCCTCCGGCTCGAGCGTGTCGGCCGCGAACGCGTACTCCCCGTGCTCGACGCCGGTCTCGACGAGGTGCTTCGCCCGCGGCGAGACCAACGGTCCGTCGGAGGCGAGCTGGACGTTGCCGTACGAGGGCGTCCCGCCGGGCACCGAACCCTGCTCGGCGTTCGGGCGGAACCCGACCCAGAGGCCCACGCCGAAGCAGAGCACCGCGACGGCCACCGGCACGAGCCTCGGCACGAGTCCCTGCCAGCGTCCGACCGCGTCGCCCCAGCGACCGGCCGGATGGAGCCTCTTCTGAAGGAGCGCGTTGAATCGCGTCCAGTAGAACGGCGACGGCTCGACGTATCCGTCGTCCGCCAAGAGGACACGCAGACCCTCGATCTCGGCGAGTTCCGCCGCGCAGTCCGAGCACTCTGCAATGTGCTGCCGGACCGCCTCGTGGTCCTCACGGCCGAGATCGCCGTCCGCGTATTCGATCAGCAGTTCCTGAACCCCGTCACAGTGCGTCTTCATTGAGATCCTCTAAGAGCTTCCTGAGTTTTCTGATCGCGTGGAAGTAGTTGGCCTTCGACGTTCCCTCGGAGCAGCCCACGACGTTCGCGATCTCCTTGTGACTCATTCCCTCGTGGAACTTGAGTGTGAACACCGTCCTCTGTTTGTCCGGCAGTGCTGCGACGGCCTTCGAGACCCTCTCCCCGATCTCCGAGCTCTCTGCCATTCGAACGGGATCGGCGCTGGGCCGGCGCTCCCTCCTCGGGAGATCGCCCAGCGGGAGCATCTGACGGAACCTGTCTCGCTTGAGCTTGTTGAGAGCGATGTTCACGGTGATCCGGTAGATCCAGGTGTAGAGGCTCGATCTCCCTTCAAACCTCCCGATGTGCCGGAACACTTTGATGAAGGCTTCCTGCGCGGCGTCCTCAGCACTCTCGTCGTCCCGCAGGATCCTCCACGCGACGCGGAAGACCCGCTCGCGGTACTCCGTGACGAGTTCCTCGTAGGCCCTCTCATCTCCGGCCTTGAGGCGATCGAGCAGGGCCGTCGACCTTCCGGTCTCCCGACCCCCTTCCGTCCCGTCAACATGCTCTGACACGAGCCGCCACCCCGAGGTTTAGTGCCGTTCTGCGGGCCTCCTGGGCCGCTTCCGGCGACCCGAGAGCCCCACGCTAAGCTAACCGGGGGGCGCCTGTCAACGACCACTTTCCCGCAATCTGCAAGCAAGAGGCCGGACGGCGGTCGTCCCGTCGCCCGGCCTCGTTCCGATTCGGCCATCTCCCGCCCGAACGCCCGCCACCCGATTGGGCGGGCTGCCCGAAGCGGGCACATCCGGCGAACGGCGCTCACGAGCGGCACCGGTGAGATGCCGCCCCTACTTGTTCCTGTAGAGACCCTTGATCTGACCCCAGGACGTCTCGGCCGTGCCCTCGATGACGGTCTCCAGAGGCTCACACCAATCGTAGAGGTCGAGGACCTCCATCGGCCCGTCACGGACGGTGACGCAGCCGTTCACGTCGTCGAGCTCGAGGGTCCTGTTCGGGAACTCCGAGCACTCGTAATCCCCGTTGATGAGGTACTTGTACTCGAGGTACCGGTACGTCCCCGTCGGGAAGACAACGAGGGTCGAGTAGATCCCGTCGCCGGCCGTGAGGTCGCCACCGATCCCGGCGTCGTTGAGGGTGATTTCGTCGGGAGCATCCCAGTCGAGCGGGAGTTCGGATCCCCGAATGGAGAGCGTGTCCGTCTCGGCGATCCAGCCCTCGTTCGAGTGGGTCACCTGGAACCTGACGCCCACGTCGCACTCGATGAGATCGCCGGGGGCCTGGTCGTCCCACCAGACGTTGACCGTCCGCGACGGCAGGGAGTCGCGTCCGAGCGTCACGAAGTGCCCGAAGTCGAAGTCGCCCTCCCACGTCGTGCAGTCGACGATGTACTTGTACTTGACGGACTTGTCCTCGGGCCCCAGGTCGCAGTTGTACGGGACCGAGAAGTACTCGTACACGGTGTAGGTGGAGTCGGCCGTCGCCGCGTCGGGCGGCACGCCGTCGTCCATCGCCTGCGATCCCTCGCAGATGTCCCAGGTGAGAGGCTCGGTGTCGCCCTGGATGTGCACCGTCGCCGGCATCCCGCTCTCGATGATGTAGAGCTGCATGTTGACTTCGAACGTCACCTCGTTGGTGTAGAAGCACCAGTTGTCGTGGTCCGGGTCGACGGGGCGACCTTCGAGATCCTCGACGTTCGAGACCGTGACCTCGAAGCTCTCTCCCGCGGGCAGCGCCGACGGGTTCGTCGTGAGCCGGACGACGCTCGCGTCACCCGTATCGAGCGTGGCTGTCAGGACCGTGTAGACGGTGCGCCCGTCGATGACCGTGTAGTTCCCGGGCGTCTGGGCCGTCGTCTCGTCGACGTTCTTCGAGAACTTCACCCTGATCGGTCCGTCGCCGCTCTCGGCGGTCGCGAACACGACCGTCGGAGGAGACTCGGAGAAGACCTCCGTCGTGTTGTCCTGCATGTGGTACCGGATGAGGATCTCGGTGATGCCGTCCGAGTCGAAGAAGTAGTTCTGGGACGGCGGGTACGTGTCCTGATCCCAGTTGTTGTTGAGCACGATCTTGAACTGGTAGCTTCCGGCGGGGACCACGGACGACCACTCCCAGATGCCGTCCTCGTCGGGATCCGACAGGACCGTGGTCGAGGTGTCGGACTGATCCCAGTCCGTGCCTCCGAGCTCGCTCATGAAGTCGCCGCACGCGATCGGGGGGTTCATGCTGTGGAAGATGTACTCGTCGCCCTCCTTCACGCCGACCGTCGCGCCGAGGTTCGCGTACCACGTCACCGACTGCGGGCTCTCAAACGTGAACGTCTGGTTGTTGGCGGGGAAATCGAGGCCCCAGATGTCCCCGTCGACGCCCTTGTACAGGTGCGTCGTGTCGCTGAGCGTCTTCGTCAGCTCGTAGACACCGTTCGGCGCCAGCACCAGGTCGTACTCCGGGTCGGCGGTGTCCCAGCCCTGCATGCTTCCCACGATGCTCGGGCCGGCGAGCGCCACCGTCGGAACAGCGAAGAGGGCAACCGCTAAGGCTGCCACGAAGAGCTTCATGTCTACCTCCCCCCTCGCACCGAGGGACAGCGAGCCTGGTCGCTCCGGGCCCTCGCGGGCCCTCTCTCACGCACCGCTCTATCGGATCGGACCCCGGGGCCCGGCGTCATCGCGCGGCCCCCGGGAGTCCTCGTCATTCTCGTTCCGCGCGGCCACTCGCGGCCGCGCTCGTTCGATCGCTACCGGATCGCTACCGGTAGAGCCCCTTGATCGTGCCCCACGTGGTGTCTTCCACCGGGCTCGAGCACGGCGGGCAGTCCGGCTCGATGTAGTTCCATCCGTCGACGTCGCGATCCATGGTCGGGCCGGAGTCGTCGATGAGGAAATCGCGATTCCCGCCGCCCTCCCACGTCTGGCAGTCGTCCTTCTTGAACTTGTACTCCACGAACGGATCGCTGCCGGCCGGGAAGAGAACGTCGACCTCGTAGAGCTTCGGGCTGATCGTCTCGCAGCTCAACGACATCGGCACCCCGTCGCCCCAGGTCGTGAGGGCGGGCTGGTTCCCGGTCACGCAGACGGCGCCGCTCGTGACGGTGGTGTCGGTGAGGCAGAGGTGGAACGTCACGGTCACGTCCTGCGTCGTCACGACCTGCGTCGACACGGTCGTCGTGTTGGTCGACATGTCGTAGGCGAACGTGACGGGACTGATGCCGTCCGACGAGAACGAGACGTTGTCGCCGGTGCTCTGGTCCCAGTTATTGTTCAGGACGACCTTGCCCTGGTAGGGACCCGCCGGCGCGACGACGGCCGTGAACTCCCACACGTCGTCACTGTTGCCGTCGGTCATGACCGTGTTCACGGTGTCGGTCTGATCCCAGTCCGAGCCCCCGAGCTCGCTCTGGAAGTCGCCCACCATGATCGGAGGATTCGGGCTGTGGAAGACGAACTCGTCGCCCTCCTTCACGCCGACCGTCCCGCCGAGGTTGACGTACCACGTCACCGGACCGTCGCTCGCGAGCGTGAACGACTGGTTCGGACCCGGGAAGTCGTTGCCGTCCCAGGCGTCGGTCTCGGTCACCTTGTACTCGTAGAAGCCGGCGACCAGCGTCTTGGTGAGCACCCAGACGCCGTTGCCGTTGATTGCGAGATCGTACGCGGGATCCGCGGGGTCCCAGCCCTGCATGCTGCCGACGACGCTCGGACCCGCGAGGGCCGCCGTGGCGAACATCAGGAATGCCGCCGCTGTCACCAGGAACTTCATCGTGTTCCTCCCCCCTGAGTGTCAGGGAACCTCGGTCCGCTCCGGAAGCTCGTCGAACCGTCGACGGTCCCGGACCGGCCCCCTCTCGTGTGCGCGTCAGGCCCCGACGACAGGTCGCCGGGGCCCGACCGCGCGGTATCGATGCATCGATCGACCAGGCCCGGCTACCTGTAGATGGCCTTGATCGTTCCCCACGTCAGCTCCTCGACGGGACTGGCGCAGTCAGGGCAGTCCGGCTCGAGCCACTCCCAACCGTCGATCGGAAGATCCATGTCGGGCGCCGAATCGTCGATCAGGAAACTGTGGTTCCCCGTGCCCTCCCACGTCGCGCAGTCGTCCTTCCTGTACTTGTACTCGACGTAGGGATTGCTGCCGATCGGGAAGGTCACGTCGGCGAAGTAGCGCTTCGGGCTGGCCGCCTCGCACTCGAAGAACATCGGCAGACCGTCGCCCCACTCGGTGAGGACCGGGTGGCTTCCGGTGACGCAGACGCCGCCCGTGGTCGTCGTCTCGCCCGCGAGGCAGAGGTGGAACCTCACCGTGACGTCCTGCGCGGTGACCTCGGTGATCGGCAGGAAGAAATTCGGAGGGTTCCCCGCCTGGTCGTTCCCGTAGCACTCGGCGCCGTCGGTGAGATCGACGACTCGGACGAAGTACTCGACCTCGGCGCAGCCGTGGCCGGCCGGGATGACGCCCTTGTACTGATCGTTGTTGCCCTCGTCGCTGAAGTAGGCCATCTGGATCACGATGAAGTCGGGATCACCGGTGCAGCGGTAATGGATGTACGCCTCGATGTCGGCCCCCTGCCCCGGCAGGTCGGTGACGCCTTCCTTCCAGACCTGGACGTAGACTTCGACGTCGTCGATCGACGTGTAGGGGATCCCGTCGTTCGGCCAGATGTTCCCGCACCAGCCGACGGCGCCCATCGCCGTCGATGCAAACGCGGCGATCACGGCGGCGGCCACCAGAGCACTGACACACTTCCTCATGCTGCCTCCCCCTTTCCCGGACGCCCTCTTTCGGATACGTCCGCAGGAGAACCGGCCGCGAAGCACGGCGTGCCGTCTTCGCGACGCGCAATCACCCTTCCAGGTCTCTCGTCGCATGGCACTGCGGCGAATCGAACCCGTGCCGGGCGGCCGTCGACCGGGCGAACCCGCGGCCCGCGCAGTCGTCGGCCCCATATTCCGATCATTTACCATAATAACACAGAAAGCAGAGTGTGTCAATTTGGCAAATCGGACCGCACCTGCGCCTGCTCCACGCTTCTCCCGCACCGCTCTCCACTTCTTATGATGCATCGGCGGGGCCTAGGTCGTGGCGTCTTGTGGAGAGGGAACGGCGGGGAGCGCGGTGGAGCGTCGACGCGCGGGGGCGCGACGGGTGGGGCGGCGACGCGCACCCCAAGCCCAAACGAACCGCGGCCGCCCGAAGGCGGCCGTTTGCGATCCGAGGAAGGTCTGGAGCTGGTGAGCGGATTCGAACCGCTGACCTACGCATTACGAATGCGTTGCTCTACCAACTGAGCTACACCAGCTCTCGAGATGTCCCTCGTGCGAAGATGGTGCCGCCCCGCAGAATTGAACTGCGGACACACGGATTTTCAGTCCGTTGCTCTACCAACTGAGCTAGGGCGGCGCGTTCTTGGTATCACGAAGTCTAGCAACGCCGATGGGCCAAGTCAAGCGGGAAGGCCCCCACACCGGCTCCGGCCCTCGCCCGGACCGCGACCCGCGGTCCGACGGCAATCCGCTCTCCCCCCGGGGCTCCCTCCTCGTCCCGGGGTCACTCCGGGTAACCCTCGGGGCAGCGCAGCATCCACTTCCACGCAGCCTCGATCATGTCCCCCAGCTCGGGATGCGCGGGTCGCCACCCGAGCTCCTTCTCCGCCAGAGACGAGCTCGCGACGAGTCGGGCCGGATCGCCCTCGCGCCTCTCGCCCATGCGCCGGCGGATCTGTTTCCCCGTCACCGACTCCGCGGAGTCGATCACGTTCACCACGCTCCAGCCTTCCCCGTTGCCGAGGTTGTAGATGCCCTTCTGCCCGCGATCGAGCGCGTCGAGCGCGGCGATGTGAGCGTCGCAGAGGTCCCGGACGTCGATGTAGTCGCGGATGCAGGTCCCGTCCGGCGTGTCGTAGTCGTCGCCGAAGACAACGAGCTCCGGCCTCGTTCCCGCCGCGACCTGGAGGGCGATCGGAATGAGATGCGACTCGGGGCGGTGGTCCTCCCCGAAGTTCTCGGAGGCGCCGGCGGCGTTGAAGTAGCGGAGCGATATGTACCTGAGACCGCTCGCCTCCGATCGCCACTCGAGGATCCGCTCGAAGACGAGCTTCGTGTCGCCGTAGACGTTCACGGGCTTCGCCGGATGCGACTCCCGGATCGGGACCGACTCCGGCTCGCCGTAGACGCCGGCCGACGAGGAGAACACGATCTTCTCGACGCCGGCGGCGGCCATGGCCTCGAGGAGCTTCGATCCGGCGACCACGTTGTTGTCGTAGTACTCCGCGGGCCGCTCCATCGATTCCCCGACGAGGCTCATCGCGGCGAAGTGGATCACGGAGTCGACGGCGTGCTCACGGAGGACGCGCGAGACGAGCTCGACGTCACCGACGCTGCCGACGACGAGCGGAACGCCCTCGGCGACCGCCGCGCGGTGTCCCTTGCTAAGATCATCGAGGACGACGACGCGGCAACCCGCGTTCGCGAGGCGCTCGACGGTGATGCTGCCGATGTAGCCCGCACCTCCGGTGACCAGCACCGATGAGCTCATGTCGTTCCCCCTGTCGCGTCACGCGTCCCGCCCCACACGGGCGCGACACGCCGCGACTACACGCGCGGTCGCGTTCCCCCGCGGCCGCGCCGGCCGAGGAGCCTGCGGACCTCGGACAGCCCGAGCGCGAGCGAGGCGAAGACGTACGCCGCCCCCCCGGCTCCGGCGCCGAGCGCGATCCTCGCGATCCGGTTTCCGAACGTAACGTCAGCAAGTCGTATGCCAGCCCACCCGTCGACGGCCCACACGGCAGCGAGGAGCGCGGCGCTCGCCAGGGCGACCTTGCCCGCGGTCGGCAGGAGGTCCCTCGAGCGGAGTGCGGCGCCTTCAGGCGCCGTCCGGTTCAGAATAACGAAGAGGATGATCGCGTGCACCGTCGCTGCCAGCGAGGTCGCGAGAGCCAGACCGGCGTGCGCGAGCGGCGTTCTCACCAGGAGCAGCTTGAGCACGACGCTCAGAGCGAACGCCACGAGCGACACCTTCACCGGCGTCTTCGTGTTGAGACGGGAGGCGAAGGCCCGGATGAACAGGAAGACCCCGCCCATGCCAACGAGGCCGACGGCGTAGAGCGCGAAGGCGGACGCCGTCATCGCGAGGTCGGTCTCGTCGAAGGCTCCCCGCTGGTAGATGATCCCGACGATCGGCCTCGCGTACCAGACCGACAGCAGGACGACGGGGACGAGCGAGACGAGGTTCATCCTGATGCCCGAGAGGAGCGCGCTCCTGAACTCGGCGTGGCGCCCGAGCGCGTGGTGCTCCGCGAGGACCGGCGCCACCGCGCGTCCCGCGGCGAGGGCGAGGATGGCGTACGGCAGGTGCACGAGCCGGAACGAATAGTAGAGGGATGAGATGCTCCCGGGTACGAGAAACGAAGCGATCGTCCGGTCCACGACGACGCCGACCCGCTGGATGCCCGCCGCGAGGACGACCGGCCCCGTGAGCCCGGAGACGCGCGCCAGATCGGCATCTCGGAACCCGGACGGAGCGCGGAAGAGACGCTCGCCGTCGCGGCGCGCCAGACGCGCGGCGAACGGGACCTGCACGAGAAACTGGAGGAGGCCGCCGACGAGGACGCCGACGCCCAGGCTCACGTAGTCGAGCCTGCCCGAGAGCGTCAGGACCGACACGATGATCCCGACGTTCAGGAGGATCGGCGCCAGGCTGTAGACGCGGTAGCGACGGAACGCGAGGAGGATCGCTCCCATGAGGGCGGCCAGCCCGATCAGGAGTCCGAACGGGAACATCAGGCGGGTCATCCGAATCGTCGCGTCCGCGACCTCGCCGGTGAACCCGTGCGCGACGATCCGGACGAGGAGAGGCGCCGCCGCGATGCCGATGAGCACCACGATGACGAGCACGATCGCGAGTGCCGCGAGCGCGTTCGTGGCGAGCCGCCACGCGCGGCGGTGCTCGCCCTGCGCGTGGATGCCCTTGAAGAGAGGCATGAACGCCGACTCGACGGCGGTCTCGCCCAGGGTTCGACAGAGCAGGTTCGGGATCGTGAAGGCCGCGACGAAGATGTCCATCGAGGTCCCGGCCCCGAAGAACGCGGCGGTCACGACCTCGCGGGCGAAGCCCGAAACCCGCGACACGAGCGTCCCGGCGCCGATCTGAGCGAAGCCGCGGATGATGCCGCCGCGAGGAGGCTCCGACGACGACTCCGCCGTCGGGGACGACCCCGTCGCCGCGGCCCCCGCCGTCGGCACTCGCGACGCCGGCGCGTTCCTCTCTCTCTCCTCCGGATCCCGTCCGCTCATTGCCGCTCCCTCACCTGGTCCCCCGCTCCGTCTGTGCCCGGGCCGGGCGAGCGTATCAGCCATCCTCGAAACGTGTCAACACAGGCCGCTCCGGATACTGCTGCCGAGCGACGGCTGCCCTCCCGGCCGGCTACCACCGCGCCCGGGGCGCCGTCACGCGGATCGACTGCGCCGCCGAAGCATTCCTGAACCAATACCCACCTAACCGGCGCCTTCTGTGGCACGCGTCATGCATGACACATGAACCAACTCTAGGCAGTGCAGGCAGCATGGGGTTGCCGTTCTGTAACCTGCCGCGGTGGAATGCGTTAACCCGACAGGAGGTGGCCGATGAGGCATCTCTCCCGGATCGTGCTGCTCATTGTTGCAGCTCTCGCGCTTCTTTGCTCGAGCGCCGTCGCCGACGACGGCGCAACGCTGGAGGATTTCTCCGGCGGAACGTTCTCGGCGAGCGGGTACTTCTCGCTCGGCTTCCTCTATGGAGCCGGCTCCCGCCCCGACGGGCTCGGCACCCCGGTCAGCACCACGCGATCCCAGATCGCCTCGGTCACCGGGAACCCGGCGGGCCTCGCCTACCTCGACAAGGGCGGCGTCCTGATTGACGTTCTGCCCGGCATCAATGCTTCGCTCGGAAGCTTCATCGACCTCGATGAGGCCGCCGCCGATATGGTCGACGACGTCCTCGAGGACATGGCATCACCGACGCTCGACCCGGTCTACCCGTCGGTCGACGCCACGGCGGGTCAGAAGACCCGGCTCGTGGCCGGCATCGTCGCCGTGAGGCTCGGGCGGGTCGTCATCGGGGCGGCCATCGAAGAGCCGATGGCGGTCGACTTCAGTCTCGTCAACACGGGGCTCGAGGCGTTCGCCAAGACGGTTAAGGATGGAGGCGGCTCGCCGATCACGATCGAGCTTCGGGCGATGGCCGACGCGGCCGCCGACCTGACGCTCGGGCTCCAGCGCACCACGCTCTCCGCGGGAACGTCCGTCACGCCGTCGGTCGCCGTGGGCGCCTCGCTCGCCCGCTACTCGGGCTCCGCGAGCATCGCGGCCGCGGTGCGGGCCGACGGAACCGTGAGGTACGGCGGCCAGGAGTTCTCGTTCAACGACCCGAGCGATCCCTGGCAGAACGATCTCGGCATGTCGGCGGCCGGCGACTACCAGGGCGACGCCCTCGGCTGGAGCTTCGGGGCGTCGTGGAAGATCTCCGAGCGGTTCGTCGTCGACGCCGCGTACGTGAGTGCGCCGAAGCTGACGCTGTCCGGCCAGCTCACGACGGTGGAAGACATGCTCCCGGCGCTCTCCGGAGACGGCCTCGAGCTCCTCGACCTCTCCCCCACGCAGCCGACGCTCACCGAGCACGAGGTCAAGATCGAGGACGCTTCGGTTCACTTCCAGTTCCCCTCGTATCTCGGAACGGCGGTCACGTTCGGATTCGGGCCGTTCGTCACGACTCTCGAGTACCGGCGCTACACGACCGGCCTCTACTTCGAGTACGAGGAGGACACGGGCGGCGTCGATCTCTCCGACGGTATCGGCGCTCAGCTCGACCTCGGACCGCTGACGCTCGGCGGAGGGGTCATGCGCGCGACGACGATCGTCGGGTCCGACGGCGAACCCGAGAGCCTCATGATCCCGATGGCCAACGTCGGGCTCGGTTTCGGCATCGGCGAGCACCTGAGGCTCGACTCGACGCTCCTTTCCGCGTCGACCGAGGTGCTCCGGATCTCTGCGAGCTACGAGTTCTAGAACCTGAGTCCCGCGGCACCGCCGCGGGGAGCGGGAGACCCATCGGGATCTCGATCGGGATCCGAACCACGGAAGGAAAGCGAACATGATGCCGAGACACAGTCGACGCGGGAGGCGAGAGAGACGCCCGCAGCGCATTCACGCGCTCGCGCTCTCGCGGCGCCTCACGCTCTTCGCCCTCGCGGCGCTCGGGACGCTCTTCCTCTGGCCCGCTGAGGTGGGCGCGGAGCCCGGGATCACGCTGATCGATTACCCACAGGAGCTGGTCGGAGAGGAAGAGGACGTAACCGTCACGTGGGTGGAGCCGCTTCTCTGTCACATGCGCTACGGCCAGGTGCCGGGAAGTTACCCTCACTCGACGACAGCCACCGGGGTGCAGTCGCTCAGCTTCAGGCCGCTCGACGAAGGCATGACATCGGGGATCTACTACTGCGTCATCGAGAGGGTCTCCACGAGGATCGAGACATCTGAGGAATTCGTGCTCATCGTGGAGTCGCCGGAGGCGCCGACGCCGGTCGCACCCGGAAACGGCACGGTCATCAACGAGACCACGACGCTGCTCGAGTGGGATCCTGTGGGAGGCGTGCCCTACTACCACGTCGTCGTCTCCGATGCGCCGCTCGAGCTCGGCGAGGATGCGAACGGTGACCTCACCGTGCAGGGGGCGAACATCATCTGGCAGGCCATCACGAGCGGCACGTCGATCCAGTACGGGAGTGTGGATCCATCGGGCCACTTCACCGAGGCGAACGGCTCGAGTCCACCGCTCATGAACCAACTCGAGTACAACTGGATCGTTCTCAACAACTACGGCAACCACCCGCTCCTCACCTCGCTCGCGGGCGCGGGACTCGCCGGCTTCACGATCAGCGTGCCGGTCGGGGTCGCGAGCCCGATCCAGGTGTCGCCGGCCGACGGCGCGCTCGTCGCGAGCGACGATCTCACCTTCGAATGGACTGCCGTGCCGGACGCCGTGGGCTACCATCTCTACATCTACCACGTGCGTGAGTTCGCCGGGAGCGACGCGGGCTACCCGATCTGGGACGGCGGAACGAACGGCGTCGACCTGCAGGTCGCCCTCTCCATCGTCTTCGTCACCGGCGACTACCGATGGCGGGTCGTCGCCTTCGACGATCAGGGCCGCGGCGCCCCGTCCGATCTTCGCACCTTCACGTACGACACATCGATCGGCACCGCCGTCATCACGACGGAGACGAGCGAAGGCAACGTGCTCCCGTGGGTTCAGATCGACATCGAGTACCTCGCGGGCGGGGTCACCCTCCCCCCCTCGCTGACAGACGGCGAGGGGAAGTGCGACCGGAAGCTCCCTCCCGGCACGTACCTGTTCACCGCGACGAAGAACTACTACGGGACGGGCATCGCGGAGGCCACGATCGGCCCCGGCCAGGACACGAGCGTTCTCTTCCAGCTGACCAGAGCACCGGCCAAGATACGTGGCGTCGTGGAGGACGAGCTGGGCCAGCCGGTCTTCAACGCCGACGTGGCCGCCGTGGGACCGCAGGGCGAAGTGTGGGAGATCAGCGACCAGAACGGGAACTTCCAGGTTAACCTGGGCGCGGGAACGTGGGAGGTCTACGCCAAGAAGGGCGGGTACGTCCACTCGGCGTCGCAGTTCGTCGACGTGGCCTCGTACGAGACCGTCGACCTCGAAGGGCCCCTCGTGCTCACCGGCGAGCCGGGGACGCTCACCGGGAACGTGCTGAACGCGGCGGGGAGCCCGATCGCGGGAGCGACCGTCTGGGCCGACGGCCCGAACGAGTCGTTCGCCGCTACCACAACTTCGAGCGGGCACTTCTCGATCGAACTCGCTCCCGGCCCGTGGATGATCTGGGCAGAGAAGAGCGGTTTCCAGCCGAGCTCGCCTCGCGAGGTCGAGATGCCGGCCGGAGAAGCTGTCACGCTCGCTCCGCCGATCGTCCTCTCGCCGGTCGCGGCCACAATCGCAGGCACGGTCACCGACGGTGAGGAAAACTACGCGGGCGCGCTCGTCGTCGCCATCCCGCCAACGGGAGCCGTGGAGACGACATACACCGACAGCTACGGCCAGTTCACCCTCATACCGTCGGCGTCGATCTACTTCCTCAAGGCGTTCGTCGAAGGGATCGGCTCGTCGCAGGCTCACCAGGTGACGGTCGATGCCGGCGAGTCGGTCACGGGCCTCGCGCTCGTGATCGAGCCGCGCGACGGCCTCATCACGGGCTTCGTCACCGACGGCAACGACCCGGTCGAGGGAGCCGTCGTGACCGACGGCGAGGCCGACGTGCTCACGGGTCCCGATGGCTGGTTCTCGCTGGCCGTCAAGAGGGGGCTCCACGAGCTCGTCGCCACGAAGAACGGGTACTTCCCGGAGGAGCCGCTCGTCATCGCCACGGCCCCCGGCCAGCTCATCGACAGCCTCGCCATCAGGATCACCCCCGGCGCCGGATCGATCTCGGGTGCGGTGACGCACGACGGGGCTCAGGTTCCCTACGCCCGGGTGACGGCGGCCACCAACGGCCAGGCCGTTTCCACGTGGGCCGATCAGGCGGGTGGCTACGCTCTCTCCGTCGACGCGGGCGAGTGGTCCGTGACGGCGATCAAGGAGCCGCTCGGAGCGTCCGAGTCCGCGACCGTCCTCCTCGGCCCCGGGCAGTCCGCCGGCGGCGTCGACCTTGAGGTCATCTCGACCTGGGCAACGGTCGAGGGCACCGTCACCGATGGGCGTGCCGACGTGCGGCAGGCCGAGATCCTGATCTTCCGCGAGGGAGAGACCCGACCGGCCTACAGAACGATCTCGAGTGCGAACGGAACCTACAGGGTCCATGTCGCGTCCGGGGAGGCGTACACGCTCGAGGCGCGCGCCGACGATCACGGGTGCGCGAGCGTGTCCGTTGAGCCGCTCGACGTCGGTGGCCTCCTCACCGAGCACGTGACGCTCGAGGAGTACACCGCCTCCCTCGAGGGCGACGTCGCGGACGGGAGCGGCAATCCCGTCGACGACGTCCTGGTCGTCTCGTCGTGGGGAGACAGCGCCTGGGTCAGGACGGGCAGGACCGGCAAGTCGGGCTGGTACAAGCTCCCGACCGAGGTCGGCCAGAGCGACGTCCGGTTCACCCTCCCGGGATACGAGACGGCGACGATTCCCGCCGTTCAGGTGAACCCGGATGAGGTCACCACACTGAACGTCCAGCTGAACGAGCTCTTCGCATCGCTCGAGGGGACCATTCGCGACTCGGTCACCGGCGAGGCGCTGGAGAACGCGGTCATCACGATCGAGTCACAGGGTAGGGCGGCCTCCTACGCCACCGGGAAGAGCGGCTGGTACGACGTCGACGAGATCGTGCCGGGCGTCGCGGACGTCCGGATCACCCTCTCCGGCTACAAGTCGGGGTGGATGAACGTCGAACTCGGCGAGCTGGAGAACCAGCTTCTCGATATCGATCTCATCCCGCTCATGGGGACGATCGCAGGGAGGGTCTCCGATCCTCTCGCAGCAGGGATCGAGGGCGCGTCGGTCAGGGCGAAGTTGGACGAGTCTGTTGTCTCGTCCGCCACGACCGACGAGGACGGCGATTACGTTCTCCTGGGGCTCGATGCGGAGGAGCTCTACGACATCTCCGCCTCGAAGGAGGGCTACTTCTCCGCGTCCACGAACCCGCTCGAGGACGTCCCGGCGCTGTCGAGCGGCATCGACTTCTCCATGGTCCAGGCCGACGGCACGATCACCGGCTACGTGCGCGACGCCGTGAGCGGCGATCCCCTCGTGGGAGCCAGCGTGACGGCGAACGACGGAGCCGGCCACTTCGGCGAAACCGCGTCCGAGGCAGACGGAGCGTTCTCCCTCGAGAACATGGTTCCGCTTGGCGATTACGACGTCTCGGCCACGTTCGACGGCTACTTCCTCGCTGCGGTCGAGGACGTCGCGATCGGCACGACGGATCTCATCCTGAATCTCCCGCGGAACTTCGCGCGCGTCGCGGGGACCGTGACACTGATCGGGCTCGGGATCGCGATGGAGGAGATCGAGGTCGTGGCGACGAGCACCGCGTACGCGGGTGACACCAAGACGGCGACGCCGGACGAGACGGGCGGCTACGAGATCACCGACGTCAGACCCGGAACCTACGTGCTCTCCGTCTCGGCGGATCGTTGTCTGTCGACGCCGACGCAGATCTCGCTCGTGCTCGAGGACGGCGAGAGCGTCACGGATCAGAACTTCCTCGTGGAGCGCGCGATGATCGATCACATCGAGATCGAGGGCTCGACACTCGTGCAGACCGGCATGCAGGCGACGTTCACGGGCAACGCGATCGCGCAGGGCGATCGGCTCGTCGACGTCGACCTCGAGTGGTGGATCTCGCCCCGCATGGCCGGAACGATCGACAGCGAGACGGGGACCTTCACGTGCGAGCCGGACTACTTCGGCGAGCTCACGATCGCGGCACGCGAGCCGGAATCCGGTGTGATCGGGAGGCTCGAGTCGGGGGTCTTCACCATCATCGACGAGACCACGCAGGCGACGTTCTCGGATTCGTGTGGCATGACGCTCACGATCGAGCCCGGTGCCGTTCAGGAACAGCAGTTGATCATGCTGACCCACGAGGAGGTACCAGACGTGAAGCGGTACGCGCGGGAATTCCATGTCCGCGGCATGAGCTTCCATCTCAAGCCGGACGCGCTCGAGTTCTCGAGCGAGTCGCCGCCGATCATGACGCTTCCGACGCCCGACTCGGCGGACGAAGTCGCGCGCTGGAACGCGGATCAACTGGAGTGGGAGCCGACCGACAGCGAGACGGTGCCCGCCGGGCTCGCGGCAGCGGTCGAGGTGCTGGGCGAGTACGTAACGGTGACCGAGGACAGGGCGCTCGCGATCTCCGACATCCGCGTCGAGCCGAACCCGTTCTCGCCCGATCTGCGATCGGTCACGATCTCGTACGAGCTCACCTCCAACGACGCGCGGATGCCGTTCGTGAGCGTTCGCGTCTACAACATGGCGGCGCAGCTCGTGCGCGAGATCGTCTCGAACGAGCCGCAGGGGAAGGGACGTTCGGAGGTGCAGTGGGACGGGATGACCGGCTCGGGCAGCGGCAGGTCGCTCACGACCGCCAGGAACGGCCGGTACGTCATCGAGATCGAAGTGAAGGACTCGACCGGCAAGCAGTCGGCGCTGGCGACCGTCGTGCTTGTGAAGTAGCAAACGTACCTCGCGCTGCGGGCGGGACCCGACCAGGGCCCCGTCCCGCGGGGGGCCAACTCGAGGCAGGGACGACATGATGAGAAGCTCGCAGGAACACAGGCGCGGGAACGCGGTCCGGCAGATCGTCGGCGCGCTCCTGTTCGTGCTCGTCGCCGCGGGAGCCGCGGGAGCGGAGGACCTCTCGGGGATCCCGGGCGCGTTCGTCGACGTCGGCATCGGAGCCGCCCAGATGGGCATGGGCGGCGCGGTCGCCGCCAGCGTCGAGGGGCCGGGGTCGATCTACTGGAACCCGGCGGGGCTCGCGGGAGCGAGCGAGCCGATGGGAGCGGTCGTCGACTACGCGGACGTCATGGGGCTCGTTCCCTACACGGCCGCGACGGGCCTCTACCGGCTCGGCGACCGCAACACGATCGGCGCCGGCGTGCTTTACTCCGGCGACGACGTGCTCTCCGAGATGACGCTCCTGGTGGCGGGAGCGCGCACGTTCAGTCCTCCCCCGTGGGACCGCGATCGCCGGATCCGGGCGGGCGCCACGGTGAAGACGCGCTGGGCATCGTTCGGCAACAACGAGAGCACCGAGGGCCAGGTCACGGGCAGCGCTCTCGGATTCGGTCTCGACGCGGGCGTGACCGTGCCCGTGCCGGGCGACGCGACCGTCGGGCTCGTCTGGCGGGACATCGTGAGCAGCCTCAACTGGGACAGCTCGGCCGCGGGATCGTACGGGGAGAGTGTGCCCGGCGACATTCTGCTCGGCCTTGCGGTCAGACCACGGGAGAACGTGATCCTCGAGGTCGACCTGGATGCCGGGCTTCACGAGACCAGCCGGGACCTCATCGCTGCCGGAACCGAGATCAGGCTCTTCCGGGTCGCAGCTATCAGGGGAGGCTACCGGTGGGAGCTCTCGCCCGGAGAGCTCGAGGAGTTCTCGATCGGCGCGGGAGCGAACGTCACGGCCGGTCGCACCGACATCGCGCTCGACCTGGCGTACCTCTGGGGATTCCTGGACAACACGCTCAGACTCTCGCTCGGGTTCCGGATGTGATCGCCTTCCGTCGGACACGCGCGCACGAAGCGCCTCGGGCATGAGCCCCTGCCGACGCGAACAATCACCGGAGACACCGAACGAAAGACGAACGGGGCGGCAGAGCCGCCCCGTTCGCTATCCCCGTCAGCGACGTTCACCGAAGCGCCCGTCGCCGTTGTGTGACAGCAGTTCACCAGCAGTGTGCTACCAGCGGATCGCTCCCGGGGACACCAGCACCTGGAGCGCCCTGGTCCTGCCGTCACCGCTGAAGTGGATCGTGTGCTCCGTTCCTGCCGAGAAGTGCAGGCAGTCCCCGGAGTTGACCACAAACTTGTCTCCGCCGACGGCGACCGTGACCTGCCCGTTCACAACGATCAGGGCTTCCTCGCCGTCGTGGCAATGCTTGATCGTCTTGCGGCCGCCCTCGCCGTCCAGCTGGATGACGTCCACGCGTCCCGCGGGGATACCACTCGTCAACGCCTTTCCGGTGACAAACGCATCCTCCGCGCCTTCGACGAGGACGACATCACGGTCCTCCTTCTTGATCACGGAGACACGCGGAAGCGGCCTGTCCTCCACGAAGAACGCGGTCTCCTTCCCCAGCGCCTTCGAGATCTTCCTGAGCGCTCCGATCGTCGGCGATGTCTTGCCGCGTTCGATCTCCGAGATGTGCGTCGGGGACATGCCCGACGACTCGGCGACCTGCTTCAGGGTCATCCCCTCTTCCTTGCGAACCGACTTCAACCGCTGTCCGACTTCTGCTGCGTTCGGCATGCGCACAACTCCTCTCGACGGCCCGCTCCCGCGGTGCAGCCGCCTCAGGGTTCCCGGCTTAACCCATGCAGATTCTCCATCAAAACGTAACATGGAGAGGGGGCCGCGTCAAGTGGAAACCTCGCCAACTCGCCCGCCCGTCGTTTCTTGACAGCGTAGGAGGCCGATGCTAGCATGTCGCACGCTGCCCTCCGGGGCGGGCCCGAGTGGTGTGAACTGAAGGCGGGACAGCCATTTGCGGCTGTCGCCACCCTGAGACCAAAGGAGGACAACCATGAAGTACCGTATCCTGGCGCTCATCGTCTTGATCGGCGTCGTCGTCCTTCCCTCGACCCTGTTCGCGCAGGGCTACGGCGAGGGGCTGGGCATCGGCGGCGTTCTGCTCCCCGACCGCACCCCCACGGTCCTCGTGACGTCGAGGCTCGGGGAGTCGCTCGCCCTCGAGCTGGGCGTCGCCCTGAACGTCGTCGACACCGACCGTCGTGACGAGACGACGTTCGGTATCGGATTCGGTCTCAGGCGGCACTGGAACGTCGACCAGAAGCTCCAGCCGTACATCGGCGGACGCGCGACCCTCTCGCACCAGTCGATCAAGTTCGGTGACACCGACACCAGCGACGCGAGGTTCGGACTCATCGGCGTTCTCGGCGGCGAGTACTTCGTCATGAGGAACCTGAGCATCACCGGAGAGATCGGGTTCGGGATGTACTTCGGTTCGTTCGAGATCGGCACTGGCACGCGTCTCGCCGCGTTCCTCTACCTGTAGCGGCGCTGTCCGGGCGGATCGCATGACGAGGCGCACGGCGATCGTCACGAGCGTGGTGTTGCTCGCTCTCGGCCTCCTCTCGTGCACGGGCGGAAGCCCGGAGGAGGAAGGCGGGGAACGCCTGAGCGAAACCGCCGAGCAGCCACGCGCGGAGCGACCGTCCGCAGAGCGCGCTCAGTCCCCCGTGAACTTCTTCCGGGAGTACGTCACCGTGGAGCCGTCCGAGGGACGGACGCGCGTCGTCGGCGATTACTACTTCCGGAACGAATCAGGAAGAGCCCTCGACATCGGAATCCACTACCCCTTCCCCGTCGATCGCTTTCATCTGTACCCGTTCAGGGTCGCGGCGTGGGAGGAGCGCGACGGAGCGTTCCGGCCGATCGGGTTCACGCACACCGCGGACGGCGTCGACTGGAGGATGAGGTTCGACGTCGCCGAGGAGAGGCTCGTGCGCGTCGAGTACGTGCAGGAGATCAAGCGGAGCCACGCCATTTACATCGTGACGACGACGAAGGAGTGGGGCCGGCCGATCGAGCTGGCGGAGTTCGAGTTCCGGATCCCGCGGGATCTCGGCGAGGTCGAACTCTCGTTCGTTCCGGACCGCGAGGAGATCAGGGGCGACACCCTCGTCTACTACATGGCCCGGACCGAGTTCCTGCCGGACACCGACCTCACGGTGACCTGGGAGTAGCGCGGCGCCATGGCCGCTGCTCCCCGCCGACCGGCGCACCACGCGAAGGCCCACGGACGGGATCGTCCGTGGGCCTCGCTGTTCGATGATCGAGCGGCTTCTCAGATCAGACCGGTCTTCTTGGTCTGCTGCTTCTCTCGCTTCTTCTGACGCTTCTCCTTCTTGGAGAGGAGCGGCTTCTTCTTCCCCTGGTGGCCAGGCTTCTCCTTGCGGTACATGGTTCCCTCCCTCACGTCGCTCAGAGCACCAGATCGGGCTTCGGCCTCCGGACCCCCGTCGGATCTCCGGTGATGTCGAGCTCGTAGACGCGATCTATCAGCATGTTGCCTTCGTCGTCGTAAACGAGGATCCTCAGCGAATCATAGTGCCCCTCCCCCTCAGCGTACGGGATGAAGGCCCGCACCTCCTGGTCTTTCCGGAAGAGCAGGTGGGTTCCGTCGCGGTAGTCCGTGGGACCGCTCTCGTCGAACTCCGCGTTCCACGGGTAGCCCCCGCGCACGTCCCCGGTCGCCAGCGTCCTGCTCGCGATCAGGAAGACCCTGCCTCTGGCGCGCTCGTACCCGCTCTCGGGGTTCTCGAAGACGAGGCGGACGTGGAGCCCCCGCTTCGGTACGAGTCGCCACTCGTAGCTCAGGTCATTGAGGACGATCGTGGGGCCGGCGCCTTCTTCGTCGCCGTCTCCCTCGTCGGCCACGCCTCGTGATCTCGCCGCGTCCGAGGTTCCGTCCTCCTCCACCCAGTCGTCGTACTCCTCGCGCACCTCCGCTTCGGTCTGCGTCGCGTCGTCGCCTTCGGTGCACCCGGCGACCGCGAGCCCGACGGCCAGGAGGAGCGCCAGGAAAAGCGTTGTCTTGATCATCTCGTTCACCTGTCGGTTTTGAGGTTGCTCTCACCCTTCCGTCACGGCGCCGACTGGACGCTCGCGGCACGGAAGGTCTCACCACCCACGCTGTATTCGATCACCCGTATCCCGAGTTGGTTGACGACGCCGACGATGCCGAACGCCAACTCGCCCACGACGCCCCCGGCCAGCGAGCTGGCTGTGAGCTTGATGTGCGTGGCGTCGATGGCGCCTCCGCCCATCGTCGGATCGAGCGCGTGCCAGCCGTCTCCGGTCCAGACCTCGGTCCACATGTGGTAGCCGAAGATACCGTCGGAGTACACGAGCCCCGCCACGACCCTCGAGGGGATGCCGACCGAGCGCGTCATCGCCGCCATCAGCACGGCGTGCTCGCTGCAGTCACCTTCCCTCGTCTCCAGAACCTCCCGCGCGGACGCGAACGCCGTTCCCATGCCCTTCCCCGCGATCGCCCGGTAGACCCAGGCTCCGATCTCGCGGGAGGCGTCCCAGCTGTCGCCGCCCTCCTTCCCGACCGCGGCGAGCGCAGCGGCCGCCACCCCCGGGCTGTCCGCCGAAAGGACCGGATTCGCCTCGAGGTACTCCGCCATCCCTCCGCCCTCGATCGGAAACGGCACCGTCGTGCCGGGCTCGGGAGCGACGCTTGCGACCCTGAGGAGGACGCCCAGCTCGGTCCTCTCCTCGATCCGCTGCCTCGCGTCCTCGACGACACGATCGGCGATGTCGCCTCGCTCGAGCCAGAGTTCGTAGAGGGCGCTCTCGACGCGGCGCGGATGCCGGAACTCGACGTTGCTCGGGACGAACGTCGACGTCACGATGTCACCGGCCTCCGCCTCGCGGAGCGCGGTCTCCCTCGTCGTCAGCTCCTGGACGAGGCCGAGCGCCGGCACCTCCTCACGCCAGATGAGCCCCTGGTCGTCACGCCACTCAAGAACCTCCATGCCGCCGTAGAGATCGAGGGCCACGACGAGCCTGTGGAGCTTCCTCACCTCACCGAGGATCTCGATCTCCTCGTCGCCCTCCACCCGGACGCGGCAGCGGCCGACGTCCTCGAACTCGGTGTCGAACGAGAAGTACTCGTACTCGCTGCCGGCCTCGAAGCCTCGATCGACGTGCAGCGCCGTCACCGCGTGCGGGAAGAGAAGTCCGGAACCGATGTCGACGTCGCGGACGATCGAGTCCTCGCCGATGCTCTTGGTCAACCGCAGGGTCGCTCCGTCCACCGCAGCCGTAATCTCGGTGCTCTCGTTCGACATCCCCATCGTCGAACGGTAGACGACGGGAACGCCCGACTCCGTCTCCTCCCACCTCTCCGCCATCTCGATGCGGACGAGATCTCCGAGCCGGCGGACCTCCATGTGCGACGCTGCCTCGGTGACAACGGTCTCATCGTCGCGAACCTCGACCGTCCGGTGCGCGTGGCCGACGCGCATGGCACCGAGGGTCGACTCGTACCACGAGTCGCTCAGGATCTCCGCGCCTGCCTGCGACGTCGCGCCGGCAGCCACGAGCACCTCCGCGACGACGACGGCGGCCGCGGACCGCACGCGCACGGAACTGCCGCGCCGGTTCCCGACGGTGCGCGATCGAGTAGGACAGAATGGCGAGACGATCGTCAGGGGCTCTCCTGCGTTGTCAGCTCTCGGTACCTCTCCACGAGCGCGGCCCTCTGCGACAGGAGCTGGTACCTCTCCATCTCGAGGCCCTGGATCCTGCTCCGGAGCTCCGCGCCGTCTTCGATCTGGCGTTCGGCCAGGGCGCCCTTCAGCATCTCCTCGACGTTCGCGATGTCGGTATCGAGATCGCGGATCTGGCGCTGCATCAGCTCCGGATTGTCGGGGATGTTCCCCCCACTCTCCTGACTGGCGCACCCGGCGAAGAGCAGCAAGCTCGATGCCACAACGAGCATTACGAGAACGGCACACGTCCGTCGTCTCATCATCCCTCCCGGTTACCCGGCGCTGCGAAGAGGCGAGTCGTTCATGAACACACTCGAGATCCCAGCCGAAACACCTCCAACGGGCATGAAACTTGTTAGTGATAGTATTCTAGGGAGCGATGAGAGAGGGTGTCAACCCATTTGCTCGGCCCGGAGAGGCCGCGGATACGCGAGCACGCGGCCCGCTTCTTGACACGAGCGATGCCTCATGACACAATGGAAGCACAGACTCTGAGAACGGCTGTCGTTGTGAGGCGCGGCAGAAGGAACCCACGGATCACGAATCATGGAGAAGTGGTACGAACTCGAGCCGGAGATCGCGCGTATCGCGGCGAGACTCACTCCCGATGAGATGCTCCGACAGGATCTCGCGCAGGAGATGAGGATCGATGTCTGGCGGGCTCCCGAGGGGAAGACCAAGGGCTGGTACCTCTCGAGCGCGCGCTGGCAGGCGGTGAAGTTCATGAGCCGGACGGCGATCGATTGCCCGGACGGCGACATGGGCCGCCAGATGGTCCTCTACGGGGTGCTCGGGGACGTCGATCCGGAGGTCCTGAGGTACATCCCCACAGAATGGCACGACATCCTGCTCACGACGCCGATCGAGGTCGTGCCGGATGCCTTCGCACTCTCTGTCGAGGTGAACGACACCCTGGAGCAGCTCACCCCGCGTCAGCAGCAGATCGTCTACGCGATAGCGCAGGGATTCACGCAAAACGAAGTGGCCGAGGCGCTGGCCATTTCCAGGCGCACGGTGGCCAACGAACTGGCCAGGATCCGGGCCGCTTTCAAGGACCTCCACGGGGAGCTCCACCCCACGTAGGCCGGGGAGAGAAAAAGGAGATCCCCCTCAAGAATATGTTGCACAATTCGAGGGGGATCCCGGTATTAACTATATGTAGGGGCGAAAGCCCCTCTTTTTGTTGCCCGGCGGCCCCGAGGGTTCGCCGGGCCTCTTCGTGCCCTGGAGATGGCTGGGCCGGGCCCCGGCCGGCCTAACCGGCGTCGCCCGGGGCGGCGCCGCCGCGCCAGATCTCCGCCAATCCCGCGCGCTCCTCGTCGCGGAGTTTCGCCGTGCTCGGCCGGTCCTCGTCCTCGGCCAGGAACGGCTCCTCCTCCCTGACGAAGAGCGACACGACCGCGTTCAGCGCCCGCTCCAGTGACACCCGATCCGAAACGACGATCGGATTCTCACTCTGGTCTCCGGGCAACACGGTGAAGCTGCCGGAGGAGACCGTCACGCGCGCCAGCGGTCGTCCCCTGAGCGCACAGACGATTGAGTCATCGGCGGTGAGCTGGGAGATGCGGCTGTCGAGCCCGTCGACCCCGGACCGGAAGAGGTCGAGCAGCATGCGGACGGTGTCCGACTCAACCGTCTCTTCCGTTCTCGTCTCTTCCGGCTTCGTCTCGATCGGCGTCCGCGAGCCGTCGTCCGCGTCGTCGGTCGGTCGGACGACGACGGTGCCCTCCCGCGTGCCTCCGTCCGGCGTGACGTCTTCGAGGAGCACCTCGCCGGTCCCGTTCACGAGGACGTAGTCCGCACGCACGAGTCTGGCGTCGATCCCCTCCATCGCGCCCACGGCCCGCATCACGCCCGACGGGAAGCCCGCCGCGACGAACACGAAGGCCGGGCTCCCGGTGTTCCGGACGCCCTCCTCCGCGTACGCCTTGAGGAAGAGCCTCTTGTTGCTTTCGAACCAATCCAAATGGTCGAAGATGAGCGTTGGGACCTCTAGTGGCCTCTCCAGTACGATGTCAACGAACACGGGCCTGCCGTCGCTGTCGGCGATGATCAGATCGATCCCTGTCGGCCCCTGGGCATCGGCGTCGATGAGCCTCGCTCCCTGGCAGATCTGGTCGGCTCGCTCTCCGAGTAACTTCCGGAGCACCGCCAAATCAGGGAGCGACGAACGTTCGATGCGCGTCTTCATGGTCGCCCTCCCCTACGCCTCATTGCCCGCGCCGAGTCCGCGGGACTCACTGTCCCACCACGATCTCGAGCGCTCTTGACGACACCTCTCGGAGCTGCAACGCGGCCACCGCATCCGGGCGCGACCGCACGATAGCCCCCCGCTCTCTCTGCTCGCTTCCCAGGCGCGGCTGAAGCACGACCCCGCCGAGGAAACGTACGTCCAGTGACAACAGACGCCGCGCGGCCGTCTCGATCTTCTCGGCCGCCTCACCGGCGTCGCTCAAACTCCGAACCATGTTGAGAACGAGCCCGACCCTCTCGATGCCAAGCCCTGTCCTGAGGGTCGAGAGGGCGGCGTACGTCTCTTCGAAGCCCGCCCGTCCCGCTCTCGCGACCACCACGTAGAGGCCCACCCGTCCGGCCACTGGCGCGATCCACGGCGCCCGGGTGACGGGCAGATCGAAGACCAGGTGGTGCAACGGCACCCGGCCGCCGCCCGAGATGTCCACGTACGCCACGCCCCCGGAGCCAACGAGGTTCCCGGGACCTCCGCCGCCTGCGGCCCGATCCACGACCACGAGCCCCGAGTCCGACAGCGTGTTCGGCGCCGACCTTCCCTCGCCCGTCACGGGCGAGAGGTAGTGCCAGGACGGGAGTCCGAGATAGAACCGCGCGTTCGGGAGCTTCGGATCGGCGTCGACGATCCCGACCCGGCCCCGCGACATGAGCGCGTGGGCCAGGTTGATCGCCACCGTCGATTTGCCGGGCGAGCCGTCGGCGCCCGTGACGACGAAGAGCGTCGTCCGGTGCCAACGTCCCGAGTCTTCGCTGGGATCAGTCAGAAGGGGTGTGCCCGTGCCGCCCTCGTGCGAGGACGACGACTCGGGCCCTGCCGTCGGGGCGTGCGGCTGCTCTTCACCCCCGGAGAAGAAGAGGTGGGAGACATCCGCGAGCGTCTTCGGAGACTTCTTGCCGGTGTCTTCGCTCATGTTGCATGGTCCGAAGAAGTCAGTGTCTGTAGCTGTTCATGGTCGAGACCCGCGGCCGCAATCAATCGCGGCGGTAGACCTCGACGATGCAGTCCTCGTTCGGGGCTGCTCTGTTCTCGTTGGCGGGATCCGGAACCCAGATCCCGTCGATCACGAACTTGTAGAGATGCCTGCCGGGACCGATGTCGACCGTGGTGTGCCAGACACCGTTGTCGCTCCTGGTGAGCCTGACCCCGTCCTCGCGCTTCCAGTCGTTGAAGGTGCCCACGAGCTCCACGTCGTTGGCCTCGGGAGCGACGAGGGAGAACAGGACGCCCCCCTCGACGAAGTGCGGGCCGGGCTGCGAGAGGATCCACTCGTCCATGCCCGGCTCGAGCCCCACATCCTGGACCTCCACCACCGGCTCGAACTCGCCGGCGGCAAGGCGCTCCTCGTCGGCGATGACTTCCCTCGACAGGTCCTTGTAGTCGCGCGCGCCGCCGCAGCTCTTGGCGTAGTGCGAGATCGACACGCCCCAGTTCGCGGCCTCCCGGAACCGGACCGTGTGACGGATGACGGTGTCGAACATCTCGCGGCCGAAGCGGGTCTGCGCCTCGCGCAGGAACTCCTTCGCGAACCGCGTCCTCCGGTCGAACATTGTAAGGACGACCTTCGTGCGCTTCCGCATCCCCAGTTGATCCCGGACCAGGCCGATGGTCTCCACGATCTTGAGGGCGCCGTGGAGCGAGAAGTACGAGGGCTCGAGCACCACGAAGGCTTCGTCGCACGCCACGAGCGCGTTGAAGGTGAGGAGCCCCACGCTCGGCGGACAGTCGATGAACACGTAGTCGTAGTCGTCGCTCGCGGCTGCGATCTTCCGCCTGAGCCGATTCTCGCGATCCGGCTGGCCGGAGAGCTGCTGTTCCACGGCCGAGAGGATCACGCTGGAGGGCGCGACGTCGAGCCGGTCGGTCACCGTGTGCACCACGTCCCTGATCTGCACGACAGGATCCATGAGCACGTCGTACGTGGATCGTTCGAGCTCGTCCGTGTCGATCCCCAGACCGATCGAGGCGTGCGACTGCGGATCGCAGTCCAACAGCAGCACCCTCTTGCCCGAATCGGCGATGCAGGAAGCGAGGTTCACTGCGGTCGTGGTCTTCCCGCAGCCCCCCTTCTGGTTCACCAACGCGATCGTCCGCATGACCCCTCCATGATCTGAGCGGGCGTCCACGCTCCGTGGCGCAGCGCAACGGGACAGACCCGTGCACGACCCGCGACCGGCAGGGACGGCACTGCCAGACCGGCACGTAACGTATTCTACTGAAAGAGTTTCGGCTCGCTCCGCAAACGCTATCCAATCGTTCAGACCTTGTCAAGCGACTTCTTGGAGGCGTTGCCGCGCCGGGGTGCCGACCACCCGTCAATGGTACTTGACACGTATGTGGCAGCACGGTAGCCTGCGACTGACTCTCAAGATGGAGATTCTTACACCTTGAGGAAGGGAGGGTTCCATGCGCGTGCCAGTGCGGCTCATGCTGCTGACGTCGTGTGTGCTGTTGCTGTTCCTGGCGGCCTCTCCGGCGGCGGCCACGGACATCGGCGACCAGCTGTCTGCGTACGGCGAGGACAACGCCAAGGGGTACCTGCAGCCACTCGTTGACGCCATCGGCGTCGA
>JALGWI010000045.1 GCA_025774245.1 bacterium
CCGACGGCGCCCTGAAGACGCTCTCCGATTCGGCGTACCAGGAGGCCATCGCCGAGGTCGGGCGGCCCGAGGACATCGAGCCCGGGCTCGTCGCGGCGCTCGGGCAGACGCTCGCGGAGGTCTCCGAGATCTCGCCCGAACCCGAGCTGATCGATCTCTTCCGCCTCCGCTGGGACGTGAGGAATCTGAAGTCCCTCTTGAAGGCGGCCGTTCTCAAGCTCGAGCCGACCGAGGTCGGCGTGGCAAGAGGTTTGGGAACGATCGACACGGCGTCGCTCGAGAAGTGGGTCCAGGAGCGCGACTACGCGATGCTGCCCGCGTTTCTCGCCGAGGCCGCACGGACGGCCGAGGAGATCTTCCGCGACCGCGGCACGATCGCGTCGATCGACGCCGCCCTCGATTCCGCGCTCTGGCGGCACTCGCTCGACGTGGCGCGCGCCCATCGGAGCGACTTCCTCGAGGACTACTTCCGCGTCGAGATCGACCTCGAGAACATCAAGACGTTCATCAGGATGAAGGAGACCGAGAGCGATCGGACCGATCTCGCCGAGGCGTTCCTCGGGGGCGGCACGCTCGACCTCTCGTTGTTCGAGGGGCTTCTCGGGGAGGGCATCGACGCGTTCGCCCGCGCGCTCGAGTACGGACGCTACGGCGCGCTCACGCCCGTCTTCCGCGACTGGTCGCGGGACCGCGGGTTCGCGCTCGAGCTCGCGTGCGACAATCTGCTTCTTGCGGCGGTCGAGTCCGCGCGCACGATCGCGTACGGCATCGAGCCCCTCGTGGCTTTCATTCTCTACCGCCGGATTGAGATCAAGCTCATCAGGGCCGCGGTCATCGCGAAGCTCTCGGGCGTTCCCCGGAGCGAGCTCGAGGCGCGGTTGAGGTCGACGCATGTCTAAGATCGCGTTCATCGGCGACAGGGACTCGGTGTGGGGATTCCGCGCGTTCGGGATCGCCGCGATCCCGGTCGCGGACGTCGAGGGGGCGCGCCGCGCGTTCGCGGCGGCCGTCCGGGCGGATCACTCGATCATCTTCGTGACCGAGAACGTCTACGAGGCGTGCGCGGAACAGATTGCCGAGTACCGTGACGCACCACTTCCGACGGTGACGGTCCTCCCGAACGTCACCGGGTCGAGGGGTCTCGCCGCGACCGAGATCCACGGGGCCGTCTCGGCGGCGGTCGGGGCTGACATCCTGACAGACACGACGAAGGGCTAGTCGCGGCCGCGGGACCGGGTCGCAACTCCGGCGACGGCGGCAGGAGAACGAGAATGGCTGAAGAGAGAGTTCGAGGGTCCATCCGGAAGGTGTCGGGACCGCTCGTCGTGGCTGACGGGATGCGCGAGGCGAGGATGTTCGACGTCGTCCTCGTCAGCGAGAAGAGGCTCATCGGCGAGATCATCGAGGTCAAGGGCGATCTCGCGTCGATCCAGGTCTACGAGGAGACGGGCGGTCTGGGACCGGGCGAGCCGGTGGAATCGCTGGGCGGGCCGCTCTCCGTCGAGCTGGGCCCGGGGCTCATCGAGTCGATCTACGACGGGATCCAGCGGCCTCTCGACACGATCAGGGACAAGGTCGGCGACCGCATCACGCGCGGAATCCACGTGCCGGGCTTGAGCCGCGAGAAGAAGTGGGACTTCGTCGCCACGGCGAAGGTGGGGGACGAAGTGGCGGGCGGCGACGTTCTGGGAACCGTGCGGGAAACGACGCTGGTCGAACAGCGCATCCTCGTTCCGCCCGGACTCAAAGGGAAGATCACGAAGCTCGAGAGCGGCTCGTTCACGGTCGAGGACACGATCGGCGAGCTCACGGACGGCGACACGAAGCACGACCTCAGGCTCATGCACAAGTGGCCGGTCCGGCAGCCGCGTCCCTACAAGGAGAGGCTCACGCCCGATGAGCCGCTCGTCACCGGCCAGCGCGTCATCGACGCGTTCTTCCCGATCGGCAAAGGCGGAACCGCGTGCGTGCCCGGTCCGTTCGGCGCCGGCAAGACCGTCATCCAGCATCAGCTCGCGAAGTGGGCCGACGCCGAGATCGTCATCTTCATCGGTTGCGGCGAGCGCGGCAACGAGATGACCGACGTGCTCATGGAGTTCCCCGAGTTGACCGACCCGCGGTCGGGCGAGCCTCTCATGAAGCGGACGGTGCTCGTCGCGAACACCTCGAACATGCCGGTCGCCGCGCGCGAGGCGTCGATCTACACCGGCATCACGATCGCCGAGTACTTCCGCGACATGGGTTACTCGGTCGCGCTCATGGCCGACTCGACGTCCCGCTGGGCCGAGGCGCTCCGCGAGATGTCAGGCCGTCTCGAGGAGATGCCCGGCGAGGAAGGCTATCCCGCGTACCTCCCGGCGCGCGCCGCGCAATTCTACGAGCGCGCGGGACGAGTCGTCTGTTCGGGGAGCGAGAGGAGGATCGGCGCGCTCTCCGCGATCGGCGCGGTCTCGCCTCCCGGCGGCGATCTCTCCGATCCCGTCGTGCAGGCGACGCTCAAGGTCGTGAAGGTCTTCTGGTCGCTCGAGGACTGGCTCGCATATGAGCGCCACTTCCCGGCGATCAACTGGCTGACGAGCTATTCGCTCTACCACGAGAGCCTGCAGGGGTACTTCCGCACGGAGGTCTCCGAGGATTGGGAGGCGATGCGCGCCGAGGCGATGAGGACCCTCCAGCAGGAGGCCGAGCTCAAGGAGATCGCGCGGCTCGTCGGCGTCGACGCCCTTTCGAACCGCGACCGTCTCATCCTCGGGACGTCAAAGGCGATCCGGGAGGACTTTCTCCATCAGAACGCCTTCGACGAGGTCGACACCTACACGTCGTTCCCGAAGCAGTACAAGATGCTCAGGAACATCATGGCCTTCAACCGCCACGCCAACGACGCCGTCGAGCAGGGAATCCAGGCGGAGGAGCTGTTCGCCCTCCCCGTCAACGAGGAGATCTCTCGTTCGCGGTACGTCCCGGAGTCCGAGATCGACGAAATCGACGCGATCGGCGGCAGGATCGAGAGCGAGATCCGAGGACTGATCGAGAAGAAGGTCGGGGCCGCTGAAGTGGCGTAGCGCGGGAGGCGGTGCGGGTCGCGGTGTAGCGCGGGAGGCGGGACCACTTGCGCGGTGGGCGGGTCCGGTCCCGAACCCAGAGAGCACGATCATAACCAGTCGGACGAGCGACACAGAGGGAGCGTACGATGGTCAAGGAATACATGACCGTCCAGGAGATCGCGGGACCGCTCATCCTGGTCGGAGGCGTGTCGGGCGTCAAGTACGAGGAGCTGGCGGAGGTAGAGCTGCCGAACGGTGAGGTGCGGCAGGGAAGGGTGCTCGAGGTCAACGAGGACACCGCGCTCGTTCAGCTCTTCGAGGGCGCGTCTGGCGTCTCCGTCGAGAGCGCCCGGGTCCGCTTTCTGGGAAGGGGCCTCACGCTCGGCCTGTCCCGCGACATGCTCGGCCGCGTCTTCGACGGCCTCGGCCGCCCGAAGGACGGCGGGCCGCAGATCATCCCCGAGGTGAAGCGCGACGTCTCGAGCGCGCCGCTGAACCCGACGGCCCGCGACTACCCGAACGAGTTCATCCAGACGGGAATCTCCTCGATCGACGGCCTGAACACGCTCGTGCGAGGGCAGAAGCTCCCGATCTTCAGCGGGTTCGGCCTTCCGCACGCGGAGCTCGCGGCGCAGATCGCCCGGCAGGCCACGGTGCTCGGCGCTGCGGAGGAGTTCGCGGTCGTCTTCGCCGCGATGGGCATCACGTTCGAGGAGGCGGACTACTTCATCTCCGACTTCCGGCGGACCGGCTCGATCGACCGCGCCGTGCTCTTCATGAACCTCGCGAACGACCCGGCGATCGAGAGGATCGCGACGCCGAGGATGGCGCTCACGGCGGCCGAGTACCTCGCGTACGACGTCGGGATGCACGTCCTCATCATTCTCACCGACATGACGAACTACTGCGAGGCGCTCCGGGAGATCTCGGCCGCGCGGAAGGAGGTCCCCGGAAGACGTGGATACCCGGGCTACCTCTACACCGATCTCTCGACGCTCTACGAGCGCGCGGGGCGGATCATCGGGAAGAAGGGCTCGATCACGCAGATTCCGGTGCTCTCGATGCCCGAGGACGACAAGACCCATCCGATCCCCGACCTCACCGGCTACATCACGGAGGGGCAGATCATCCTCGACCGCGCCCTGCACAGGAAGGGCATCTACCCGCCGATCAACGTCCTGCCGTCCCTCTCGCGTCTGAGGGACAAGGGGATCGGCGAGGGACGGACCCGCGAGGATCACGCGAATCTCGCGAACCAGCTCTTCGCCGCCTACGCGCGCGGCAAGGAGGCGCAGGAGCTCGCCGTCATCCTCGGCGAGGCCGCGCTGTCGCCTGAGGACAAGGCGTTCTTCAAGTTCGCCGACCTCTTCGAGGATCGCTACGTGCGGCAGTCGATCGACGAGAACCGCACGATCGAGGAGACGTTGACCCTCGGTTGGGAGCTTCTCGAGATCGTCCCGGTCTCCGAGCTCAAGAGGGTGAAGCCGGCGCAGATCGAGAAGTACCTGAAGAAGAAGCCCGCCGAAGCCGCGGCCGAGTAGCGCGGGCGAGCTCGCACGAGGGCGCGGAAGCGTCCACACGGAGACGACATGAGGCTTCGCGCCAACCCGAACCGAATGCAGCTCTTGAGGCTCAAGCGCCGCTTGGTCCTCGCGAAGCGCGGGCACAAGCTCCTTAAGGACAAGCAGGAGGAGCTGATGCGCCGCTTCCTGGGCCTCGTCCACCGGGCGAGGGCCCTGCGCGAGGAGGTCGAGGCGGAGCTGGCCGTCGCCTACCGCGCGTTCGTGTCGGCGCGGTTCGAGATGGACGGAAGCGCGATGGAGGCGGCCCTCGCATTCTCTCAACGCGTGGTCGAGCTCCACGCGGACCGCGAGCAGGTCATGAACCTCAAGGTCCCCAAGTTCACGGTCGAGTTCCCGGCGGACGCCGAGTTCGGCTACGGCTTTCACGAGACGACGGCCGAGCTCGACCGGGCGCTCGAGCTCTACGCCGCGGTCATCCCGAAGCTCATGACGCTCGCGGAGCAGGAGAAGGGCGTCCAGCTCCTCGCGGCCGAGCTCGAGAAGACCCGGCGACGCGTGAACGCGCTCGAGCACATCCTCGTGCCGAGCCTCGAGGAGACGATCCGGTTCATCTCGGATCGTCTGTCGGAGCTCGAGCGCGAGACCGCGACGCGCCTGATGAAGGTGAAGGAGATGGTCCGGGCGCATTAGTGGCGCCCGCCGATCCCGGCGCGCCGGCAACCATTGTCTCCGACACGCACCGCCCCCCATCGATCCCAGCTCGCACCCGTGACGACCCACGGGGCGCCGACGACACCGGCGCCCCGTTTCGCCTTCCTCTGGTCGGCCCGTCGAGAGGCCCACCCCAGCACCATTCCCGAGCCGCGCCCGGGAATTTTCTGGACCTGGGGCCTCTTAGGGTGTACAATGGGTCTGGCTAGGCACTTACGCTGGCCAAGAACGCGGCGCGGAGCACGACCCAAGCGCCCGCGCCCCGATCCCCTGCGAACGGAACGCTCCTCTCTATATAGAACGAAGGGAGGCGGACGATGGTGTCACGCGCCTACCACCGGCCGTTTGCTCGGCTCGTCTGCATCGTGGCTCTGCTTCTTCCCGGCACGCTCCTCCACGGCGGCATCGATATCAGTGGGCCCTACGAATGCGAGGACGATCTCATCGAGGTCGTGTTCGCACAAGCGTCAGAGGTCCGGCTCCGCGATCGCGGCCTCGTCGATCTGGCCACCGACGCCCTCGCCGGCGTCGACGAAGCTCTCTCGGGTCTCGAGTGGCACGAGTGGCGACGGATCTGTGACGTGCCCGAGGAGCGGCTCGACGCGATCCAGGCTCGGGGCGAGGCGAACGCGGGCAAGCCGGTCTACAACATGAACAACATCTACCGCCTTCGGATCCCGGGGGGACACGATGTCTGGGAGGTCGGCCGCGGGATCGAAGCGCTCCCCGGCGTGATCGCGGCGCGCCCGGTGCCGAGACCGATGCGGCCGCCGGTCCCTGACGACTACGAGCACCTCCAGGGCTATCTCGACCCGGCGAGCGACACGCCGACCGGGATCAACGCAGAGTACTCGTGGACCCTGACGGGCGGCGCCGGCGGCGGCGTCACGGTCTGCGACCTCGAGTACAGCTGGAACGAGGACCACCTCGACCTCACGAAGCTCCCGGGGTCCCAGCTCATCGCCAACACGGCCGATCCGTTCAGCGACGAGAATCACGGCACGGCCGTCGTCGGCGTGATGGTCTCCGACGACGACGGCGTGGGAACGACCGGGATCTGCCACGAGGCGGACCTCCGGACGGCGGGGACCTACTACGGGACCCCCACCCCCGAGTGGAACGTGGCGGGCGCGATGGCCGTCGCGATCGACAGCCTCGACGCCGGCGATGTCATCGTCCTCGAGCAGCAGTGGGACTACAACAGCGCGGGCGCCTACGTCCCGATCGAGTGGTGGCAAAGCTATTCCCCGAGCGACCAGTTCCAGAACGCGGTCTACATCGCCATCGAGAACGCCGTCACGAACGGCATTCACGTGGTCGAGGCCGGCGGCAACGGCGGCATCAACACGGACGGCATGAACTGGTTCGGCGACTCGGGGGCGATCATCGTCGGCGCCGGCGGCGCAGACCTGGGGCCCGACGCGGATCTTCAGCGCCTCTCCTTCTCGAGCTACGGGGTCCGGTTCAACCTCCAGGGCTGGGGTGAGCTCGTCGTCACGACGGGGTACGGCACGCTCTACGACGACGACGGCGACAACTACGCGTACGCCGACTCCTTCAACGGCACGTCGAGCGCCTCTCCGGTCGTGGCGGGCGCGGTCGCCTGTTGCGCCGGCTACTGGAAGGAGGGGCTCGGCAGGGACCCCTTCGCCCTGACCCCCTACCTGCTCCGCAGCACGCTCATGACGACCGGCACGCCTCAGAACCTCGCGGTCTACGGCAACATCGGCCCGCGTCCGAACATCCGCGCGGCCGACTCCCTCCTGGTCCAGCAAGAGCTCGAGTGGGCCGACGCGAGCCACGATCCTGTGTGGAACTACGGGAGGCGGGGCAACGGCATGGCGTGGGGTGACTACGACAACGACGGAGACATCGATCTCTATGTTGGGAACAACGGTCAGGCGAACAGGCTCTACCGGAACGACAACGGGTTCTTCGCAGACGCCACGACGACGCCCCTGAACGACGCGAACTCCGCGAACGGTGTGGCGTGGGGCGACTACGACAACGACGGCGATCTCGACCTCTACGTCGTGAATTACGGCGAGGCGAACAAGCTTCTCCGAAACGACGGGGGCGGAACGTTCGCCGACGCGACGAGCGGGCCTTTGGGCGACACGGGGTACGGCGACTCGTGCGCGTGGGGCGACTACGACAACGACGGCGACGTCGACCTCTACGTCACGAACTACGACGGGCCAAACAAGCTCTTCCGGAACGAGGGCGGAGGGACGTTCGCCGACGCGTCGAGCGCGCCCGTGAACGACTCGAGCTCGACGGGCGGCTGCGCGTGGGGCGACTACGACAACGACGGCGACCTAGACCTCTACATCGCGAACTACTACAGCGCCACGAACAAGCTCTTCCGGAACGACGGGGGCGGGACCTTCGTCGACGCGACGACGGCCCCGTTGGGCAATGCGGACGAGGGTGTGGGCGTCGCGTGGGGCGACTACGACAACGACGGCGACCTCGACATCTACCTCGTGAACAACGGACAGGACAACAAGCTCTTCCGGAACGACGGGGGCGGGAGCTTCACCGACGGGACGAGCGGACCCCTCGTGGGCGGCGGGTACGACTTCGGGTGCACCTGGGGCGACTACGACAACGACGGCGACCTCGATCTCTACGTCACCACGGGCTACTGCTGCAATCAGCTCCTCCGGAACGACGGGGGCGGGACGTTCGTCGACGACACGACGGGACCGCTCGGCGACGCGTCGTCCTACAGCCTCGGGACCGCCTTCGGCGACTACGACAACGACGGCGATCTCGACATCTACGTCGCGAACGTGGGGACGTTCGACTACGCCAAGCTCTTCCGGAACCTCCTCGGGTATGAGAACACGTGGATCCACGTGAACCTGGTGGGGACCGACTCGAACAAGGCAGCGATCGGCGCGCGCGTGCGCGTCGTCACGGGACGCGGCTCGCAGATCCGCGAGGTCTCGGGCGGATCGGGCATGCGGTCGCAGGACTCGCTCACGGCCGAGTTCGGGCTCGGGTCCGAGACGCTCGTCGACAGCATCATCGTGAGCTGGCCGTCGGGGAACACCGACGTCATCACGAATCTCGTCGCGAACCAGTTCGTTCTCATAACCGAGACCGGGACCTCGATCGGCGACGACGACCGGTGGAGCTTCGCGCTCTCGGGGAACGCCCCGAACCCGTTCGCCCGTGAGACCCGCATCCGCTACGAGCTGCCGTCGGCAGCACGAGTGCATCTCGCGGTCTACAGCGTCGCGGGCAGGAAGGTACGCTCGCTCGTCGACGGGGAGCCCAGGGCCGCGGGACGCCACGAGGTTCGCTGGGAGGGCCGGGACGACACGGGCGCGAGCGTCGCCGCGGGCGTCTACTTCTACCGGCTCGAGGCGGGCGGTAGAACCGTGACCCGTCGCATGGTCGTCCTGAAATAGGCCCCACTCCGCACGGCGAGCGGCCGGGCGCTCGAGGAACGAACCCCGTAATGCATCCGGGTGGCCGATCTTCCTCCGGAAAACCAGCCGCACGTGGTATAATGGTGACGTCGCTCACCGGCGAAGCCCGCCCGGAGCCGTTTGGCCGGACGTACCGGACGAGTTCCCCCCTTGGCCGTAGTGCATTCCCTCCGAAGGAGGTCGGCGATGTACACCGCCACCCATCGTGCAGCGGTTCTCCTTCTCGGCCTGCTCGTCGCGCTCGGCGCGGGGAGCGACGCGATCTGTCTGGCTGCGCCGCGGACCGGGCAGCCGTACGCGTGCGAGGAGGATCTGATCGAGGTGATGTTCGCGTGGGGATCGGAGGTGCGTCTGCGTGGCGGCGGCCTGGTCGATTTCGATGGGGACGCGCTTCTGGGCGTCGAGCCCCGGCTCCAGTCGCTCGGCTGGTTCGAGTGGGAACGGATGTGTGATGTTCCCGAGTGGAAGCTGGATGAGCTTCGGGCCAACGGTGAGGCCAACGCGCGGAAGCCGCTCTACAACCTGAACAACATCTACCGCCTCCGGATCCCGGAGGGTCAGGACATCTGGGCGCTCTCCCGGGATCTCGAGGGCCTTCCCGGTGTCATGTCGGCGCGCCCCGTGCCCAGGCCGATGGCGCTTCCGACCCCGCCGAACTACGTGCCGTCCCAGGGCCACCTCCGTCCGGCGAGCTCGACGCCGACGGGGATCAACGCCGACTACGCCTGGACGCAACCCGGTGGCGACGGGACCGGTATTGTCGTCATGGACCTCGAGTACAGCTGGAACTACGACCACGAGGACGTGAGCCAGGCGTCGGGTTCGCAGGTCAACACGAACGTCGCCGACCCCGAGGACGACACGCGGCACGGCACCGCGGTCATCGGGGTGCTCTCGTCCGACGACAACTCCTGGGGCACGACCGGCGTCAGCCACGGCGCAACCCTCAAAACGTGCGGCACCTTCTACGGAGCGTCGCCGTCCTGGAACGTCTCGGGGGCGATCGCCACGGCGCTCGCGCACATGTACCCCGGCGACGTCCTGCTTCTGGAACAGCAGTGGGACCTCACCGGAAGCGGCGGGTTCGTCCCGATCGAGTGGTGGACCGACACCTACCCCAACCAGTCCTACAACGTCGTCTACGCCGCGATCGCGACCGCGGCGTACAATGGCTACTACGTGATCGAGTGTGCCGGGAACGGGTCGATCGACATGGACGGGCTGAACTGGGTCTTCGGGGGCGACTCGGGGGCGTTCATCGTGGGCGCCGGCGGGGCCTACCCCGGGGGAACCTGGAGCGAGGGCGACCTGGAGAAGTTGTCGTTCTCGAGCTACGGCGCGCGGTGTGATCTCCAGGGCTGGGGAGAGGACGTGGTGACGACGGGGTACGGCGACCTCTACGACCTCGAGGGCGAGGATCTCGAGTACACGAACACCTTCGACGGCACCTCGTCCGCGGGACCGGTCGTGGCGGGCGCCGTGGCGTGCTGCGCGAGCTGGTGGCGGACGAACGTCACCTACACCACGCCCAGCGCGCATGCGATGCGCAGCGTTCTCGGGATGAGCGGCACCCCGCAGGTCAACCCGTCGACCGGGTGGATCGGCCCGCGGCCGGATCTCCAGAAGGCGTTCCACGTCCTTGGGAACCCCGAGTGGTACGACGCGACCACCGCGCCCCTGAACGACAACGGGAACGGGCACGGCGTCGCGTGGGGAGACTACGACGGCGACGGCGACCAGGACCTCTACGTCGTCAACAACTACGGCGCGAACAAGCTCTTTCGGAACGACGGCGGCGGGAGCTTCACCGATGTGTCGAGCTCTCCGATCAACAACGACGCCTACGGCGAGAGCGCCGCCTGGGCCGACTACGACAACGACGGCGACGTCGATCTCTATCTTGTGAACTACGGCTCCGGCAACCGTCTGTTCCAGAACGAGGGCGCCGGGGTCTTCACCATCGCGCCCGCAGGCGCCGCGGGGGACGGGGGAAACGGCCACGACGCCGTCTGGGGCGACTACGACAACGACGGCTTCGTCGATCTCTACCTGGTGAACTACGCCAGCGCGAACAAGCTCCTCCACAACGAGAGCGGCGCGACGTTCACCGACGCCACCGGCACGGGTCCACTGGGCGACGGCGGGAGCGGAACCGCGAGCGCCTGGGGCGACTACGACGGCGACGGCGACCTCGATCTCTACCTCGCGAACGTCAGCGGCGGGAGCAAGCTCTTCCGGAACGACGGGGTGTCGGGATTCACGAACGTGACGAGCGGGGCGCTCGGGAACGACGCGTCGGGGGTGGCGTGGGGCGACTACGACAACGACGGCGACCTCGACCTCGTCGTGTCCGGCTGGGAGTACACCAAGGTGCTCAGGAACGACGGCGGGACCTTCGTGTCCCTCGCGTTCGGTCCCATCACGCGCGTCACGGGCGGGAGCCCGTCGTGGCTCGACTACGACAACGACGGCGACCTCGACCTCTACTTCGCGGCCACCTCCCTTCGGGATGGGGTCTTCATGCGCAACGACGGAGGCGGCGTTTTCATCGACGCGAGCTGGGGTCCGATCGCCGATGTCTATTCCACCCGCGGCCAGGCGAGCGCGGACTACGACGGCGACGGCGACCTGGACATCTACGTGATGCACGACGGGAGTCCGGGCAACAAGCTCCTCCGGAACGAGGTGGGCTCGGCGAACCACTGGCTCCACGTCGATCTTGTCGGCGGCGACTCGAACCGGTCGGGAATCGGCGCGCGCGTGCGCGTGGTCGTCGGCGGGCAGTCGCAGATCCGCGAGGTGTCCGGCGGTTCCGGGTTCGAATCGCAGGACTCGCTGACCGCCGAGTTCGGGCTCGGGTCGACGACGGTCGTGGACAGCCTGATCGTGCGGTGGCCGTCCGGGACCGTCGACGTCTCCACGGTCGTCCCGGCGGACCAGCGCATCGTCGTCACTGAGTCGGGAAGCTCAGTGGCTGAGAGCGAGCGGTGGGACTACCGGCTCTACGCCAACAGCCCGAACCCGTTCGGCCCGAGCACGGTCGTCCGGTACGCGCTGCGCGAGCGTGCGGTCGTGGGACTGCACGTCTACGATGTGGCGGGGCGGCTCGTTCGGACGCTCGTGGATTCGGAGGCGCAGACCGCGGGACCGCACCAGGCGCGTTGGGACGGGCGCGATGACGCGGGGCACCCCGCGGCGTCGGGCGTCTACTTCTACCGCATCCAGGCCGGGCCCTTCACGGAGAGCCGTCGCATGGTGCTTCTCCGGTAGACGCGCCAGGCGGGAGCGTGACGGGAGCCTGGCGAGAACAGATCTGCGAGCGACGCGGCGCCGGGTGCGCGGCGCCCTTCGAAACGAGGCGGACGGGGAGCGATCCCCGTCCGCCGTTTCGTTCTCCGATGTCCCAGCCACGCAGCGCCGGCGCCATCAGCGCGACGCCCCGCGAGCCGCGGGCGCTACTTCCTCGCCGCCGCCTTCTGCATCGTCTCCGATTCGAGCCCTAAGACCTCGGTGTAGCCCTCCATGTCCATGAACCCGTGTCCGCTGACGTTGAAGGCGATGACCTTCTCAACGCCTTCCTCCTTGCACTTCAGCGCCTCGTCGATCGCGCAGGCTATGCTGTACGCGGACTCGGGCGCGGGCAGGAAGCCCTCGGTCCTGAGGAACGTGAGCGCCCGCCCGAAGACGTGCTTCTCGTCGGACGGATAGGCGATCGTGTCGATGTAGCCCAGGTTCCGGAGGAGACTGATGATCGGCGAGCAGCCGTGGTACCTGAGCCCGTCTCCCTTGATCGGCGTGAGCGAGGCCTGGTGGCCGAGCGTGTACATCTTCAAGAGCGGCGTGATCTCCGCGTGGTCGGCGTGGTCGTAGCGGTACTCGCCCTGGAGGTTCGGAGCAGCGTCGCTCTGCGCGGCGATGAACTGGATCTTCTTCCCCTTCGTCAGCACGTCGCCGACGAACGGGAGGGCGAAGCCTCCGAAGTTGCTCCCGCCGCCCAGGCACGAGATCACGAGATCCGGGTAGTCGCCGGCCTTCTCAAACTGCTTCTGCGTCTCGAGGCCGATGATCGTCTGGTGAAGGAGCACGTGGTTCAGAACCGACCCGAGGCAGTACGCGGCCTTCGGGTCGCGCCGCGCGTCCTCGAGCCCCTCCGAGATCGCGATGCCGAGCGAGCCCGGGTGGTTCTGGTCCTTCTCGTAGAGCTCCCGCCCGCAGTCGGTCCTGTCGCTCGGGGACGCGTGGACGTCGGCGCCGAACATCTTCATGAAGTTCAGACGTGCCGATTTCCAGCAGTAGACGGCGCGGACCCAGTAGACCGTGCACTCGAGACCGACGAGCGACGCCGCGTAGGAGAGGGCCGTGCCCCACTGGCCTGCGCCCGTCTCCGTGGCCAACCGCTCGTACCCCTCTTCGCGAGCGAAGTAGGCCTGTGCGAGCGCGGTGTTGACCTTGTGGCTTCCCGTGGGGCTGTAGAACTCGGATTTGTAGTACATCCTCGCCGGTGTGCCGAGCGCCTTCTCGAGCGCCCGTGCGCGGAAGAGCGGCCTCGGCCGTCCCGCCTGTAGGTAGAGCTCGCGGAGGCCGTCCGGAATGTCGATCCACCGGTCGGCCGACATCTCCTGGCCGAGGCAGGTCCTGATCAGGAGGTTCGGCAGCTGCTCGACCCGAGAGGGACCCTCCTCCGGATCCTGCGGCGGAGGGAGAGGCTCGGGGAGATCGGGGATGATGTTGTACCAGCGCTTCGGAAGCTCGTCGACATCGAGCCGGATCTGCCTCTTCTCCGTGGGCATGAGGACCTCCTTCGGGTGGGACCGCTTCCTCTTCGGTACGTGTGTACGAGTGGGCCTCCTGGGAACGACGTGAGGGTCGCACGCGCGTGAGTATCAGTCAAGGTCGAAGCGCCGTGGGGGACAGCGGGTGGGACCAAGCTCCGCAGGAGATCGCGCCCCGCGGGAGATCGCACGCCGTGGGGGACCGAGCTCCGCGGGAGATCGCACGCCGCGGGGCGAGCGGCTTACTCGAGGACCTCCTCGTCCTCCTCCCTCCACGCCGGATCGACCAGACACAGGAAGGCGAGATCGGTGGCGCCCGTGTTCTCGAACCACTGCACCGAGTTCGGTGGGATGTAGACCGTGTGCCCGGTGTGGAGCGTCTCGGCCTCGTCGCCGACGTGCATGACGCCCGTGCCGTAGAGGACGTAGTAGACCTCGGACGAGCCGAGCCGGTGCCTGAGCGACCTCTCGCCCGGCCTCAGGATGGCGAGAGCCAGGCTGTAACGCAGCGCGACGTCGTCGCGTTCGGGATGGAGGATCTCACGAAGTTCCGAATGGTCGCCTGCGTCGATCGGTGTGAGCGCGGCGACGTCCTTGAGCAGCATGGTCTGCCTCCGCTCGGCCCGTGGCCGGTGGCTTGCGTTCGGTGTCGAGAGGGTCTCGAATCCCGATTCTGACACAGGCCCCGAACACGCGCAAGCCCTGCGCCTTGGGGCTTCCCAGCCGGATGCGGCTCCACGACGGGCGGGGCGACGAACGGCCGGCTCACCCCGCAAACCTGCCCTTGCAGAGATCGCGGCTGTGATATACACTTCCCGGCGTTCGACAACAGACATGGTGGCAAAGGGAGTCTCTCTTGGAGGAGGTGTGACATGTTCCGTACCGTCCTGCTGTCCATCGCGGCGGTGCTTCTCGCGGCCTCGATCCTGCACGCGGCCATCGCGAGCGTCGATCTTGGCATCGGTATCACCGTAGGCGCGATGCAGCCCGGTGGCGGCGACAACGATTACGAGGACACCGGTCTGATCGCCGGCATCCAGGTATCGAAGCCGCTCACGGAAACGATGTGGATCGCGTTCGACTACCGCCACGGCCAGACCAACAGCGCGGACGATCCGACCAGCTCGCGGTTCTCGAGCTGGGGCGAGGCGGACGACTTCCGGACCCTCTGGAACCACGCCGAGCTCTCGCTGGTCTGGAGATTCATGCCCGAGCAGCGCTTCACGCCGTATCTCGGCGGCGGATTCGGTTTCAGCTTCTGGGAGACAGAGGACTGGCGCGGCACCGTCATCAGCGAGGGTGACGTGGCGGAGGGCTACGACGACGAGGGTAAGGTCCAGGATCTCCACGGAACGAGCTTCACCGCGGTCGTCGGCGCCGGTGTCGAGATGTTCGCCACCAACAACATCGCCTTCCAGCTCGGCGGGAAGTTCCGCTATCTTCTCAGCAGCTCGGTCGACAACGTCGGATGGAGCGCGATGTACGGTGCCGATTACGTCGACGCGAACAACTACGTCCTCGAGGGATCCCTGGGCCTGATGTACTACTTCGGCGCCGGTGACTGCGACGGGGACGGCATCCTCGGCAAGCAGGACAAGTGCTGGAAGGATCCCGAGGACTTCGACGGCTTCGAGGATGACGACGGCTGTCCGGATCCGGACAACGACGGCGACGGGATTCTCGACGTCGACGACAAGTGCCCGAACGACGCCGAGGACTTCGACGGCGACGAGGACGAGGACGGCTGTCCGGACATCGATACCGACGGTGATGGCATCCCCGACGATGAGGACGCCTGCGTGAGGAAGGCCGAGGACTTCGACGGCTTCGAGGACGACGACGGCTGCCCCGATCCGGACAACGACGGTGACGGCGTGGGCGACGCCATGGACAAGTGCCCGAACACGGCCGCGGGCGTCGAGGTCGACGCGAACGGCTGTCCGAAGCCGAAGGCCGAGCTGGTGGCGGTCATGGTGCTCTTCGATCTGAACAGCGCCGCGCTCGGCAAGTCCGAGCAGCTGAAGCTCGTGCAGCTCACGAAGATGATGCAGGCCGACGAGGAGATCGTCGTCGAGGTCGACGGTCACGCGTGCGACCTCGGAACCGACACCTACAACACGGGCCTGTCCGACCGGAGAGCCGCGGCGGTCAAGGAGTACCTGATTGCCCAGGGCGTCGACCCGGCCAGGGTCGTGACGGTGGCCATGGGCGAGGCGGATCCGCTCGTGCCGAACGACTCCGAGGCCCAGCGTCGGCAGAACAGAAGGGCGATGATCACGCCGACCCGTCCGTAGGGACTCGCGTCCCGACCGGGCGATCGCCCGCAATCTGCGAACACGGGGGAGCGGAATGCCGCACGGCGTCCGCTCCCCCGGCGTCGGTCGGGGCCTCTCGCGACACCGGGAGCTTCTCTCCCGGACGGGCCGGGACCCCTCTCAAGGCCCCGTCCTGGGGCGTCCTGTGGTCCCGTCCGTCGGTCCCAGAGGACCCGGCATCCTCCCGAAGAGGCCCACTTCGTGGCACACACCTTGCAGGACTAACGCCGAGAGCTAGGGTTCTCGGCCCGGCTCCCGGGCCCTGCGGCCGCGGGAGACCGGCGCCGTGTCACCTGCCACCGGTAGGGGTGAGCACGACGCCGTTTCGAGAAGGAACGCGAGCGCCCACGTGGCTCCGAAGCAGGAACGTGGGTGACGTCGTCCTACAAGGGGAGCGGACATGGCACGAGCGAGCATCGAAGCGGCCCGGAGGAAGATCCTCGTTGGCACCTCGGGCCCTCGGGAAGAGAAGGAGATCGTCGATTGGCTGACGCGCGCCGGATACGAATCCGTGCTCTGCAGCGACGCCGCGGAGATCGTCTCGACGGGCTCACGGGAGGGGCCCTCGCTCATCGTGTTGAACGTACCGCACGAGGTCCTTCGACGCCACGGTGTGACCGTCGGCCTCGAGGAGGACGGGCGGACGCGCCGGATTCCGGTCCTGATGATTCTCGACAAGAACGAGGAGGGAGCCGACGCGTCTGAGCACCCGGGGTGCAACGTCGACTTCATGATCCAGCCGCTTGAGGGCCTGCAGTTTCTGGCAAGGGTGAAAGCGATGCTCAGGGTCGCCGAGGATGACAACGAGCAGGAGGGACCCAGCGACCGCGACCGGTTGACCAAGCTCTACAACCGGCGCTACCTCGACGAGCGCCTCGTGAAGGAGATCGAAAGAGCTCGCAGGTACGCGAGGAACGTCTCGTGCGTCATGGTCGACATCGACGGGTTCCACGATATCAACGCCTCGCACGGATACAAGGTCGGCGACGAGATTCTGAAGTCCCTCGCGGACATCCTCCTCTCTGAAACGAGGCTGCCCGACATCGTGGCGCGTTTTGGGAGCGAGGAGTTCGTGGTGATCCTTCCCGAGACGCCGGGTGGCGAGGCCGCCATCCTCGCCGAGAGGCTGCGCACGTCGTTCGCGGAGAGGACGCACGTGAAAGGGGAGGACGCCCCCAGCCCGACCGTCAGCTGCGGTGTCGCCTCGTATCCCGATCACGCGAACGACGCATCCACGCTCCTCCGCATGGCCGACTCGGCCGTCTATCAGGCGAAGCAGAAGGGACGGAACCAAACAGTCGTCGCGTTCGCTGAGCCGGACGGCGAGGACTGGGAGCGGGGGCGCGCCATCGCGAAGATCCTGCTGGTCGAGGACAACGACTACAACCGCACCGTGGCTTCGCTCGTTCTCCGGGCAAGCGGCTACGAAGTGCTCGAGGCCTCGGACGGCGCAACGGCCGTTGACTTGGCGAGGAGCGAGCACCCCGATCTCGTCATCATCGACGTCCATCTCCACGGCATGAGTGGCCTTGAGGCCACGAAGCTGCTCGTCGAGAACGACGAGACCAAGGACATCCCGGTCGTGGCGCTCACGACGCGGGACATGCCCGGCGACCTCGAGGCGCTCGCGAAGGCCGGGTGCCGCGGGTACATCACGAAGCCGATCGACACGAACAACCTGGCGATCCAGATCGAGACGTACCTGCAGGGCTGACACCGTTTCAGGTGATGATCCGAGACCGCAGCCGGCGACTGCCCCCGCCGGCTGCGTCCTTGTTGCGGCTCGTCTCACCGCCCCTCTGACGTTCCCTCTGGGCCCTCCCGCGCCCTCGGCGCGGGCGTCGACGGCGCGTCCTCGGGCGGGGCGTTCTGTCGGCGTCGACGGCGCGTCCTCCAGTGCGCCCGTTCTGTGATAGGATGATCATCGATAGCCGGAACGGAATTCCCACGGCCGACGGAGGTCACGATGCACGAGCGCCGCGAGCGATGGAGGCGGTCTCCCGGGCGGGCGCCGCGTTCGATCCGTCTTGTCGTCCTGCTCCCACTGTCACTGGCGGTCCTCGCCGGATGCGCCGCGGAGCGGCCGCACGTCGACCAGGACCCGCCGGGCGCCGAGCGCGCGTGGAGGTGCGAGGTCGAGCGTGGAGAGACGGCGGTCCCCTGGTACGATCACGAGGATGGCGAGTGGTGGGTCGATGGGGGAAGCTACTTCGTCGTGGAGCGCTCGTCGAGGCATCCTGGCGCGGGGAGGAGTCACTCCGGAAGAGCAGGAGCGGGCGGCCACGCGACGGAGGAGGCCGCGCTCGGACAGGCCGCGGGGGAGTGCGTCGCCGACGCGCTGAGGCTCCTCGGCTCGCGAGGGGCGTCGTTCGACGACGCCTACGCGGC
>JALGWI010000046.1 GCA_025774245.1 bacterium
GACGTGACGCTCGACGTCCTGACCGGCGCCGGACTCGAGGTCGCGGCCGACACCCTGAAGCTCACGGCAGCCTACGAGAACGGGAGCGCGCACGATGCGCGCTTTGTCAACGAGGGTCAGGCGGACGCGATCACCGTGGCCATGATCACGCCGGACATGGTCTCGAGCCTCGACGGCGTCTCGAACGACGGCGGCGGGATCGATCTCGTCGAGGGATCGAACGTCACGATCACCCCGAACGACGCCGGGAACACCATCACGATCGCTGCCTCCGATCCGGCCGACGGCGACTGGACGGTGTCGGGGAACGACGTCTACTCCGCCGTGTCGGGGAACGTTGGCATCGGAACGTCGAGCCCGGCCCGCAAACTCCACGTCAGCGACGTGCTGAGGCTCGAGCCGGTGGCCGACTTCCCCTCGAGCCCGAGCGACGGCGACATCTGCGTCAAGGGCGCCTCCGGCAGCCGGCACATCTACTGCTACCTGAACGGCTCCTGGGTGCAGCTCGATCCGTCGGCCCGCAGGACCGAGGAGACGCAGTAGAACATCCAGAGCACCCAGCAAGAAAGCGACCCCCGCCCCATCCGGGGCGGGGGTCGCTTATTCCGGTGACCACCTGGTCCGGCTCGACCACCTACTGAGCGTACTGAAGCTCGTAGAGCCGGTAGTAGTAGCCCTTCTTGGCCAGGAGCTCCTGATGGGACCCAACCTCGCGGACCTTCCCCTTGTGCATCACGAGGATCTTGTCGGCGTGCTGGATCGTCGAGAGCCTGTGCGCGATGACGATCGAGGTCCTTCCCTCCATGAGCCTCACGAGCGCATCCTGGATGAGCCGCTCCGTCTCGGTATCGATGTTCGAGGTCGCCTCGTCGAGGATGAGGATCTTCGGGTCGAACGCGAGGGCGCGCGCGAACGCGAGGAGCTGTCGCTGTCCCGTCGAGAGCGTCGCGCCCCGCTCGTGAACCTCCTCGTCGTAGCCCTTGGGCAGGCGGTCGATGAACCTGTCCGCGTTGACGTGCTTCGCCACCTCCCTGAGCTCGCCGTCGCCGATCGACTGGTTCCCGAGCCTGATGTTCCCCTTGATATCACCGGCAAAAATGAAGACGTCCTGCATCACGAGCCCCATGTGCGACCTCAGGTACTGCTTCGGCAGCTCCCGGATGTCGACGCCGTCCAGGGTGATCCGGCCCTTCTGGATGTCGTAGAATCTCTCCAGGAGGCTGATGATCGACGTTTTCCCCGCGCCGGTCGCGCCGACGATCGCCACCGTCTCCCCCGGCTCGACCTCGAACGAGACGTCCCGAAGCACGTACTCGCTCCCGTCGTAGGAGAAGCTCACGTCCTCGAACACGATCCTCCCCGTCACTTCGTCGGGGACGCGCGGCTCCGAGGGCTCCGGGATGATCTCCTCGTTGTCGAGGAGCAGGAAGATCCGCTCGGACGACGCCATCGCCGACTGCATCGTGCTGTACTGCTCGGCCAGGTTCCGGATCGGCCGGAAGAACATCTGGACGTACGACAGGAACGCGACGAGCGTGCCGAGCGAGAGCGTCGCCTGGATGACCTTCCCGCCTCCGTACCAGATGACGAGACCGATGGCCACGGAGCTCGCCAGTTCCATGAGCGGCATGAAGACCGCGAAGACCTTGATCTGGCGCATGGCGGCCAGGAAGTTCTCGTGGTTGATCTTCGCGAACCTGCCGAAACTCTCGTCCTCGCGGCGGAAGATCTGCGTCACCCTCATCCCGCTGATGTTCTCCTGGAGCGACGCGTTGATCCTTGCGATCTTGACGCGCACCTCGCGGAACGCGTCCCGGATGCGCACACTGAAGACCGCCGTGGCCCAGGCCATGAACGGGAGGACTGCGAAGCTCACGAGGGCGAGCCGCCAGTTCAGGCGGAGGAGGAGGACGATCACGCCGACCAGGATGAAGATGTCGCGGAGGAGCATGATCACGATCGACGTGAACATCTCGTGCAGGACCTCCACGTCGTTCGTCGCCCTCGTCACGAGTCGGCCGACCGGGTTCTTGTCGAAGAACGAGAGCGACAGGCGCTGGACGTGCTTGAGCACCTGCATCCTGATGTCGTACATCACGCGCTGGGACGTGATCTCCATCATGTTGATCTGCAGAAGCGTGAACACGAACGTCAGCACGAGCATGGCAACGATGAGAAGCGCCAGCCTCCCGACGCCGTGGAAGTCATCCTGGCGTATGATCCAGAGCTGCTCCTTCGAGATCGTGCCGAGCTCCTCGGTCGGGATCGCGACCTTCCCCCCGGCAGAGACGAACCGCGTCCCGTCGAGCCCGGCGCGCGCCATGGCGTCCCTGTCCGCGAGGTAGTAGTTCGTCTCACCGACGATCCCGAGGTCGGTCGCCCGAGCCACGGCCCTGGGGTCGTACCCGGACAGGTGCTTCGTGCTGACGAAGTAGGTCGCCCCGCCTTCTTCCTGTGCGTCGACCGGAATCAGGTCGGCGGAGTGCTCGGCGACGAACTCGCCCGCGAAGCCGGACGGGTCAGGGCCCACCTCCACGACGCGCGCGTTCGCCACGATGTAGTCGTCGATGGCGAGCCGCATGATGTAGGGCAGGGCGAGCTCGAAGCCGGCAACGAAGATCAGGATGATGACCGCAATCACCACCAGCTTCGTGTAGGGCCTCACGTACTTGACGAGCCTCCTCACGAGTCTCGCGTCGTACGGCTTACCCAGCACTTCCTCGTCGGAGTAGTCGTGGCTCAACGAATCACCTCGCTCCGTCAGATGCTTCCATCTCGTCCTCGAGGAGCTGCCGCTCGAAGATCGACGCGTACAGGCCCTTCACAACCAGAAGCTCCTCGTGCGTGCCGCGCTCGATCACGCGCCCCTCGTCGAGCACGACGATCTGGTCCGCGTGCTTGATCGACGAGATGCGGTGCGACACGATGATGCTCGTCCGTCCTCGGAGGGCTCCCTCGAGTTCCTGTTGGATCCTCTCCTCCGTGGCCGTGTCAACCGAGGAGAGCGCGTCGTCCAGGACCACGATCGCGGGACGCGTCAGGAGCGCCCTCGCGATCGCGATGCGCTGCTTCTGGCCTCCGGAGAGGGTCACGCCCCGCTCCCCGACCAACGTGTCCATCCCCTTCGGGAACGCGTCGATCTCCTCGGAGATCCCAGCGATGCGCGCCGCGTCGGCGACCGCCTCGTCGCTCGCGTCGGGAGCGCCGAACCGGATGTTCTCCCTCACCGTGTCGGAGAACAGGAAGGTGTCCTGTGGCACGTACCCGATCGCCCGGCGGAGCGTCGTGAGCGTGAGGTCCTTCACGTCGTGCCCGTCGATGAGGACCTGACCCTCCGTGGCTTCGTAGATCCTGAGGAGGAGGTTCATGACCGTGCTCTTCCCGGATCCCGTCCGTCCGAGGATGCCCAGCGCCTCTCCCGGCCGCACGAGGATGTTGACGTCCGCGAGCGCGGGATCGAGTTCCTCCTCGTACCGGAAGGTCACGTCCCGGAACTCGACCTCTCCCCTGACCTCCGCGAGGTCCCTCGCGTCGGGCGCGTCAGCGATCTCGGGTTCCGCCTCGAGGATCTTGTTGATCCTCCCCATCGACGCGGCGCCCCGCTGCATGACGTTGACCACCCACCCCATCGCGATCATCGGCCAGGTGAGGATACCCAGGTAGCTCGTGAACGCGACGAGATCGCCGGTCGTGATCGTGCCGAGCATGACCTGGCGACCACCGAAGAAGAGGATGATAACCACGCTCATGCTCGAGAGCATCATAATGAACGGGAAGAACGCCCCCCAGATCCTGATGAGCTGGATGTTCTTCTTGACGTAGTCCTGGCCCACGTCCGCGAGGCGGCCGAGCTCGTAGTCCTCCTGCGCGTACGCCTTGACCACGCGGATGCCGGAGATGCTCTCCCGAACGCGCTCCGTCAGGTCGGCGAACGTCTCCTGCACCACCTCGAAGCGCTGGTGAAGGAGCCGGCCGGCCCGCATCGTGAAGATCGCGATGAACGGCATCGGCACGAGCGCCATGAGGGTCAGCTTGACGTTCAAGGCGAGCATGAAGCCGATCGTCGCCAGCCCGAGGATGAGCGCGTCGGTCGCCGCGACGATGCCGATGCCCGAGGCCATCCGGACGGCGTTCAGGTCGTTCGTCGCGTGGGCCATCAGGTCGCCCGTCTTGGTCATGGCGAAGTAGCGGGCGGAGAGCTTCTGAAGGTGGCTGAAGATGTCGTTCCTGAGGTCCTCCTCGATGTGGCGGGAGGTCCCGATGATCAGGAAGCGCCAGAAGAACCGGAGGCCGGCGATGCCGACGGCGAGCGCCGCAATAAGGAGGCCGTAGTTCACGAGATCGTCTCGCACGATCCCACCCGTCGTGAGATCGTCGACGGCCCGCTTGATGATCCGCGGGATGATGAGCTGCATCCCGTCGACGACGAGGAGCGAGATGACGCCCACGACGACGGCCCACTTGTACTTGGCGAAGTGCTTGAGGAGGCTCTTCAGGCTTCCCATGGCTCGCCGGGGAACTCGCCCCGCCTCGAAACGTCCGGGTGGCAAGAAGCCGCCCCGCAGCAGCCGCGGCGCGGTCGATCTTGCCACTCAAGTGCCACTTCCGGTCTCCCGTAATGAACCGGAGCGATTCTATCTCCCGGCCGGGGACCTGTCAACCGGCCCACGGTGAGCGTGCTTGCGGCCTCCGGCGCTGTTGCCGTTTCGAACCCGGGCGACGCCCCCTCTGAACCCCGACTCCCGACTGGACGACGGGCGGCGGCCGCGGTATAATGAAGGTGAGGGGCAGGAGACGACACTCGCCCAGCAACGGAAGGAGGTGGCCCGATGACGCGTACCGCTATCGTTGTCGTTGCGCTCTTCGTTCTCGCCGCCGTCGCGTCGGCCAATCCCGTGGCCTACGACGCGATCTACGTCAGTTTCGATCCCGACGACATAATGCCGGAGATACCGCCGCCGGCTCCGGGCGCGGTCATGTGCGCCTACGTCTGGGTGGAGCTCATGGACCAGGGCTACTTCGGCTTCACGACGGTCGCGTTCCGGATGGGGAACACGCCGGGCCTTGACATCGTCCCGATGGGCTTCATTCCGGAGCCGGGATTCGCCGTCACGGGAGACTGGACGTCGGGTTACTACGTCACCACCCCGTGCAGGGACGACTTCCCGGTCGTGGTCGGCTGCGCGCAGTTCCAGTACGTCTCGGGTACGGGCGCCATCACGCTCTCGCAGCACCCGGTACACGGTCCCTTCATGTACGACTGCGAGTCCACCCCCGGCATCGTGGCATACTGCGTGTGGTGGCACGGCAGCATCGGCGTGGACCAGATGATGGGCGACTGCGGAGGGAACCCGGTTGAGGACTTCTCCTGGACCGCCATCAAGGGGCTCTATCGCTAGCGCGCCGCGGCGAAACGACGGGCGAAGACGACGGAAGAAAGGACCGGCCGCCCACAGTGGGCGGCCGGTTCGTTGCGTCTCGGCTGTTCGTGGCCGGGTCCTCGTGTCCGGTTGCTCGACTCTCGTCCGCCGGGCCCCGCTCCCTCGCGGTCCGGCCATCCGGCCTACCTCAAGACCACGACCTTCCGGCTCGCGGTCTCGCCGCCGGCCTCCACGCGCACGAGGTAGACGCCCGAGGCGACCGGTGTGCCGTCGTTGGTGAGCCCGTCCCAGACGACGGAGCCCGGACCGCCGGACGGCGCCTCGGACGCGAGGCTTCGGACCAATCGACCCGACGCGTCGTAGATGCCCAGTACGACCTCGGAGCCGGCGGGCGCCGCGAACTCGATCGTCGAGGACCCCGCGCAGGGGTTCGGCCTCGGGGGCGCGAGCCAGAGAGCGGCCGTCCTGAGGTCGGCGAGGATCTCGACCGGCCCTGCGTACATCTCGCCCTCGTCCGTGACCGCTCCGATCATGTAGGCGTACCGCGTGCCGTCGACCACGCTCTCGTCGACGTACTCGCTCCCATCGAGAAGCTCGGCGTTGAGCTTCGCGAACGCGTCCCTCGACCCGATGCCTGCCCTCGCAGCGAGCGCCTCGGGAACGGAGTCGTACGTGTCGAGCCGCGTGGGAATCGGATCGCCGATCGCCATCCGGTAGACGTTGTAACCCAGGAGGTCGATCGCCGGCTCGATGTTCCACCTCACGACGACCGCCTCGCCCGCAACGGCGCACGTCACGTCCTCGACAGGCGGAACCCACGTACCGTCGCCGTCGGCATCGAGACAGAAGACGATGCCCCCGGTGCCCCCCTGGTACTGCGTCCCGACCAGGGCCTCCGCCACGCCGTCGCCGTTGACGTCGGCGACGCTCCGTACGGAGTAGACACGATTGCCCACGGTGTAGGTCCACAGGAGATCGCCGGTGTGCCCGCTCACGCAGTAGGCCTTGAGGTCGAATGAGCCCGCGATCACGTCATCGTACCCGTCATTGTCGACGTCCTTCATCGGCCAGATCGTCCAGACGTCTCCCCCGTTCGTCGTGCCTGTCGGCACGCTCCAGTGGATCTCGCCGGTGCGGCCGCTCAGACAGATGACGGCGTTGTCCCACGACGCGACGAGAATGTCCCCCCAGCCGTCGTCGTCGAGGTCGTCGGTCGGAACGACGCGCATGATGTAGTCGAGCGGGCGGTTCCAGATGAAGCTGCCGTCCGCGCCGCTCACGCAGATGACGCTGTTGCCGCTGCTCCACGTGCCGATGACGGCATCGTCGATCAGATCGCCGTCGACGTCCCCGATCGAGCAGATCGAGAAGCAGGAGTAACCGGTGTCGTACTCCCAGATCGGGGTGGCGATGCCGCTGCTCCCGCCGTCGATGCAGAAGGCAGAGTCGGAGTTGTCGCCCGTCGCCAGAAGGACATCGTCCGTACCGTTCCCGTTGACGTCACCGATTCGTGCGACCTGGTAGACGGCGTCGGGCGCCGGGAACTTCCACACGATGTCGCGCGTCACGCCGTCGATGCAGTACGCTCTGTTGTTGTCGCTCCCGCAGCCGAAGATGATCTCGGGCACCGCGTCCCCGGTGACATCCTGGATCCAGTCGATGCTGTAGATCCACCCCGACGGGGGGTCGTCGAGGTAGGTGTCGAAGCACCACAGAACGGCGCCGTTCTCATCGGCGAGGACCGTGTAGGCGCTCCGGCCTCCCCAGGAGGTTCCTAGGAGAGCTTCCTGGAGCGCGTCGCCGTTGAGGTCGGGAGACGTGTTGACGCACATGTCGCCGTACCCGCATCCGTTGCTGAGGCCTCCGGGAGGCGAGACGCCCCAGATCTGGCCGCCGTCGGCGCCGCTCAGGAGCTTGAAATGGCCCGTCGGATCGTTCGTGTGATCGATCTCGACGAGCACGTCGTGCGCGAGGTCACCGTCCATGTCCTCGATGACGCCGAGACATCTGACGTGGTCGGCGTACGACGGGGTCTGCCACACGAGGGAGACCGAGTCTGCGCACGCGGGCGCCACCGCGAGCAGCAGGATCGCGAGTGCTGTGAAGAGGCAGAGAACACGCATTGTCCCTTCCTCCTTGATTCAGAGAAGAACGCCACCCCGGCGACGGACCGCCCGGTCCGCGCCGGTTCGATCCCCGACACAGAGTCGGGGCAACACGCCCATGATATCACTGTTTGCTGGGCATATCAAGGATGTGGTCCTGCGCGGTCGCCAGAGACACGGACGGGGAGGTCGGGTCCCGGTAGACTCGGGCGGGATCCCATCCTCCCCTTCCGCTGCCGGCGTGAGATCGTCGTCGAGACCGACCGCTGGCCTCAGGCGAGGCACCACCGGCGCTGGTCAGCCGCATTGCACCAGCTCCACGCGGACAGACGTTCGTCATCGCGCTTCTGATACGGGTACAACAGGACGCGGCACTCTGTCAACACCCTATTCCGACAAGGTGTCGACCACCATCCCGCTGCTGAACACGTAATCATCATAGAAGATGTGGCGGAGGCCCGTCTTCTTCGCAACCATCAGGCTGACCTCGACCTCACCGGTGTGTCGACGAAGCAGCCAGAGCCCCCCCTCTCGCAACTCGAACGACTTGTCGAGCTTGATCATCACGAGCGGAAACGGGGGGTCCGAGACCTCTCCCACGATGCGCACGGGCGCGAAGCCCGTCGTCGAAATCCACACGGTCCCGTCGATGTGGTGCCTGTCGCGTTCGATGGCCGTGACGGCCACGCGGTAGCAGTCGTGCCCCTCCATCTCCTCCCTGCCCGTGAGCTCGATCACGTACTCGGATGGCTCGAGCCTCGGCCCGATGAGGCTCGCGAGCGTGTAGTTCCCGGCGGGGTGCGAGAGCTCGGAGCTGATCTCCTCCCGGACCATCCCCCTGCTGCGACCGTACACGAGGATCGCGCTCGCCTTCCTGAGCGTGCCGTCCTCCTGCGGCTCGATCATCTCCTGGCTGACACGCAGGGTATCGACGGCGTCCCTGGTCTGCTCGATCCTCGCGTTGAAGCGAGCGAGGATCTCCTCGAGCGGCACGGAGGCCCGTGACGTATCACGGTGGGGGCCGTCCGGGGGTTCGCCGTCCGCCCCGGCAGACATCGCCGCCGCGCCCAGCGCGGCGGCGACGATGAGCATGTGGCACGTTCCTCTCACGATGCTGTCGCCTCCTTCACTCCAGCGGAATCTATCGGTCCCGCCCGTCCGTGTCAAGAAGGCGCGGCCTTCCCCCCTTGACGCTGCGTCGGTCGGGGCGGCATACTCGCCGGTGAAGGGCGCTCCCCCACCGGGCGTCCTACCCACCACCGGATCAGGAGAACTCGACACGATGCCACCGAAATCACGCGCAGCCTGTGCGTTTCTCACCGCGCCCATCGCCGCGGCTCTCGCCGCGCTTCTCGCGCTCGCCCCGACAGCCCCGTGCCAGGCACAGATCTTCATCGATCTCGATGAAGAGAGTATCCCCGCGTTCCTCGGCGTCCACGCCGAGGACCAGTTCGGGTACAGCACGGCAGCGGGCGATTTCGACGCCGACGGGGAGATCGAGCTGGCAGTCTCGGCCCCCGGCGCGCGGATCGGCGAGGGAACGGCTCGCCCGGGCGTGGTCTACCTCATCGAGCGCGACGCCATCGCGAGACTCACGTCCGAGCGGGCCGCCGCCGACGTCGCCACGATCTCGCTCGAGGGCGTGACCGACCGTGCGGGGTTCGGCACGACGCTCGCCGTGGGCGACCTCACGGGCGACGGCGTCGACGATCTCGTCATCGGCGCGCCGGGCGCCGACGACGGAGGCCGAATCGCCGCGGGCAGGATCTACGTCCTCGCGGGCGGCGATCCGAGCCGGTGGGCGTCGGACGTCAGGAGATCTACGGCCCCGGTGCTCGCCGGAGAGGCGAGCGGCCAGCGCCTCGGCTCGTCGCTCCTGATCCGCGACATCGACGGCGACGGGACGAACGAGCTTCTCGCCTCCGCGTTCCGCGCGGGACTCGGCGAGGAATGGTCGGTGGGCAAAGTGATCGTGTTCCGGTTCGGAAGCCAGGGCGAAGAGACCGACGGGGAGCCGGCCGACACGACTTCCGCCGCCGCGGCGGTCCCGAGTTCGCGGTGGACCGCGATCGAAGGAGGCCGTTCCGGAGACGCGCTGCGCGGACTCGCCGCGGGCGACATCGACGGAGACGGCAGGCTCGAGCTCATCGTCGGCGCGCCCCACGCCGACGGCTCCGGTGACGATCGGACCGACGCGGGCGCCGTCTACGTCGTTCCCGCCGAGCGTGTCGTGCCTGACGTGACGCTCGCCCTGCCCGACGCGGCGACGTCGACGCTCCTGGGGCCGATCGGCTACTCCTGTCTTGGGAGATCGATCCAAACGGGCGACATCGACGTGGACGGCGTGGACGACCTGCTCGTCTCCGCCTACGCGTCGCGCCGCGACGGGATAGAGGTGGAAGCGTCGGGTGAGGTCTTCGTACTCTTCGGCGGAGCGGACGGGCTCGGCGAGGTGCTCGACCTGGCCGGCGGCGACGTCACCGAGTTTCACGGCCGCAAGCGGTGGAGCCTGTTCGGACTGCCGGTGCTCCTGGCCGACATCAACAGCGACGCGTCCGCCGACATCCTCATCGCCGCCCAGTACGCCGGCTCGCCCGACGGATCGCGCGAGGCGTGCGGCGAGGTCTACGTCTACCGTGGAAGTCTGGAGTCGGTCGTTCAGGCGAAGTCCGGCGGGCCCGATACCGCCGACATCACGATCATCGGCGCCGAGAAGGGAGACCACCTGGGCGGGTCGCTCCTCGTGGCCGACGTCGCCGGGGGCCGGATGCCCGACCTCGTGATCGGTGCGCCCGAAGCGTACGGCAGACCCGACGCCCCGAGGATGGGGAAGCTCTACGTGATCGAGGGAGAGCACCTCTCCAGATGACCGCCGTCGCGCGCCGCTTTGCTGCGGACGCGCCGACGCCCTCCGGGTGCGCCCGCCACGTCGGGTGTGTTCTGTGAAGCCTGTTCCCTGAAGCCTACCTGGTGAGAATCTCGACGGTGTCCCCCGGCTCGAGCCGATGATCGAGTCCGACCTCCTGACCGGGGAACTTCGCCGACGGCCCCCACACCTTTCCCTTCCTCGCTCCCGCCGCCAGCTCCTTGTGGATCTGCTCCGCGAGATCGTGCACGGTCGCGCCGTCGAGGACCGCGTAGGCGATGGGGTCCTTGGGCGCCTTGGGATCGCGCGCCAGGACGACGATCCGGCCGAGGAACCGGCAGAGCGCCTCGCCGACCGCGTGCGCATCGGACCCGACGAGCGGGTGGCCGAACACGGCCGCTCCAGGAATGAGCTGCTCGAGCGCCGCGAGATCGTCCTCGCCCGTCAAGTCCCGCCTCGACCCGACGACGATCGCACCCTTCGCCCCCTCCCCTTCCCCTCCGGGCGAGAACGACGCGCCGGTGCCGATCTCGGCCAGACGGTCGGCGATCGCCTGAAGCTGGGACTCGGCGTCCCCGAGAAGATCGACCACGAGGCAGAGGAGGTGGGCGTTCAGGACGGCCTCCTTGAGACCGGCCGCGAACGGCAGGGTGTCGAGCGACCGGTCGGGCACCGCCGGCAGGTCGACGACCTCGAACGAGAAGCCCCCGAGGTTGAGCATCCCGACGTTCGGGACGAGCGTCGTGTACGGGTAGTCCGCGACCTCGGCGTCGGCGCCGGTGAGAGCGCGGAAGAGCGTCGACTTGCCCGAGTTCGGAAGACCCACGAGCGCGACCTCGGCCAGGCCCCGCTTCTTCACCGAGAAGGGATCGTGTGAGCGCGCCCCGGAGCTCAGCACCTTCTCGATCTTCCGGAGCTCCTCGATCCGCCTCTCGAACTTCTTGCGCATCTCCTGGTAGGGTCCCTTGTACTCCGGCCAGTCCGACAGGTAGCGCTCGAGAATGGCGAGCTCCTCGGAGGGGGTCTTCCCCTTCGTGTCGCGCTTGATCTTCGTCCAGAGATCCTTGTGGGACATCGGCATGGGTTCGTCGTCTCCGATGGCTCGGAACCGGCGCGCGTGGCGCCTCCACCTGCGCCTCAGGAAGCCCGCGCGCAGGCGCTTCGCGTGTTCGTCGGTGCCCTTCGGTGCTGCCATCCGTGTGGATCGAGGCGGAGCGGGAGGAACGATCCTACCTTCTGGCGGCCGCCTTCCTCCCCGTCGCCTTCTTCCTCTTGTCCGCGTTGAAGACCTTCCAATAGCTGTCCTCGGAGCCCTCGGCCTCCTCGTCGTCGAAGCCGACGCGCTTCATGACCCGCACGACGAACGCGTCCGCGTCCCGTTCCTGGTTGCGCTTGTCGGCCTTGGCGAGGTAGTAGTGCCCCCACTCGTGCGCCGCGAGGTACCAGGCGGCGAGGACGCAGGTCTCCGCGTCACCATCCACCATGTGATACAGGTTGTGGATGAACCCGAAATCGTAGACCGGCACCACCGCCTTGTAGGCGTCGTTGGTGAGGACGACCTGGCCGCCCGTCGTGTCCCAGTGCCTGAGGCGGAGCGAACGCGACGAGTAGCCGTCCCGGATCTTGAGCGCCTTGTACACGAGGGACCCGACCTGGCTGTGCACCGTGGCCATGTACCGGAAGCCGGAGCGGACCTTCCTGGCCCACTCGACCTCGCTTCGGAGCTTGGTGCTCACTGGTGGACCTCCATGGTGCCCCATCATACCACAGTCGCCGGGGTGAGCAAGGAGCCCCGGCGCGGCGGTCCAGGGCGCAGGGCAACCCGCGGCACCAAAGCGAAGGGGCGGCATCGGAACGCCGCCCCTCGATTGGTCTCGCATGGTCCCGCGGTGCTACTTCAGCATCATGAGCTTGCCGCTCGCCGTCAGGCCGTCGACGTCGAGCCTCGCGAAGTAGACGCCGGACGCCACCGGACGGCCTCCGTTGTCCAGGCCGTCCCACACCGCCACCCCATCACCGCCCGGCATCCGCTCGTTCACGAGGTGCCTGATCTCGCGACCGGCCACGTCGTAGATCGTGACCTCCACCAGGCCACCGCTCGTCGGCACCGTGTAGGCGATCGACGTCGACACGGTGAACGGGTTCGGGCTGGCCGGCTTCAGGCCGAACACGTGTGTCTCGTCAGAGATTCCGGTGTCGACCTGCTCCGCGTCGAACGAGAACAACATGTTCTCCTGACCGGTCGTCTTGTTCACCACAACGAGCGTGAAGTACTCGGTCTCGTCCCATCCGCTGCACGTGATCTCGCCGTTCCCCCACGGGTTCAGCGTGATCCCCCCGTACTCCGTCGTCTGCGCGGAGTTGTTCCTCCGGTTGATGAAGGCGGCATTCGGGATGCTGATCGTCGCCGGACCGTCGTAGAAGATATGCAGGTCCGTCTGTCCGGAACCAGGATTGTTGAACTGGACGTAGTTCGTCGCCATGTGATCCGGCCGCCAGAGCTCGAAGGTGGTCACGTCCGTGACGGGGTAGCTGCTGATGTACTTCGTCGTGTGCGCGAGCGGCCAGTACGAGCCCTCATCGTAGTGCGTGTGGTCGTCGCGCCAGTTCGTGAACCAGTTCCAGATCGCGAACTCTTCCATCTCGTCCGCAAGCGTCGATCCGCGGGCGACGAGGGTGAGGTTCATCGCCGTGTACGTCTGTCCCGAGTTCTCGCACTGGTACCAGATCTCAGGGATCAGGTCCAGATCGTACCTCTCGGACAGGAAGAAGTTCCACACGCACGAAGCGTATATCCTCATGCCTGAAGGGTCGTCGTAGTCCAGGGAGTAGTACGGCTGATTGAAGAAGTACGGGATGTAATTGCGGTAGTCGTTGATGGAGTCGTAGACCGTGTCCTCCGCCCACATCGACGAGCACTCCTTGTACCACACGGACTCGTTGGCGTCGTGGGCGTTCTGGCAGGCGTGGTTGAACTCGTGAGCGGTCGTGACCTTCATCATATTGTGTGGGCTGGCATACCCGGCGAAGTCGTTCTCGACGACGACGAAGCTCGTCGCGTCGTTCTGCGGGGTGCTCGGAACGTAGTAGCACCCCTGGCAGTAGCCGAGGACGCCCGTGAGATGCTGCACGTAGATGTCGTAGAGCGGACCCCCATCGCCGCCGTCAGGATCGTCGCCGTCCGAAGGGGGGGCCCGGAAACCGAGGACGTCGATCTCCTGCTCCCAGCAGTACTCCGCCGCGACGGCGAGGGCGTCGCGGTACGCCGTGTTGGGCCACCCGAGGATCCTGTGGCCGCCTGACGTGTCGTAGTGGATCCGGAAGTGCTCGGTGTCGATGTACGTCATGCACGTCGGCCTGTCGCGAAGTCCGCGGATCTCGTTCGCGACCTCCTCCGGCAGTTCGAGAAGCGCTCGCTCGATCTCATCGATGAACGGCACCCCGCACTTGCCGTTCACGCCGCCAACGTACTCGGGCGGCAGCCTGTCCGAAGCGTAGACCGCGTACGCCTTGAGAAGAATCATCTCGGTGTGGTCGATCTCCCGCGCACTGTACGCTTCGTTGATGAGCCCGGCCGTCGTCATCTCCGCCACGTCCCGACGGGCCAGACCCGGGACTGCGATAACGAGAACGATCGCCAGGGAGAGCAGTACCGCCGCTCTTGGCTTGCGCATTCCGGAACCTCCTTTACACACCAGACGTCTGGGTACCTATGTCCCGCGCGACGGCGTGGTCGCCCGTCCCGCGGACGTCAATCATCGCCAAGTATCTATTCTAACACAACATAGCGGCACGGTCAAGGAAAGGCCCATTAGCGATTGCTCGTTCACCTGACGCCCGGGAGCAGCACGTGTTCAGCGCAATCGCCGCCGGATGGCCGGCAGCCGCGGGCCCGCGCGCGACCGCTCGCCCCGAGCCCAGTTCGGGGAGGACCGAGGAGTGACGGCAACCGCCCCGCCGGTCGCCACTTCCGGGAGGCGCGAACGCCGCGAGGGATGGACGGCTTGACCGCTGTTCAGCCCTCGGCTATAGTGTGCCAGCATGGCAGACACGCAGCCAAGACGGGGCCTCCTCTGGCTCACGCGACAGCGCGGCATCCCGCTCTTCTCCGTTCTCGGCATCCGCATCGTCGCGCACTACAGCTGGTTTCTCATCGTCGCGCTGATCGCCTGGACGCTCACCGTCGGGTGGTTTCCGAGCGTGCTGCCCGGGCGCGGGACCGGAGGTTATCTCCTCCTCGGTGTGATCACGGCGTTCTTCTTCTTCGCCTCCGTTCTGGTCCACGAACTCTCACACAGCGTTGTCGCCGTCCTCTCGGGCATCCCCGTCCGGCGAATCACGCTCTTCCTCTTCGGCGGCGTCGCCGAGATATCGAAGGAGCCGTCGGACCCCAAGACCGAACTCAGGATCGCGCTCGCGGGTCCGGCGACGAGCTTCGTGCTGGCCGCGCTCTTCTGGGGCGCGGTGCTCATCATGGGCGACGGGTCTCCACGGCCCGGCCTTCGGCTCGCGATCCTCTACCTCGCGATCGCGAACACGTTTCTCCTCGGCTTCAACCTGCTCCCAGGCCTCCCGCTCGACGGCGGGCGCGTCCTCCGCGCTCTGCTGTGGGGCGCGACCAAGAACCTCAGGAAGGCCACGTACATCGCGAGCCTCGCGGGGAAGGCGCTGGCGGGGCTCCTGGTGATCGCGGGGCTCCTGACGATCCTCTGGGGCAACTACATCATCCCCGGGCTGTGGCTCATCTTCATCGCGCTCTTCCTGAGGCAGGCGGCCGATTCGAGCTACCGCCAGGTCGTCATGAAGGAGACACTGGCCGGTGTTCGCGTCGGTGAGCTCATGACGACGGAGGTCGTCACGGTGCCGCCGCGGATCATGCTGGCGGAGCTCGTTGACGTGTACTTCCTGCACCACCACTTCAGCTGCTACCCCGTCGTCGACGCGGAGCGACCTGTCGGCGTCATCACCATCAAGGACGTGAAGCACGTTCCCCGGGAGCAGTGGGAGACGACGTCGGTCGCTTCCACAATGCGACCCTTGACGCCGCAGACCACGCTCTCCCCGAACGAGGACGTTCCCACGGCCATGAAGAGGATGTCCGCCTCGGGACTCGGGAGGCTCCCGGTGCTCGCGGACGGGAAGCTCGTCGGCATCGTCACGCGACGCGACGTCATGAGCCATCTGCAGATCCGCTCCGACCTCGCCACGTAGGTATCCGACGCCCGTGCGCGGCCGCTTGGCCGGGAGCACGCGCATCCTCAAGAGCACGCACCGCCACAAGAAACGACGCGGCCTCTTCGAAGAGACCGCGTCGGGTTGTTGCTCGCGTGTTGCCCTCTGTCTTCGGACGTCGTGCCGTCAGACCCTCATGCGGGCCGTCTCACGCTGCCCGGCCCCCTCTCCGCCGGAACGGCCGTCCCCTGGTCGCGCGTGCGTGGCCGCGATCCTACGTGCTTTCCTGAGCGGGCGTCTGCACGCCGTGGCGGCACACCCCGTTCAGAACGAAGCTCGCCAGCTCATCGGCGAGACCCGTCAGCGGGTACGAGCAGTCGTCCGCGACCCAGTCGAGCACCACGCTCTGGAAGGCCCCGAACAGCATGCTCGCCGTGTGGCCCGTGTGCATCTCCCGGCAGATGTCTTCCTGGACTCCCTCCTCCAGGATCTCCTCGATGATGTCCTTGTATGCGCGGCTGCTGCGCTTCACCACGGTCTTGATCATCGTCGTGCTCTGTCTGAGCTGGGACAGGAAGATCCTCGCGCTGTCGGGGTTGCTCTCCATGAGCTCGAGTCCCAGCGTCAGGAGCTTCCGCAGCTTCGCTTCCGGTCCCTGCTGACTGGTTATCCCCTGGCGCAGCCGGTCCATGTGCGCGCTCAGAAACTCTTCGAAGACGGCGACGAGGAGCTCCTCCTTGCTGGCGAAGTAGATGTAGATTGTCCCGGCGGCCACGTTCGCGGCCTCGGCGATCTCGGCCGTCGTCGTGTTGTGGTAGCCCTTGTCCCCGAACAGGCTGGCAGCGGCTGTGATGATCCGCTCCCTCTTGTTACCGACGCGTTTTCTCGCCATGGCGATGAACCTCGTTTCCGCTTGGGCCCGGAGCCTTGCCGCATCCCGGGCCACACAATCCCTGGGGTGTCTGCCAACAACTGATTCCACAAAGACATCGTCGTCCGGCCAGCCGCCGTCTCGGGCGCGACCGACGCCACTCTGTGGCGCGCGGCCGGGCTCCCGTAACGGGGCCTCCCCCCGCTCGGGGTCCCGTGGCTGAAGGCTAGTCGATATTAGCGAAACAGCGGACAGCGTGCAAGTCCTTTCCCGATCCGAGCCTCACTCAGTGGGTGCCGGGCGCCGGGGGGATCCTGCGTGTGTCAGATGCGAGGAAGGGCGCCCGCCGCCCCGGCGGAGTCGTGCCGGGGACGTGCGCAGGCGCCCTTCGGTGGGAGGGCGGGGCGGGCCAACTCAGGGGACGCAGCGCGGCGAACCAAAGGAGTGGAATCGCCGTCCAGGCTAGCGCATCCCGCTGGTCAGACCGGTCGCCCCGCCTGATCCTGCCGGCCTTCCTCTCTCCTCCGGCTTCACGATGTCGCCGAAGTCGTGCACGAGGGGCAGGCCGAGTACGTAGGCAACGACGTGCGGCATCACCTGACCGCACGACCAGTTGTTGTAGAAGTTCCATTCCAGAGGCTGAGTCGTCATGATCACCCAGCCGTCGCCGTAGCCGAACTCGACGAGCGTCGGGCAGCCCGCGTCGTCCACGGCGTAGACCGTCGCGCCGTCCGGCAGGTTCTGGATGCACTCGTGGCTCGCGAACTGGCCGTAGAGCAGATCGGGCAGCCCCTCGACGAGCGGCGCTCCCGGCAGCGAGACGAAGTTGTACCAGGTGTCTCGTGCGTGCAGTGTCACAGCGCCCGGAAGGACGATGCCCGCGAGATCGATCGAGCCGTCGTGCCACCCGAGATCGCACGCCTCCCAGAAGATGGTCCCGCCGTTCTGCACGAATCGGAGGAACCTCACCTGGTTCGCGGCGTACGCGTCGTAGAAGGCCTGCGTCTGGTCGCTCTGGACGATGACGAGGTCGTCGCCGGGCGTGAGGGGGAAGCTCCCCATCTCCTCGGAGCCGACGATCTCGAAGTGCTTCGGGCCTTCTCCCGGAACGAGCTGCATGACCTCGAGCATCTCGTCCAGGATCGGAGGAACTTCCGGGGCCCAAGGCACCACGTCGCGGAAGATCACGATGTGAGCAGCGCTATCCTCGCCGCCGCCGACGTTCAGCGCGTGGACGACGGTGTCGACGAGAAGACGTGGGTCCCTCACCTGGAGAGCGATCTCGTGCGTTCCCGCATGCTCGAAGCTGTGGACCGCGGACAGCGTGCTGCTCCACGGAGTGTCCCACTCGCCGTCGTTCTCCCAGTCCCACCATCGAGGCGTCGAACGAGACCGGCGCGCCGGGCTCCGCGAACGACGGACTCACGTCGAAGGCGGCGTCGGGGGGCGCGTGGTTGCCGCCGTAGACCATGACGCCATCGACCTGGCTGATGCGATGCGACTCGAGCGTTCCCACGGAGATCAGGCGCGAGAAGAACGGGATCCTCGACTCGCCTGCAGCGAGAACCTCGGTCGAGAAGAGCGTCTCCGTGAGAAGCGGGCAGAGCGTCGCGAGGTAGTCCTCACAGCTCTGGTTCTCCTTCTCCCAGAGCCACGTCGCAACGCGCTCGCGCTCGCTGGAGACGAGGGAGATCACGCTCGCCGTGAGCTTATACGCGTCCCGCGTCCGGGCGGCCGAGCCGAGTCGGGTCACCCCGGTCATGCTCGCGAGCCCGAGGTCGAGCGCATCTCTGTCGACCATCGTTCCGGAGCCGAGCGCGACGACCTCGACGACGCCGCGGGAGGCGTTCATGATGCCGGCGATCCCCTCCGGCGTCGCGGGATCGAACGATGTGAGATTCCCTCTCGTGGTCGTGACGTCGAAGGTCCCGTCGCCCAGATCGACGTACGTCCTCGTGACCGCCGTTTTGCGCACCACGGGAGGCCACCCGAGATCGACGCGGACCCCCTCACGGTCCGAACCGGCGACGGCCACCAGGGACTCGCCGCCGCTCGTCGGCGTGAGGCACGCGGCGTAGAAGATCGGGTCGGGATTCGTCAGGGCGATGAGGTCGCCGGTGGCGTCCTCGATCCAGGGATCGGCGTATGGAGAGAGACCGCCGGGGAAGTCCCCGAGAGCCTCGATCGTGACCGAGGCGGCCAGCTGGAAGAGCCCGGGCTCGGCGGTACCGTCGAGACGGCCGGTGGCGGTCTCCGTCACGAGCGTCTCGATGAGATCGGCGAGTTCGGTCCACTCGGGCTTCTGGCGGGCCGCCTCAACGACGGCGGCGCAGTCACCGCTTCGGAACATCAGCGTGAACGGGTTCAGAAGGACGAGAGCGTCGGCGGTGCTGGTCGCATCGACGACGAGGGCGCGCGCTTCCACGGGCCAGACGACACCCAGAAGGAGCGGCGCGGTTCCCTCCCCCAGCACGAGGACGATCTGCGGAAGGTCGGTGTCGGGCACGAGGACCGTGAAGTCCCCGGCGGCTCCGACGGTCGCCCTGTCCGCGAAGGAGAGCACCTCGAGCGTTGCGGGATCGGCCGGGGCCCCGTCCGGCAGCGCGATCGTGCCGGCGACGGAGCGTGTGGGGATGCTCCCCGGACCCAGATCCGGTGAGGTCGGGCCGCCGCTGTCCGTGCACGATCCGAGACAGAGGGCGAGCACCGCGAGCAGCGTCGCAACGGCCTTGGCACTCCGCATGAGGTCTCCTTCTCTCGCAAGTCCGGTCCGGCGGGCTCAGCCCTGCCGGGCTCCCACCGGCGCCCCCGGCGCTCACATGTCTTGACGTATCGCCAAAACTGCGCGCGGCCCGCCGACGGGCCCGAAGGTGGCGGCCCACGGACACTGTTTCCCGCGAGGCAATATGCAAGCGGCGTACCAATCGGGAGACCGGGGCGGACCTAAACGGGCCTGGACGCAGAAGGTGGGGCCGAATGTGGGAAGAGGGGCGGCCGGAACCGGCCGCCCCTCATTTCTACCTGCGTGACGAGCACCCTCGACCGGGACGCCCCTACTCCAGAAGCACCATCTTCCGCTCGACGCTCTTCGCCCCGATCTCGTATCGGTAGAAGTATACGCCTGGGGCGACCTCCCGCCCCCGATCGTCGCGTCCGCGCCAGACCGCGAAGTGAGGCCCGGCCACGGCGTCCTCGTCGACGAGCGACCGCACCTTCCGGCCCGCCAGATCGTAGACCGTCAGCCGCGCCCTCCCGCCGCCGTCAGGGACCGTATACCTGATCGTCGTCGACGGACTGAAGGGGTTCGGGTAGTTGTAGCTCGCGGCCGCTTCGAAGACGGCGCCGCCATCCACCGACGTGGGACACTCGTAGTACACCGCCGCGTGCTCCCCGTCGGTCCACGGGACGTAGTCGACGGGTCCCTGAAACCACGCCGACTCCACGCAGACGTTGCCCCAGTAGTTGTGGTCCGCGTCGGTCTCGTCGATTCCGGAGTTCACGACCTGGAAGCCACCCGGGTTCACGAAGTCGTTCGCGTCGTCGAGGCTGCCCCCGATCCGCGGACCGGGGACTCCGGTCGTGAGAACGCCGCTCACGGTGTTACCGTCGAACGTGTTGCCGGAGAGGAACGGCGCGGCCGAGTCCGAGCAGGCGACGCCGACCTCGTTCATCGCAAATACGTTCGCAGACAGCCGGGCGGATCCCCCGAACCGGAAGCTCGCGCCGACGCTCGCCTTCCGGAAGACGCAATCCTCAACGCGGAGGCTCGATCCCCAGCTGTCCAGTCCCTTGTTCGCGGTGCCCAGGCCGTCGACCGTGAAGCCCCTCAGGACCGTGAGCTCGACCAGGACTCTGGCGGTCACGACCGCGCCGGAACCACCGCGAATGGTCGTCGCCTCGGCCCCCTCGAGACCGACGAGCGTCACGGCGTCCTTGAGCGTCACGCTCTCGTCGTAGGTGCCGGGCCCGACAACGACGGTGTCGAGAGCGGACGCCGCGTTCAGCGCCTCCTGGATGCTCCCGTACGGCGAGGGTACCGTCAGCACTTCTCCCTCTCCGA
>JALGWI010000047.1 GCA_025774245.1 bacterium
GACGAGACGATCGTCATCTGCGGTCTCGGCGGCGACTACAACGGCAACACGCTCAGGGACACCGACTGGTACCTCCTCGACCTTACGTGCGATCCGACGACGGTCGAGGTCTGCATCGAGTCCGAGTTCCAGGTCACGCTGGGGCTCGTCGACCTGAGCCCGGGCTGCGACAACGTCACAGGCTACTACGCCTACGCCATCACCGATCCGTGCGTGCCGGCCTGTCTGACAGAGACCCTTCCGGCGGGGGAGTGGAGCGTGGTCGTGTCGTCGATGTTCACGGACACGCCCTGCGACTCGGAGTACGTCCTCACGATCGAGGGCTACGACTCGTGCGTTCCCGTAGAGAAGGCGAGCTGGGGCACGATCAAGGGGTTCTATCGATAGCGGCAGGCAAACGCGCGATCCTGATAACACAGAGGCGCCCCCGCTTCTCACGGGGGCGTCTCCTTGCGATTGTGTCGCGCGAGCGAGGGGAGCGGCCGGTCCGGCTACGCGGCCGCCGATCGCGCGCGCCGTCCCCGCATCAGCCTCGTCACGCCCACCGCGATCAGGTAGGCGACCCCCGCCAGGAGAATGATCGTCGCGCCCGCCGGGAGGCTCGGACCGTAGCTCAAGGCCAGACCGCCCGTCGTGAGGGCGATGCTCACCACGACCGCGAGGACCATCATCAGGGAGAGCCTGCCCGCGAACTGCCCGGCGATCGCCGCGGGGATCGTGAGGAGCGCGATCACCATCACGATCCCGACGACGCTCACGAGAAGGACGATCGTGAGGGCCGTCAGGAGGAGCAGGAGCATGTAGTAGAGCTCCACCCTGGCGCCCCGCACCCGCGAGAACTCCTCGTCGAAGGCGACCGCGAGGAACTGGTCGTAGAAGAGGAGGGAGGTGGCGACCACGATCACGTCGAGCCCCGCGATCAGCCACAGGTCCCGCGTCCGCACCATCAGGATGTTCCCGAAGAGGTAGCTCATGAGGTCTTCGCCGTAGCCGGGCGTCCTCGAAAGGAAGATGATCCCGGCCGCCATCCCGACGGCCCAGACGGCGCCGATCACCGTGTCGACCCGCTCCCTCGCCCTCATGCTCACCGCGCCGATGATCGCGGCGGCCAGGAGCGCCGCGAGCACCGCGCCATGGAGCGGCCCGAACCCCGTGAGTCCGTGGACGCGCTGGAGGTAGATCGCCGCGCCGATGCCTCCCAGAACGGAGTGCGCGATGCCGCCCGCGATGTAGCTGATCCGGCGGACGACGACGTGCGTGCCGATGATCCCGCACGCGACGCTCGCGAGGATCCCCGTGAGGACGGCGTTCCTCATGAACGCGTGCGTGGCGACGGCCGTAAGGAACTCACTCACTGGTGTCCTCCGGGATGGTCGTCGTGATCGTGTCGGACCATTCGGACGTCCCTGCCGTAGATCTCGCCGATGAGCTCCGCCGTCACCTCGCTCGTCGCGTGCACGGCGATCGTGCGTTTCACGCAGACCACGGTCTTCGTGAAGTCCGAGACGAACCCGAGGTCGTGCGAGACGAGCAGGATGGTGAGGCGCTCGTGCAGCCTTCGGAGGAGCCCGTAGAGCTCGTCCTCCATGGCCACGTCGAGGCTCGCCGTCGGTTCGTCGAGGAGGAGGAGGTCGGGGCGGGACGCCAGCGCGCGGGCGATGAGGACCCTCTGGCGCTGCCCGCCGGAGAGGTCGGCGAAGGGGCGGCGGGCCTGCTCCTCGAGGCCGACCTCGCCGAGCGCGGCCAGCGCGGCCCCGCGATCCTCGTCGTCGTAGGGGCCGAAGAGCCGCCTCCCCAGGCGCCCCATGAGCGCCACGTCGATCACGCGCGCGGGGAAGCTCTGGTCCGCCTGCGAGTGCTGGGGCACGTAGCCGATGCGCGGGCGGGCCTCGGCCGGGGGCGTCCCGAACACGCGGACCGATCCCCTCGACGGCCTCAGCAGTCCGAGGACGAGCTTCAGAAGCGTGGTCTTGCCGCCGCCGTTCGGCCCGACGACGGTGGCGAAGTCGCGGTCCTCGATCGTGAGATTGACGTTCTCCAAGATCGGGTGACCGTCGTAGGAAAACGTGAGGTCCCTGATCTCGATGACGGGCTGTGCCACGGTGCCTCCTGTCTAATCATCAGCCACGTCGAGCGCACGTCTGACCGACGCCGCCATCGCGCGGAGGTTCTCGAGGTAATCGGCGGCGAGCGGATCGAGCGGCACGACGACGCCTCCGATCTCGTCCGCGATCGCCTCGGCGCTCCTCGTCGAGAACTGCGGCTGGACGAAGACGACGCGCGCGCCGTCCGCGCTCGCCCTCTCGATGAGCTCCGCGAGTTCCCGCGCGCTCGGTTCCCTGCCCCCGGTCTCCACCGCCACCTGCTCGAGGCCGTAGGCGTCTGCGAAGTAGCCGAAGGCCGGATGGAACACGTAGAGAGGTCGGCCCTCGAGCGGCGCGAGCGCCTTCGTGAGCTCCGCGTCGAGGTCGGCGAGCTCCCGGAGGAAGTCCTCGAGGTTCGCCTCGTAGTCGCGCGCCCGCGGCGGGTCGATCTCGGCGAGCGCGTGGGCGATGCTGCGGGCGATGAGCGCGACGTTCCCGGGGTCGAGCCAGACGTGCGGGTCGTCGAGTCCGTCGCGCGCCTCGTCGTGGGCGCCGTCGTGCTCCCGTGGAGGCGCCGCGCCGTCGATCGAGCGGCGCTCGACGTCGGCGGCCGTGTCGACGACGAGGAGACCGCCATCGAGAGCGGTGATCCGCGGAAGGAGGCGCGCCTCGAACGGAAGGCCGATCGCGAAGTAGACGTCGCTTCCGGCGAGACTCGCCATCTGCTTCGGCGTCGGCTCGAACGCGTGCGGCGACTGGCCGGGCGCGACGAGCACCTCGACGGCGACGTGGGGGCCGCCGACGCGCTCGACGAACGCCGCCTGCGGCGCGACGCTGACGAAGGCGCTGACCGCCGGACCGGCCGCTGCGGCGACGAGCTGCGAGGCCCCCGCGAGGAGGGCGACAGCTTCGAGCAGGGCGACGGCAGCGAAGAGGGTGACGGCGAACTGAGCCCCGACCCCGATCCTCGACCGGCGCGACGGCAGATCGGTTCTCCTTCCCCCGATGGTCACGTCAGCGACCTTCCTTCGCGGGGCCGGAGGCGGAGGCGTTCGAGCAGACGAGATGGACCTCGCGGCAGCTCTCGCACTCCCGGAGGGAATGGTCCTCCGCGAACTCGTCCCAGTGTCTCATCTGGCTCGGCGTGAGGATGCCCGTCCCGCTGCAGAGCGGGCACGTGCTGTCGAGCGCGCTGAGGATCGCCGTTCGGATGAACTCCGACCGGTTGGCGATCCCCTTCATGGCTCCGAGCAGCGCGCTGTCGGCCTTGAACGATACGATCTCGGTCTTCCTGGCAGGCATGGTTCCGTCTCCCGGTGTGGTCTCTCGCGAGTGATCGTACCAGTAATACTTCGTATTACTGTCGGTGTCAACCCGCGGGCGGGGCTCCCGCGCATCGCGGGTGCACGCCCCGAGGGAGCGCGTGGCCCGGCGCGTGGGGGCCTTCGCCGTTGACACGGACCTCCGGGTGGCCGAGACTCAGAGTACGCCGATCCGCACCATCCATCACAACCAGACACTTCCACGGAGGCCCCGTGAACGACCGCCAGGCCCTCGACCGGCTCTGTGTCAACACGATCCGGTTCCTCGCCGTCGACGCCGTCGAGCGGGCGAACTCCGGTCACCCCGGCGCGCCGATGGGAATCGCGCCGGTCGCGTACGTCCTCTGGGACCGCTTCCTCAGACACAACCCCGCGGATCCCGCGTGGCCGGACCGCGACCGCTTCGTGCTCTCCGCCGGGCACGCGTCGATGCTCCTCTACGCGCTCCTCCACCTCACGGGCTACGAGGTGTCGCTCGACGATCTCAGGCGGTTCCGGCAGTGGGGGAGCAACACGCCGGGGCATCCCGAGCGCGGCGAGACGCCGGGCGTCGAGACGACGACCGGGCCGCTCGGCCAGGGCTTCGCGAACGGTGTGGGCATGGCGATGGCGGAGCGCTCGCTCGCGTCCCGATTCAACCGGCCGGGCCACGACGTCGTCGACCACCAGACGTACGTCGTGGTATCCGACGGCGACCTCATGGAGGGCGTCGCGTCCGAGGCGGCGAGCCTCGCGGGCACGCTCGGCCTCGGGAAGCTCATCTGTCTCTACGACGACAACGGGATCTCGATCGAGGGAAGCACCGACATCACGTTCACAGAAGACGTTCCGAAACGGTTCCTCGCGTACGGGTGGCAGGTCGTGGGGCCGGTCGACGGTCTCGATCTCGCGGCGGTCGAGGACGCCGTACGGGAGGCGAGGGCCGACGCGGGACGCCCAACGCTCGTGTCGTGCAGGACGACGATCGGCTACGGCAGCCCGAAGGCGGACACCCCCGACGCGCACGGCTCACCGCTCGGCGCGGAGGCCGCCCGCGCGGCGAAGGAGACACTCGGGTGGCCGCTCGAGCCTGCGTTCCTCGTCCCCGCGGAGGTGGAGGAACATATGCGGCGGGCGCGCGAGCGCGGGGACGCCGCGGAGCGCGAGTGGAAGGAGCGGCTCGCCGCCTACGCATCGAAGCACCCCGACCTCGCGACCAAGCTGTCGCAGCGCGTCTACGGGAGGCTTCCGGAGGACTGGGACGCCGGGTTCGGCGACCTGTACGGGCCGGAGTCCGCGCCCGTCGCGACGCGCGCGGCGTCCGGGAAGGCGCTCAACATCAGCGCGGCGCGGGTCGAGGCTCTCTTCGGGGGATCGGCCGATCTGGCTCCCTCGAACAAGACGCTGATCGACGGCGCTGCCGACTTCTCGCTGAACGACTACGCGGGACGGAACATCCACTACGGCGTCCGCGAGCATGCGATGGGATCGATCGCGAACGGGCTGGCGGTCCACGGAGGGTTCATCCCGTACACGGGGACGTTCCTCACGTTCTCGGACTACATGCGGCCGCCGATGAGACTGGCCGCGATGATGGGGCTCAGGGTCGTTTACGTCTTCACGCACGACAGCATCGGTCTGGGGGAGGACGGGCCGACGCACCAGCCCGTGGAGCACGTGATGAGCCTGCGCGCGGTGCCGAACCTCACGGTCATCCGGCCTGCCGACGCGATCGAGACCGTCGGGGCGTGGCGCGCCGCCCTCACGAACGAATCGGGCCCGACGGCGATCGTGCTCTCGCGCCAGAAGCTACCGGTTCTCGCCGGGGCGGACGATGTGCGCGCTGCCGCCGACAGCGTCCCCCGAGGGGGCTACGTCCTGTGGGAGAGCGGGGGCGGCGGGAGCGACCCCGAGCCTGAGGTCATCCTGATCGGGACGGGTTCGGAGACGCACGTCGCGCTCGCCGCGGGACGCAGGCTCGCCGGGAGCGGCCGTCGCGTGCGCGTCGTCTCGCTCCCGAGCTGGGAGCTCTTCGACCGGCAGAGCGAGGAGTATCGGGAGGCCGTCCTGCCGCGTTCGGTCAGGGCGCGCGTCTCGGTCGAAGCCGGCGTCCGGACCGGATGGGAGCGCTACGTGGGGCTCGACGGCGCCGCCGTTGGGATCGACCGCTTCGGAGCCAGCGCGCCATACGAAGAGCTCTACGAGAAGTTCGGCATCACGGAGGAGGCCGTCGCGGCGAAGGCGGAGGCCCTCTTGAGCCGGACCGTCGCGGGCCGGGCGAGGTAGCGCGGACGCGCGACAACCGAAGCACTCCGGAGACTCCCTGACAGACTGCGTCGTGTATGCACGGAGAGGTCGCGCGCGAAGAACGGGACGATCCCGCGCAACCTCCGCCCCCGGAGAGCATCAGAGTTTCAGTGAGACCGATTACCATTCCTGTTCCGAAGGCTGATCTGTGATTCCCCACGAGCAGTTCCGCATGACGCCGAGCCGAAGGGCGATCCTCGACGGGATCTCCGGGGCGGCCTGCCATCCGACTGCCGACGAGGTCTACGAGATGGTCCGGAGGGCGCTCCCGAGGGTCAGCCTCGGGACGGTCTATCGGAACCTGGAGCTTCTGACGAGGCACGGGCTCATCCGGACACTCGCCGACGGAAGGGGCCAGCGGCACTACGACGCCGTGCTCGAGGATCATTGCCACGTGCGGTGCGAAGCGTGCGGCCGCGTCGACGACGTTCGCGTGACGTCGCCCGGGCAGCTGGTGGACGCGGTGGAAGACGGCGGAGGCTACGACATCCACGGGTATCGACTGAGTTTCACGGGGCTCTGTCCCGACTGCGCGTCCGAGAGGGAGCGCAGCGCGCCGGGGCGCCAACTGGAGGGAGGAGACGATGAGTCTCAAGGGAACGAAGACTGAGAGGAACCTGCTGACCGCGTTCGCCGGCGAGTCGCAGGCGCGCAACCGCTACACGTACTTCGCGAGCCAGGCGAAGAAGGACGGGTTCGTGCAGATGTCCCACATCTTCGAGGAGACCGCGAACCAGGAGAAGGAGCACGCCAAGCGACTGTTCAAGTTCCTCGAGGGGGGAGAGGTGGAGGTCCAGGCCTCCTTCCCGGCAGGAGTGATCGGGACGACGGCGGAGAATCTGAAGGGGGCCGCGGGCGGCGAGCACTACGAGTGGACCGAGATGTACCCCTCGTTCGCGAAGACCGCGCGCGAGGAGGGCTTCGATGAGGTCGCGAAGGTGTTCGAGTCGATTGCGGTCGCCGAGAAGCAGCACGAGAAGCGCTACCTGGATCTTCTGTCCAACATCGAGGCGAGGCGCGTCTTCAAGCGCGAGACGAAGGTCGTCTGGCGTTGTCGGAACTGCGGCTACCTGCACGAGGGGACCGAGGCGCCGGAGAAGTGCCCGGCGTGCGCGCACCCGCAGGCGCACTTCGAACTTCTGGGAGAGAACTGGTAGAGCCACCGACTCAGGCCGCGCCCGGATGCCGGACGCGGCCCCGACGAAGGAGGAAGGGCATGGCGGAACGGACGGGACTCGTCACTTTTGGGGGCAACCCCATGACGCTCGTGGGCAACGAGATCAAGGTCGGGGACAAGGCCCCCGATTTCGAGGTGGTCGGCAACGACCTGAAGCCCGTCAAGGGCTCGTCGTTCGACGGCAAGGTCAGGATTCTGAGCGCCATTGCGTCGCTCGACACGGCGGTCTGCGACGTGGAGACGAGGCGGTTCAACCAGGAAGCGGGGAGCCTGGGGGACGTCACGATCCTCACGATCAGCATGGACCTGCCGTTTACGCAGAAGCGCTGGTGCGGAGCCGCGGGCATCGACAGGGTCGTGACGCTCTCGGACCACCGCTCGGCGTCGTTCGGCGAGGCCTACGGGATCCTGATGAAGGAGACCCGGCTCCTCGCGCGCGCGGTCTTCGTGGTCGATCGCGAGGGCATCGTCCGGTACATCCAGCTGCTCGAAGAGGTCGGCACCGAGCCCGACTACGACGCGGCCTTGAAGGCGGCGAAGGAGCTGTTGTAGAATCGTCGGGCCGCGAAAGCACACCGAACGAACGGCTCGAACAGAGCGGGAACACCGTCTCCCGGAGCGCGAGGACGCGGGACCGCCGGGACCGGTGGTAGAACCCGTCAGGAGGAGACGAGAAGCAGTGAAAGGGAGGATTCCGATGGCTGCGAAGCTCGAGGTCTACAAGTGCGAGATGTGCGGGAACATCGTCGAGGTGCTCCACGGCGGGGCGGGCGAGCTCGTCTGCTGCGGCGAGCCGATGACGCTCATGGCGGAGCAGACGGCCGACGCGGCGGTGGAGAAGCACGTTCCCGTCAGCGAGAAGACCGACGACGGCGTCAAGGTGACCGTGGGAAGCGTGCCCCATCCGATGGAGGAGAAGCACTACATCGAGTGGATCGAGGTCGTCGCCGGCGGGAAGGCCTACCGCGAGTTTCTCGCGCCCGGCGGACCTCCGGAAGCGACGTTCTGCGTGGACGGAGACATCGAGATGGTCCGCGAGTTCTGCAACGTGCATGGGCTCTGGAAGGCATAGGAACACCCGAGAGGGAACCGACATCAGGGGGTCATCGTGACTGTCGAGGAAGCCATCAACACATCGATCCAGTACGAGAACAAGGTCCGCGACGTCTACGTCGATGCCGTGAACCGCTCCGAGCACCCGGACGGGAAGAAGCTCTTCCAGCTCATGGCCGACGAGGAGCAGCATCACGTCGACTACCTGGAGGCGAAGCTCGACCAGTGGCGCGAGAGCGGGAAGGTCACCCCGGAGGGTCTCAAGACGGCCCTTCCGTCCGCGGAGGCGATCTCGGGCGGCATCGCCGTGCTCGAGGGCAAGGTCGGCGGAAAGCCCGGCCGCATCGAGATCGAGTTCCTCGAGAAGGCACACGCCGTCGAGCGCGAGACGAGCGGCTTCTACAAGCGGATGGTCGACGAGCTGCCCGACGAGGCGAAGGGGCTCTTCGCCCGGTTCCTCGAGATCGAGGAGGGACACCTCGTCCTCGTGCAGGCCCAGATCGACCTGGTGATGGGCACCGGGTACTGGTTCGATGTCCGGGAATTCAGCCTCGAGGGATAGCGGAGCGTCCGGCGGGCGTCCCGTCCGCGGGGACGTCGGGGACCTCCGGGACCTCGCGTATCTGGGCGAGCGACTCGAGAGCCTGTACGCGGCGCTGAACCGGCGCGAGTACGTTCACCCCGATCCGATCGAGTTCCTGTACGACCACGAGGATCCGGCCGATCGGGAGATCGTCGCGCTCGTCGCCTCCGCGCTCGCCTACGGCCGCGTGGAGCAGATCAACGCGAGCGTGGCCGCGGCCCTTGCGCGATTCGGGTCGACGCCCGCGAGGTTCGTCGCCGACGCGTCGCGCACCGAGCTCGAGCGATCGTTCGCGGGGTTCAAGCACCGCTTCGCGACGGGCGACGACCTCGCCGCGATGCTCGCCGGAGCCGGCGCGGTCGCCCGGCGCCACGGGACGCTCGGGGCTAGGTTCGCGGCGCTCGTCCGCGACGACGACGAGACGGTCGTGCCGGCGCTGACGGCGTTCGCCGCGGAGCTCGGAGGCGAGGGCGGGATCGGGCACCTCGTGCCCTGTCCCGGGCGCGGGAGCGCCTGCAAACGGTTCCACCTGCTCCTGCGGTGGATGGTCCGGAAGGACGCCGTCGATCCGGGCGGGTGGGACGGCGTTGACGTCGCGAAGCTCGTCGTGCCGCTCGACGTCCACATGCACCGGATCGCCCGCAGGCTCGGGCTCACGAAGCGTTGCAGCGCGGACCGCCGGACGGCGCTCGAGGTCACGCGCGGGTTCGCGCGGTACCGGCCGGACGATCCGGTCAGGTACGATTTCGCTCTCACGAGGCTGGGAATCAGGAAGGACGTTCCACTCGAGTATCATCTGGAGAGGGGGCTCGACCCCCCGGAGAGAGGACGGACGTGATGCTGAGCAAGAAGATGGAGACCGCCATCAACAAGCAGATCAACGCGGAGATCTACTCCGCCTACCTCTACCTCTCCATGGCGTCCTGGATCGAGTCGACCGGGCTCGACGGTTTCGGGAACTGGTTCAAGATCCAGGCCCAGGAAGAGCTGGCGCACGCCATGAAGTTCTACCACTACGTGAACGAGCGCGGCGGGCGGGTCAAGATGGCGGCCATCGACGCGCCTCCGACGAACTGGAAGTCGCCTCTCGCGGTCTTCGATGAGACGTACAAGCACGAGCAGAAGGTCACCGGGCTCATCAACAAGCTCGTCGATCTCGCGCGGAAGGAGTCCGACCACGCGAGCGATAACATGCTCCAGTGGTTCGTCGCCGAGCAGGTTGAGGAGGAGTCCACGGCCGACGGGATCCGTCAGAAGGTCAAGCTGGTTGGGGAGAAGGGGCACGGCATCTTCATGATCGACCGGGAGCTGGCGGCCCGCGTCTTCACGCCGCCGGCCCAGGAGGGCTAGCCGCATGGGGAAGCCCTTCGAGGCCGTCAGGATCAGCGAGCACGTCTACTGGGTCGGCGCGATCGACTGGGCGATCCGCGACTTCCACGGCTACTCCACGAACCGTGGCTCGACCTACAACGCCTTCCTGATCATGGCCGACAAGATCACGCTCGTCGACACCGTGAAGGCGCCGTTCAGGCAGGAGCTCATGTCGCGCATCGCCTCCGTCGTCGATCCGGGTGAGATCAGCGTGCTGATCTCGGACCATTCCGAGATGGACCACACCGGCTGTCTCACGGACGTCGTCGCGGAGATCCGCCCGGACGAGATCTACGCTTCGACCATGGGAGCGAAGGCCATCGAGAAGCACTTCCACGCGGGGCTGCCGATCACCCCCGTCAAGGACGGTGAGAGGCTCTCCCTCGGCAACATGAATCTGACCTTCCTCGAAACGCGCATGCTGCACTGGCCGGACAGCATGTTCTCCTACCTCGAGGAGGAGCAGGTCCTCTTCGCGCAGGACGCGTTCGGCATGCACCTCGCGTCGGCCGCGCGCTTCGACGACGAGATCGAGGACCACGTCCTCGACTTCGAATCGGCGAAGTACTACGCGAACATCCTGATGCCGTTCTCGTCCCTGGTGACGAAGCTCCTGGCACGCGTGAAGGAGCTCGATCTCCCGATCAAACTCGTCGCGCCCGACCACGGACCGATCCGGCGCAAGGGCATCGCGAAGATCATGGAGCTATACGCGCAGTGGGCCGAGAGCAAGCCGACCATGAAGGCCGTCGTCGCCTACGACACCATGTGGAACAGCACGTCGAAGATGGCGCTCGCCATCGCCGACGGGCTCACGGCAGGGGGGGCGATCCCGACCGTGCTGCCCATCCGCTCGAGCCACCGGAGCGATCTCGCGACGGAGGTTCTCGACGCGGGCGCGCTGCTCGTCGGATCTCCGACGATCAACGGTCAGATGTTCCCGACGCTCGCGGACGCGCTCACGTATCTCAAGGCGCTCCGTCCGCTGAACCTGATCGGAGCGGCCTTCGGCTCGTACGGGTGGAGCGGCGAGGCCGTCGGGTACGTGAACGACGTCCTCACGGAGATGAAGATCGAGCTCGTGAGCGAGGGGTTCAAGGTCAACTACGTCCCCGACGAGGCGGCTCTGAACGAGTGCCGCGCGCTCGGCGGGCTCGTCGCGGAGCAGTTGAAGCGCGTCGTCGGATCCTGAGAGGCACCCGCGAGGACGCTCGTCGCGAAGGACCGCGTGCTTGCCCGCGCCTCGGCGGGCGCGATCTGCCGCCGCTACGTTCGTGGACCGATGGCAGAACGGCCGACGATCGAGAGCGACAAACCTTAGCTCCTCGGGCATATCGCTCACGATTCTTTGGTGCTTCCCACTTAGTCCGTGCGTAATTGCTTGACAGGTGGTACAATAGAGCGATCAGGGAAGCTGGCGCTCTCCTATCTAGGGGGGGGACGTGCCGGTATGCGTGTAGGTAGGCTTGTGCTAGGGAGGTAGGCAATGCGGTTTGCCCCTTGGGCCGTGGTGATCGTGCTCCTCATCGCAGCAGCCTGTCCGGCGAGGACGGTCGTCTTCGAAGAGAACCGCGGCAACGCGGGACTCGCTGTCGAGCAGATGACGGATTCGCACGTCGAGGTTTCGTTCCGACTGGATCATATGAGCATCGATGACTTCGACGTCGACGGCAACGTGATGCACCAGATTTCCATCCCGGGGGTCCTGCTTCCGAACAACGAAGGGGCTCCGAACCTCCCCGGCTTCGGTCGCTTCATCGCGCTCCCTGAAGGGGCGACGGCGCGGCTGGAGATCCTGTCGGTCACGACCCAGACCTTCGACGGCCTGGACGTCCTGCCGGCTCCGGCGATCCCGTTCGAGACCGACGACTCCCCGCCGGTCTACGCGAAGGACGCGGCCATCTACGACGCCGACGCGCGCTACCCGGCCGAGCCGATCCTCATCTCCGAGACGAGGGACCTCCGCGGCGTCGACGCGGTGATCCTGGGCATCACTCCCTTCCAGTACAACCCGGTCACGCGCGAGCTCGTCGTGTACACCGAGGTGAACGCTCGTGTGACCTTCGAGGGCGGGACCGGGCACTTCGGAGAAGACCGACTGAGAAGCCGCCACTGGGAGCCGATCCTCGCCGGCAACCTCCTGAACTACGACTCCTTGCCTGCGGTCGATTTCCCGAGGGCGAACACGCGCGACGACGAGTACGAGTACGTGATCGTTGTCCCCGACGACCCCACGTACATCGCGTGGGCCGACTCGATCAAGCAGTGGCGGACCTACCAGGGGATCGACACCGGCGTCGTGACGCTCACGCAGACGGGTTCGACCTACACCGAGATCGAGGCGTGGATCAACAACGCCTACGACAACTGGATGACGACTCCCCCCGTCGCCGTCCTTCTCCTGGCGGACTACGTTCCGAACGGCGGGACGACAGGCATCACGTCGCCCATGTGGAACAGCTACTGCGTGTCCGACAACATCTACGGCGACAGGGACGGCGACGACCTCCCCGAGCTGATCATGGCGCGGATGACGGCGAACCCGAGCAACATCGCCAACCTCGTCACGAAGGGGATCGAGTACGAGCGCCATCCGGTCACGAACCCCGACTTCTACCAGAACCCGGTCGTCGCGTGCGGCTGGCAGACGGAGCGGTGGTTCACGATCTGCACCGAGGTCGTCTACGGCTTCCTGGCGAACACGTTCGGGAAGACGCCGGTCCGCGAGTACGCGATCTACTCGGGATCACCTGGTTCGTCGTGGTCGTCGAACCAGAACACGTACATGCTCGTCGACTACTTCGGTCCCGCAGGCCTCGGGTACATCCCGTCGGGGCCGCAGCACCTGACGGACTGGGGCGGAAACGCGACGAGGCTCAACGCCGACATCAACTCCGGCGCATTCCTCGTCCAGCACCGGGACCACGGTTCCGAGACGGGGTGGGGCGAGCCCTCGTACAACATCGGTAGTCTCAGCGGGCTCCACAACGACGACCTGACGTTCATCTTCTCGATCAACTGCCTCACCGGCATGTACGACTGGTCGAGCCAGTGCTTCGCCGAGGCGGCCCACAGGATGGACAACGGGGCGCTCGGCCTGATCGCGGCCTCCGAGGTCTCGTACTCGTTCGTGAACGACACCTTCATCTTCGGCCTGTACGACGCGATGTGGCCGGACTTCGATCCGGGTTACGGCGCGCCCGGACAGCCTACCCTCCTGCCGGCCCTCGGCAACGCCTACGGCAAGCACTATCTCGAGGCGTCGAACTGGCCGTACAACCCGCAGCACAAGGTCTACACCCACCATCTCTTCCACATGCACGGCGACGCCTTCATGACCCTCTACTCCGAGATGCCCCAGGATCTCACGGTCCTCTACGACGAGGCCATGCCGATCGGGGCCGCGGAGTTCGTCGTGACGGCCGACGAGGGCTCGCTCATCGCCCTCACGATCGACGGCGAGATCGTCGGCGTGGCCGACGGGACGGGCGCGCCGGTTGCGGTTCCCGTGATTCCGCCGGTGGAGCCTGGGCTCTTGAGGCTCACGGTGACGAAGCCCAACTACTACCGCTACTCGGCCGACGTCCCGGTGATCTACCCGGTCACCTACGAGTTCGATCCCCCGACGATCCCGGTCAACGTCGCGAGCGATGTGACCGTGACGATCTGGGACAGCGAGGGTCTGCCCAAGCCGGACGTCGTGATCACGATCAACGGATGGGGCATCGACGAGTACACCGACACGACCGACGCGTCGGGGCAGGCGACGGTCCAGGCCGTCCCGGCGTACGGGGAGGCCCTGACGCTCATCGGGCGCTCGATTGGCGAGAACTACGACTGCCTGAACGACATCGTGATGGTCACGGGTGCGGCGGCTCTGACGAACCCCAACATCGAGGCGAGCGTCGAGTCGATCGGCCTCTACGGAGCGCTGGCTCCGTACTACGAGGGCAGGATCAGGGGTACCGCCGAGGAGCCCGCCTTCCGGCTCTACGCCGTGGGCTGCGGTGTCGACGAGAGTGCTTTCTCGTGGGCGAACCCTCAGGTCGACCTCTACGTGACGCCCACGACGGCCGGCGTGATCCATGCTGCGATCGGCAAGAAGGGCTGCGATCTCTATCTCGAGGACATCGTGGTCGAGGTGGTCTACGGCCAGCTCGCCGGCGGTGTCTATGCGGAAGGCGGCTCGCCGATCGACGGCGCGGCGCTCAAGGCATACCCCGCCGGGGCGGACACGACCGAAGCGGAGCCCGAGTTCGCAGCCGTGAGCGGCCCCGACGGATCGTACGCGATCGAGGGCGACCTCGAGGTCGACTACTACGACGTGTACCTCTCGAAGTTCGGGTATCTCCCGATGGTCGAGGAAGTCTTCGTCCAGTACGGGGCGAACGACGTCGACTTCGAGCTCGATCTGGCGCCGTCAGGCGTCGTGTCGGGCACGGTGACACAGCTCGACACCGGACGCCCGCTCTCCGCGACGATCAAGATCTACCGCTCCGACACGATGGAGCTCTATTTCGAGACCTCGTCCGACTCGCTCGTGGGAGGCGCGTACTCCGCGACGCTGCCGTACTTCAACTACGAGATGAAGGTGCGCGCGTACCACCACATGCCGCAGGCGATCGGGATCACGGTGGACGAGCCGAGCGAGACGTTCGACTTCGTGCTCGAACAGACGCTGGCGAACCTCCTGGTCGTCGGCGACCTCGGGTCGCTCGAGGAGACCGTCAAGTACGACAAGAGCGGCAACGTGATCGACGTCTTCAACGGAGACGTGGGGGACGCGGCGTCAGACCACTTCGCCGACGATCTCGTGGCGCTCGGCTACGACGTGACGGCGGAGGCGGCCTCGACGACGAACGCTGCCTCGTGGCCCGAGTACGACTTCATCATCTTCTCGTCGGGCAACAACACCGCCCCCGCGAGCTCGCCCACGAACCGCGCCGACCTCGAGGCCTACGTGGCCGCGGGCGGCAAGCTCCTCATCGAGGGCGGGGAGACCGGCTACGACGCTCTGTCGTACCCGGGCTATCCTTCGTTCGGCGCGAACGTGCTCCACATCATCGACTGGAACCACGATTCAAGCGGCACGGTGACGATCGATGATCCGACGCACCCCGTGGCGAGCTTCCCGAACACGATCGGTCCGATCTCGGTCAACTACTCGGGCTACGGCGACCACGACTCGAACACCCCGGCGGCCGACGCGCACATGGTGTGCGACTGGTCGAGCTATCCCGGCCTCTCGAGCGTGCTCGTCTACGACGACACCCCGAACCCGGCGAGCGGGCAGATCGTCTACTACTCGTTCAACTACGCCGCGGCGGAAGTCGGCGGCAGGCTCGAGCTTCTCGAGAACACGGTGACGTACCTGACGACGCCCGAGGCGTTGCCGACCGGTGGGATCGCCGGCAGGGCGATGCTCGCCGGGGAGATCGACCACAGCGGCATCGAGATTACGGCGATGCCGGGCGGCGCCTCCACGCTCACCGATGCTGGCGGGTTCTACGAGATGGTGACGATGTTCGTTGGCACGTACACGGTGACCGCGACGAAGGAAGGACGCGCTCCCGACGTCGTCGAGGGCGTCGTCGTGCTGGAAGGCCAGCAGACGCACGGCGTGAACTTCCTGCTCGATTCGATCGAGTCGTACGAGCACTGCAGCGCGCCGGCCCTGGCGATCCCCGACAACAACCCGGCGGGCGTCCGTGACTACCTCGATTTCCCCGACGACGCCACGATCGCCGGAGTCGAGATCTACGTGAACATCACGCACACCTACATCGGCGACCTCATCGTCGAGGTGACGTCGCCCGAGGGGACGACGGTCCGTCTCCACAACCAGACCGGGGGAACGGTCGAGGACATCATCGGCTGGTATCCGACCGAGCTCGTCGTGAACGGCCCGGGAGCGCTCGAGGACTTCATCGGCGAGAGCGCCGGGGGCCAGTGGGTGATGTGGGTGAGCGACAACGCCGGCATCGACACCGGCATGCTGAACCAGTGGTGCGTCAAGGTGACGGGCAGCGCGCTCACCGGGATCGACGAGGACGAGTTCGACGCTCCGTCGTCCTACGTGCTTCGCGGCGCGAGCCCGAACCCGTTCAACCCCGTTACGACCGTCTCCTACGGCCAGCCGGCCGACGGTGACGTGTCGCTCAAGATCTACAACGTGGCCGGGCAGCTCGTTCGCGTGCTGGTCGACGGTCCGGGCGAGGCTGGTTACCACTCGGCCACCTGGAACGGCCGCGACGACCGTGGCGCCCCTGTCGCCTCCGGCGTCTACTTCTGCCGGATGGAGGCCGAGGGCTTCGGCGACGCGGTCAAGATGGTGCTTCTGAAGTAGCAGTAGGGCGCCAGGCCCGCCGGCATCGCGCCGGCAACGACTCATTCTCTGGTGCTGCAACGGCACCGCCCCCGCGGGGAATCCCGCGGGGGCGGTTGTCATCTGGGAGCGGCGTTGCGCTTGCTGTCGGAACCGCCGCGCACGGCGCTCTGTTCCGCGCGAACCGCTGCCGGGCCATCTCTGCCACCTACCTGATGAGCACGATCTTCTTCGCTCTGCTCGCGCCGCGCGCCTGAAGCCTCACGAGGTAAACGCCCGCCGCCACGCGCCTGCCACGCGCGTCGGTCCCGTCCCAACGTTCCACGTGCGTTCCGGGCTCCGCCTGGCCGGCGCGAAGCACACTCACGAGACGTCCCGCGATGTCGTAGACGCCGAGGTGGATCCGGTCGCTCTCCCGGATCCTGAACGAGACCTCGGCCTCGCCGCGGAACGGGTTCGGTCCGACGGCCAGGGCGACGCCCGGGCCGGCGCCGTCCGCACCGTCTCCCGCGTCCACCGAGGTCGCGTCGAAGTCGATCCACACGGGATTCGTGTACGCGCGGAAGCCCTCGTTGACGGGGCTGCCGCCCGGCGACGTGCGGCACTCCGCGCGGAAGTAGAGATCGCCTTCGAACCCGAACGCCGCGAGATTCACGAACCGCTCTCCTCCCATGCCCTCGCCGCTCGCGGACGGGTCGATCGAGAGCGCCGTCACGGGGCTCGAGTCGTCCGAGGCTATGAGCTCGACCGCCGTGACCGGGCCGAAGTCGCCCGTCGACGCCCAGCGCACCGTCATCGGGTACGCCGTCCCGCCTTGGGCTGGGCCGTCGTCGCCGATGGCGAGCTCGTCCTCGTCGGCGAAGTCGCCGTCCCCGTTCAGGTCCACGCCGATCTCGACGAACGGACCGTCCGTCACGATCGTACGTCCGGCGCGGTATGCGGCCAAGATTTCCGTGACAGGGGGGAGGCTTCCGGGAGCGTATCCGCCGGGCACGAAGACGACGGTCTGCACCCTCCCGATGGCGTTGTCGGTGGCGTAGCTGTCGAAGCCGATGTACGTGGCATAGTTGAAGTCGCCGTGCGCGTCGCTGCCTCCCGCGAGGAACACCTTCCTGAGCGGGGACAGGGACGCCGACGGCAACGACGCCCGCAGGTAGGCGTCCCAGAGATCGATTCCCTCGAGGAGCTCCACGGGGTGCGGGACGTCTGGCTCGACGCCCGCGTCGAAGTCGGGCCACGGGTCCGTCTGGTCGCTCGAGTAGCGGGTCGGGCGCGTGTTGAAGGCCTCGAGCCCGCGGAACGCGTCGAACGCGAGGGCCGCCTCGATGTCGTCGTCGCCCCAGAGCGTCCCGTTGATCGTCCAGTCGATGCCGCCCCACTCGGCGTTCATGTCGGAGACCGGGTGCGCGGCGTACGCGAAACCGTCCCCGGTGATCGAGCTCAGGGCCTCGGGCAGGGGAGGCGTCACCGGGCGTTCGCCGATCGCTCCCGACAGCGGCGAGTCGATGTACCCGTCGTTCATCACGAGGCAGTGGAG
>JALGWI010000104.1 GCA_025774245.1 bacterium
CTCATAAGGCGCATCTGCAGCGACTGCAAGGAGGAGTACGAGCCCGACCCGGTTGCGGTCAAGGCGCTCGGAGCCGAGCGGTTCGAGGGCGTCAAGTTCTACCACGGCGCCGGCTGCAAGCAGTGCAAGGGGCGCGGGTACCGTGGACGCGTGGGCCTCTACGAGCTCCTCGAGATCACACAGCCGCTCGCAGACCTCGCGCTCGGGAACGCGACGGCCGACACGATCAGGCAGCGCGCGATCGAGGACGGGCTCGTCACGCTCAAGGAAGCCGCCATCCAGAAGGTCATCCAGGGTGTCACGACGGTGGAAGAGATCCTGGCCATTGCCGCCGAGTCCGGCTAGCAGCTCGGAGGGGGATTCAAGTGCCGACGTTCGAATTCGTCGCGAAGAACACAGCAGGGAGCCAGAGGGCCGACGTCCTCAAGGCCGAGAACATGGACGCGGCCGTCAACAGCCTGCACGGCGAGGGGCTCATCGTGCTCTCGATCCAGGAGATCGAGGAGAAGGTGAGCGACAAGTTCAAGGGCCGGCTCGCCATGTTCGGGAAGAAGGTCCCGACCTCGCTGGTCGCGATCTCGACGCGCCAGCTCGCGACGATGCTCCACGCCGGCCTTCCGCTCATCCGGTCGCTCCGGGCGCTCGGAAGGGACGAGAAGAACAAGGTCCTGGCGGACGTTCTCGAGGAGGTCGCGGTCGACATCGAGGCGGGCGACCGGCTCTCCCGCGCCATGTCCAAGCACCCGAAGGTGTTCTCGAGCTTCTACGTGAGCCTCATCCGGTCTGGCGAAGAGAGCGGCGATCTCGACAAGATCATGCGCCAGCTCTCTTCCTATCTCGAGCGGACAGAGTCGATCAAGCGAAAGGTGAAGTCGGCGATGTCGTATCCGGTCTTCGTCATCAGCTTCGTCGTTCTCGCCGGCTTCGTGCTCTTTCTCAAGGTCGTCCCGATGATGGGGAAGGTCTACGAGGGTCTCGACCAGGAACTCCCGTTGCTGACCCAGATCGTGATCAAGTCGAGCCACCTCCTGAAGGACTACATCTGGGTCGTCATGCTTCTGGGCGGCGCCGTCGTGTTCGGCTTCAAGATGCTCAAGCAGAACCCGAAGGGGAAACTCCTCATCGACGGTAAGAAACTCCAGATGCCGATCTTCGGGAAGATCGTGAAGAAACTGGTCCTCGCGAAGTTCATGAGAACGCTCGGCATCCTCGTCGACAGCGGCCTACCTGTCCTCTCGTCGCTGGAGCTGGCCGGCGGGAGCGCGTCGAACGCGGTGATCGAGCGTGCGGTCGCAGAGATCGGGGAGTCCGTCTCGCGAGGTTCGAAGCTCTCGGTCGGCTTCAACGAGACGAACACGTTCCCGGAGATCATCGTCCAGATGGTATCGACCGGCGAGGAGACGGGCACGCTCGGCCAGATGCTCTCCGAGGTCGCCGACTTCTACGACGAGCAGGTGGAAACGGCGATCAACGGGCTCGCGTCGCTCATCGAGCCTCTCCTGATGGTCGTCATCGGCGGCATCGTGGGCCTCGTGGTCATCGCCACGTTCCTGCCGATCTTCAACATGAGCTCAGCCATCAAGGGATAGGGCTCGAGCCTCGGGCGCAGGAAGCGCCCGGGGGACACGTTCCGCGAAAGCGACGGACCGCCGAAAGAGGGTACCGACATGACGAGGCTGACGAAGAGAGCGGGGTTCACGATGTTCGAGCTCACGATCGTGCTGGTGATCATCGCGATCATGAGCAGCATCTCGGTCCCCTACTACATGAACTACATGCGCCGCGGCAAGAAGATGGAGGCGTACGCGACCATGGACTCCATCGTCGCGGGGGCCAGGGTGTATTTCCTCAAGAACCGGACGTTCGTGGGCGGCACCTTCCCGAAGTGGCTGGCCCAGGACGACGTGGACAGCGCCAGGTACTTCACCTTCGCGTTGTCGGATCTCGGCGGGGCCGGCTTCGTCGTAACGGCCACCGAGGAGGGCACGTGGGCACCGGAGGGGGCCACGATCACGTGGACCCAGACCGGCGCCGACGCCGGGCAGCACCATCCTGGCAGCGGGGAGTTCACCGAGTCCGATTGCTGGTAGGCGGTGAGTCGGCCGTGGGATGACTCGGTCATCGGCGGAGCCAGCCCGAATGGGAACAGCTGGGGGGAGTGAACGGAGGTGATGATCGTGCCGAGATTCAGGCGCAGGAACAGAGCGGCGACCAACGGGCGCGGGCGATCCCCGGGCGGCGATCAGCGCGGCTTCAGCCTCATGGAGACGCTGGTCGCGGTCGTGCTGTTCTCGATCGCCTTCGTCTTTCTCTTCCAGATGCTCTACAACGGACGCGCGCTCGTCGAGCTCGAGGGCGACCGGCGCATGGCGCTCAGGCTCGCCCAGTACAAGATCGAGGAGTTCAAGCTGGCGGGGTATTCCTCGTCCGGGGACGACGACGACTGGACGAGCCTCAACCTCGACGCCGGGAACCACCCGACGGATCCTTCGGTGCTCCTGGACTCCAGGGGGACGGAAGAGACAGAGGACGACCTCTACGCAACCCTCAAGTGGGCCGTCCGCGAGACGACGTGGGTCTACGAGCAAATGGACCCCAGCGACGACCCGGTCAGCATCGAGGGCAAGATCGTCGTCATCTCGCTCGAGTGGCCCGAAGGTGACCCGTACGACGGCCTGGTGTTGTCGTCGGCGATCGGGAAGTAGCGAGGAGACGCCGGGGCTCTGGTCCCGGTCGGCCAGGAGAGACGCCATGACACTGACGGAACTCATGATCGTATGCATGGTTGCGGTCATGGTCGCCATCGCCGCGGCCTCGATATACGTGGCCTCGGTGGAGACCTGGCAGTACGCAGGCGCGAAACTTGCACTGCAGAGGAGTGCCGACGAGGCGTTCGTCAGGATAACGGCGGACATCCGGTCAGGCAGCGAGGTCACGATCACCAAGAGCGGCACCGAGATCTCGATCACGCAGTTCAACACGAGCATCGGGGACAGCACGGTGGGGACGTACCTGCTCGTGGAGGACGAGGTGACGAACATCTTCGGCAACACGATCCTGACCGGCGTCGACTCGCTGGCGTTCGAGTCGCAGTACGGGGAGAAGGTGCGGATCGCGCTGCGGCTCGTCGATCCGATGAACACGCCGGAGAATCCGTACGACGACGTGTCGCAGTATCTGGAGACCGTCGCGGTCTGCCGCAATCGGCTCCCGGAGTAGCAGGGACAGGGTACCTGGACAGCGCGGCCGGAACAGCATAGGGGGAAGTGTGTTTCTGCGATCGAAACGGATGTCGGTTGGTCTCGACGTGGGATCTTCGAGCGTCAAGGTCGTCCGGCTCGCACATAGCGGGGAGAGCGCGAAGCTCCTGGGCCTCGCCATCGCGGAGGTCAACGACGCGCCGCTCTACGGAGTCGACGAGCGGGAGGGTCGGAGGGAGCGGATGGTCGACGCGATCAGGAGCGCCCTCGAGGGCGCCGGCGTCGCGCGCAAGACCCAGGACACCGTCGTCACGGCGATCGGCGGTCCCCAGGTGAGCATCAGGCACGTGCCGTTTCCCAGGATGTCCGAGCAGGACCTTGTCGCCTCGGTGCAGTGGGAGGCGAAGAAGCACGTGCCGTTCGACACCACGAACGCGGTGATCGGATACCAGCTGATGGACCGGGCCGACAAGGGGTCCGACGAGGAGATGCAGGTCCTTCTGACGGCGGCCGAGAACTCCATCGTCGACTCGCACATCGCCCTTCTCATGGCCGCGGGGATCGAGCCGAGCATCGTCGATCTGGCCCCGCTCGCCCTCATGAACGAGGTGGAGGAGGAGGGCCTCCTGAATGGCAACGCCGTCGCCGTGGTCGAGATCGGCAGGCGGATTGCGCACTTCTCGGTCTACGCGGCCGGCGGCTTCTTCTTCGCCCGTTCGGTTCTGATGCCGGTGGCCCCGCCTGCGGACGCGGGATCTGCTCCGAGCAACGCGGACGGTAGCGCTTCCGCGCCGGGCGACGACTCCTGGCCGCCTCGCTGGCTGGATCACGTCATCCGCGAGATGAGGTTCTCGCTCACATTCTACAAGAAGGAGACGGGCCGCCGCGGCATCGAGCAGATCCTCCTTGCCGGCGGCCACGCTCTTGTCCCCGGAGCTCCCGGGGCGTTCGAGGAGACTCTGGGCATTCCCACGAGGATCCTGAATCCCCTCGAACACGTGACTTCGTCGTCGGTCGACCTGGACGAGTTGAGCGAGCAGGGGCCGCGGTTCGCCCTTGCCATGGGCCTGGCGAGAAGGAGCTGATCCGGTGGTCTTCAGGATCAACATGTGCCACCTCGACGAGGAGAAGCGCGAGAGGCGGCGCAAGCGCGCCCACTACGTCGCTGTCGTCGTGACCGTCCTCGGCGTGAACGCCGTCGCCGGCGGGCTCTTCGTGCAGTCGCTACTCGTGACCGACAACGCTCTCGATGCGGCGGGAGCGCGCGTCGAGCTGGCCGAAGAGGCGATGGTCAGGGTCGCCGGCGAGGGTGTGACACTCTCGGATGAGCAGGTCGAAGTGCTCAACAGGAGGCTCCAGAGGGTGACATGGAGCTCCGCGCTCGCGGACATCGCTCACCTCGCCGTTCCGGAAGTGTGGTTGACGCGCATGATCGTCACGGACGGTGTGCCGGCGGGAGGTGGTGAGCCGGTGCTGGGACTCCACATCTACGGGACGCTCAAGGCCGGCCGCCGCGAGGAGGGCGTCGACCACCTCATGGCGTTCGTCCAGTCGATCAGGACCGAGCCGCGCTTCCGCGAGGACTTCTTGGAGGCCGCGCTCGCGGCGATGAACTGGTCGTCCGACGGCGGCGGGGGAGACGAGATCGAGTTCGAGATCTTCTGTCCTCTCGCGAGACCCGACGCAGGAGAGTTCTAGCATGATCACCCGCGCCAGAATCCAGATCGGCGTGCCGTTCCTGGTTCTCGTCGCGCTCATCGTGGCGACGGTGAATCACTACAATCCTGCGCGCGAGGAGCTGGTGAAGCTCGCCGAAGACGTGGCGAGCGCCGAGGCGAAGCTCACGTACGTCGTGAACCACGCTTCCGAGCTCCAGAACGTCGCCGAGTTCCTTCCGCCGGAGCTGAAGGAGGGCGACGAGGGCGACCAGCAGTTCCTTCTCAAGATGAGCGGGAAGCTGAGGGAGCTGGGTCTGATACCGAGGACGGTCCAGCCGAAGGGTGAGGCAGCACACGGCGACTACATGAAGCGGGTGTATCTGGTCGAGCTCGACTGCGGATACACCGAGCTCATCGAGTTCCTGGCGTACATCGAACAGCTCCCGGAGCTGGTGATCGTTGAGTGGCTCGACCTCAGATCGTCAGAGGTCTCGGGAGACAGGCAGCACCGCGTAGTCATCAGGTTCTCAGTGGTGAGCCGGTAGGGCGGAAGGCCACACGAGCCTTCGCCCGGGACGGGCGAACACGATGATGAACAAACTGATCAAGCATAAGTCGATCGCCATGATGGTCTTCACGGCGGCGTCCGCCGCGGTCGCCTGCAGCGTCATCCTGGGCGCGAGCGATCTGACCGGCGACATCACGGCCCTCGCGGACGAAACAACGAGGAACGCCGAGGGCGAGGACGTGGAGTTCGCGGCCCTCGTCGAGGGGCT
>JALGWI010000048.1 GCA_025774245.1 bacterium
AGAGAAACGAACGACGAGATCCCTCTCGGCGCGATCGAGCGAGGTTCTCTCCCTCAGCGCGGCGTCGAGGTCCCGCGCCGTCGCGAACTCCGTCCCGCCCGGCACCTCGACCTCGACGCCCTCGGCGGCGAGCCGCGTCGCCACCCTCGCCGACACCTCATACGTGACGGGGCGGTGGACCGTTACGGAGAAGACGTTCTGGAGGAAGAAGAGCCCGAGGAACGTGATGAGCGCTGCGATGACGGGCGTCACGACCCAGCCGAGGAGTACCTTGCCGAGAACGGGCATCTTCATGCCCCTTCCCCGCTCCTTCGCGAGCGCGATCCCGATCACGGCGCCGATCACGGCCTGCGAGCTCGACACCGGCACTAGCGGGAAGGGCGGTAAGTGGTGCGAGATGAACCAGCTCTCGAGTCCCTCGGACGAGAAGAGGAACAGGACGATCGCCTCCGCCGCGACGACGACGAAGGCCGTCACCGGCGTCAACTTGAAGAGACCCTTCCCGACCGTCATCATCACACGGCGCGAGTAGGAGAAGACGCCCACGGCGATCGCGATCCCGCCGACGAGGAAGAGCTGCTGCGCCGTCGTGACGTGAAAGAGGCCGAGGACCTCGAACGACCGCGCGGGAAGCGCAGGCACGAAGACGCCCACGACGTTTGCGATGTTGTTGGCCCCGAGCGCGTAGGCTCCGATCGCCCCGACGACGACGAGCGCGAGTCGGGTCCCCGCGTCGAGCTCGAGGATGTGGAGCCGCGAGCGACCGAGGAGCCATCGGACGAACAGGTAGATGATCGCCGCGAACACGGCAGCGAGGATGGGACAGAGCGCCCAGCCCGTGATGATCTTGGCGAGCGTTCCGGTATCGGTGCGCGAGCCGGTGAAGAGGTTCCAGCCGACGATGCCGCCGACGACGGCCGTCGACACGGAGACAGGAAGGCCCGCCCTCGTCATCCACAGCACGGCGAGCGCCGCGCCGAGTGCGACCATGAACGAGCCGCCGAGCGCGTTCACGGAGCCGAGGTCGCCGAGCGTGCCGGTGGTTCCCGCTCCGGAGAAGACCGCCCCGAGGATCACGAAGATGCCGCAGACGACCGCGGCGGTGCGGAAGCGCACCATGCGTGTCGCCACGGCGGTCCCGAACACGTTCGCCGCGTCGTTCGCGCCGAGCGACCAGCCGAGGAAGAGCCCGCTCGATAGAAGGAGAAGCAGCATGTTCGCACCACGCCGGCCACGAGGGGCCGGCCGCGGTCCTTTCCGTCGGTTCCGTCCCTAGATCGACCGCTTGATCGCCGAGATCGCGAGGCGCTCGCTCACGTCCTCCGCCTCGTCGGCCATTGCGTCGATGAGCCTCACGAAGTTCCCCAGGTGGATCTTCCGACTGAGATCGAGGTCCGTCTCGAAGATCCGGCGCCTGAGCTTCTCTGCAACCTGGTCGGCCTCCTTCTCCCAGAACGCCACCTTGTGCGTGTAGTCGGAGACAGACCTGCCACCGCGAAAGAAGGACCGGATTCCGCTGACCAGTTCCTGCACGGAGCGGTTCCCGAAATTCGCGAGCTCGAGGTAGTCGGCATCGAGCTCGTTCGGGATGTCCGGTTCCTCCACCGAGAACTGCGTCAGCGTCGCCTTCGCAATGTTGATGACCTCGTCGGTGTGCTCCATGATCCCCAGCACGTCGCCGCGCGAGTCCGGAATGAGCGTCTCGATGTAGAGCTGCCTCTCGATCTCGTGCCTGAGGTCGTCCGCGCGCTTCTCGAGCTCGGTGACCTGCGCGCAGCGCTGCTCGAACTCCTCCACCCGTTCGTCGAGGTAGTTCCTGATCCCCTCCAGGAAGAGAAGGCCGACCTGGCTCGTGTGATCGAGGAACTCGTCGATCTTCGACTCCAGCTCCCTGGTCTTTCCGAAGAGACTCGTCATGTGTGTCGTCCCCCGTCCGAGTGTCTGTCCGGCCCGCTTCGCGGGCGCCCGCGCGCCCTCTCCGCCGGCGCCCGCGGTGGCCAGTCCTCCCGTAGCGACGTGCGGGCTCGACGATTAGGCACGGTCTACCTAGAATAGCCGCCAGGTGACGACCATTCAAGAGGACTCTTCCGCTGCAGGAGACGGCCCGGCTTCGAGCGGCGGGCCGGCGTGTCGGGCGGGCGGTCCGCGTTTGGGGCGAGCCGGCTCCCCCGACCGAGCGTGCTCGACGAATCGGTGGTAGACTGCTACGCTCCACCGCAGGGCCGCGGGCGGCCCGGACGAAGAGACGGAGGCTCGGCCCCGATGAAGACGAGAGAGGAACTCAGCTGGTTCTCCCTGATGCGCCAGCCGCAAGAGCCGCTGGCGCCCGAGGGCGTTCCCCTCGACGGCGGCGCGCTCGACGAGTGGCGTCAGCGATTCCGTCCGTTCCTCAACTACCTGAGGCGCAAGGAGGTGGTCGTAGCGCTCTCCGGCGGCGGCATGGCCATGGCGTGCCACGTCAGCGTCCTCAGGGTGCTCGAACTCCTCGGCGTGCCGATCTCGAGGGTCTACGGGACGTCGGCCGGCGCCGTGGTCGGCGGGCTCTACTCGGCCGGGATGAGCACGGCGGAGATGGAGCAGATGATGCTCGACATCCGGTCGCCCGACGACCTCTTCGGATTCGCCGCGCGTCTCCCCGGACTCCGGCTCATGACCGGCGCCGTCGTCCGCACGCTCACCCGCCCCTCGCTCGAGCAGTCCGGGATCTACAGCCGCAGCAGGATCGAGGAGTACGTCGAAGGTCTCATGAACAAGTACCTCGGGGGCGTTCCCACGATGGGCGACCTCAAGAGCGACTTCGCCTGCCTCGCCTTCGATATCGGAACAGGACGCCCCGACGCCGGCGAGATGGCGACGAAGAAGATCTTCTCGAGGGAGAGGACGCCCGACGTCCGCCTGGACGACGCGATCGGCGCATCGATGTCGATCCCCGGCGCGTTCACCCCCAAGAAACTCGGCGACCGCTTCTACATCGACGGCGGAGCCGTCGAGCACCTGCCGATCACCACGGCGGTCGAGGACTGGCTCGCCAGGAGAAGACGCTTCGGGAAGAGACAGGTCATCATCGCGGTCGATCTGGGCTACAGCGGAGCGGCACCGCTGGAGGAGACGGTCTGCAGCCCCACCGACCTCGTGATGTACTCGAACACGATCCAGTCGCGCGCCATCACGCAGTACAGCCTGCAGCGGTGCCACCACCCCAGGAAGGGCACGTCGGTCGTGCTCATTCGGCCGAAGCTGTTCAGCATCCGCCTCTGCGAGATCGAGAAGATCCCGGCCGCGCTCTACACGGCCTACGAGAATACGATCGAGCAGCTCTCGGGGCAGCGATTCCTGGAGAGAACGGAAGAGGAGATGGAGCGCGGGACGCGCTTTCTGGGACTGGAGCGCACGAGACCGCGCGGTCGATGAGGTGAGCCGGAGGCGTCAGGCGCCCTCGGGGGAGTCGGGCCTCGCCGGTGTGCTCCGATCGAAGCAGTGGATGCAGTAGTCGTAGCCTTCGACGAAGGCCTGGTCCAGGCTGTCGGGCTCGAACCTGACGGCGGCTCCGCGGTCGATCAGGACCTGCATCAGGCAATCCTCGCAGTCGCCGTGCCACCTGTCGTGCACTATCTTGCTGGCGGAGTCACCGACGAAGCGGCAATCTCCAAGCTCATTCAGTCTGTAGGACATGCCCCCTCCGCCCGGAGAATAGAACATTTCGCGGTTTTGATGCAACCTATGGCCGCCGGTTGCAGGCAGCAGGCGGATTCCTGCGCCGGCCGAGGGGCGCTCAACCGGGGGTTGCGGATCACCGGAAATCCTGCTAGATTAGCAGTAATTGTGTTCTCCGTGGGCTGCGACCGGGAGGCCCCACCGGGGGGCCCCAGAGCGCCGGCCCGCCAGACGTCTGAGGAGGAAAAAGCATGAGAAGCAGGATCACGCTTGTCCTACTGCTCGCCGTCTCTGCCACGTTCATCGCGATGGCGGGATGCGAGGCCCGTCACGAGTCCGCCGACGCCGAGAGCACCGGCGCCGCCGAGACCGCGCTCGCCTCGAACGAGGGCGGCGCGGAGGCCCACGCCAACTGCGCGCACTCCACGCCCAAAGAGATGGAGCAGTGCGGGGAGACCTGCACCTGCGGTGGCGATTGCATGAAGCCCCTCTCCGCGGACGCCGGAGAGACCGAGGTCGTCCATGCCGAGATGGCGATGGCCAAGGCGGAGAAGGGCGGCTGCCCGTACATGGAGGAGAGCGGTGGCACGTGCGCGAAGACCGGCAAGCCGTGCGGCGGCGCGATGACGGCCGAGGCGGACGCCATCACGGACGTCGTCTGCGGGATGGCGGTCGGCGCCGACTCGGAGTTCTCGACCGAGCACGGCGACGCAAGCTACCACTTCTGCTCGGGAGACTGCCGGGACACGTTCACCAGCGAGCCCGGGAAGTACATCCAGTAGGAGAGCAAGTGACGGATTCAAGCGCGGGGCCGCGCGCGATCGTCCGACCTGGACGAACGCGTTCGGCCCCGTTTCGTCATCGCCCTCCACCTCAGTGATCGCAGAGATTCCGGCCCGCCTCGAGTGTTCCGTCCAGGAACGACTGGGCGATCTCCGTCGGATCGCCGGCAGCCACACCCGCCACGACTTCGATGCCGTTGCTCTCGAAGGCGGTTCGCGCCCGGCGTCCGAGCCCACCCGCGATCACGACGTTCACACCGAGTTCCCCCAGCCACCTGGGCAGGAGCCCCGGCTCGTGCTGTGGGGGCGTGATGCGGCTGTTTGCGTTCAGCTTTCGCTGCTCTCTGTCCGCACCGAAGACCACGAACTCATCGCAGTGCCCGAAGTGCTCGGCCAAGAGGCCGCCGGCCAGCGGAATCGCGATCTTGATTTCCAGTGTGCTGTCTCCCGAGGTACCGTTCTCATCCATCCTGTGAACCTCCGTGACGGGGACCACGGAGGCCCCCACGTTGTACGGACGTGACTTGGGCCCCGGCGGGCCCCTTCAGACGATTCCCTCTACGCTCCGCCCTGCCCCACGCCGACGACGGGTCCTGTCCCCGCGGATTCACCAGCCTCGACGACGCCGACGAGACGCTCCACGAGACCGGCGAAGGCCACCGCACCGGCGGCGTCGGTCGTGAGATACGAAGCGAGCCTCCCCTCGTCTCCGGCCTCGACCATCGCCGGGTCGATCGGTATGTTCCCGAGGAAGGGAACACCCATGTCACACGCCATCGCGGCCCCGCCGCCCGAGCCGAAGAGGTCGGTCTTCGTCCCGCACTCGGGACAGACGTAGCCGCTCATGTTCTCGACGACGCCGAGGACCGGGAGGTTCAGCTGTCTGGCGAACGTGATCGAGCGCCGTACGTTGTCGATCGCCACGGCCTGCGGAGTCGTCACGATGACCGCTCCGTCGGCGTCGGTGATGAGCTGCCCGACGGAGAGCGGCTCGTCACCCGTGCCGGGCGGGGAGTCGACAATGAGATAGTCGAGATCCCCCCAGGCGACCGTGCTCAGAAACTGCTTGATCATGTTGTACTTGAGGGGACCGCGCCAGATGACGGCGTCGTCCCTCGATCGGAGCAGTAGTCCGATCGACATCACCACCACGCCCTCGGGCGTCCTCACGGGCTGTATCGAGCCGCCCGTCTCGCCCACCGGCAACCCCTTGATTCCGAGGAGTCCCGGAATGCTCGGACCGTGGAGGTCGATGTCGAGGAGCCCCACCCGCTTCCCCCGCCGGGCGAGGGCCGTGGCGAGACCGGCCGCCACCGAGCTCTTCCCGACGCCTCCCTTCCCCGAGAGGACCAGGATCTTGTGCTCGATCCTGCAGAGCGTATTCGCAAGCGCCTGTCGCTCTTCGAACTCCTTGTCGCTCTCGCCCTCCCGCTTGCCCTTGGCCGAGCACGCCGCCGTCCCACACCCCTCGCACGCGTTCTGCTTCTCGTCCATTCGATTCCCCCCGCCTAGAGCTCGAGAATCGCCGCGACGCGATCCCAGAGCTTCCTGATCGCTGCCGAGGCCGCCCCGTCCGAGTGCTCCACGACGCTCTTCCTGTGAATCTGCGCCTCGGTCACGGCGTTGTCATAGGGAATGAGCCCGACCACCGGAATGTCGTGGTCGTGGCACCACTCCTCGATCGAGTGTCCGACCTCGAGACTGATGTCCCACTTGTTCAGGCAGACGACCACCGGCACGCGCAGCCCCCGGGCGACGCGGACGACCCGATCGAGATCGTGGAACCCGCTCAGGCTCGGTTCCGTGACGACGAGCGCCAGATCCGCGCCCGTCAGCGACGCAATGACCGGACACCCGATCCCGGGCGGCCCGTCGGTGATGATCAGCCCGGCCTGCTTCTTCGCGGCGAGCTTCCGCGCCTCGCTCCTCACGAGCGTCACCAGCTTGCCGGAGTTCTCCTGCCCGATCCCGACTCGCGCGTGCACGAGCGGACCGGTGCGGGCGTCCGACACGAACCAGCGCCCACTCCGGGCGGGAAGAAGATCGATCGCCCCCTCGGGACACTGGTGGGCGCAAACTCCACACCCGTCGCAGCTCAGGGGGTCGATCTCGTAGCGCTCGTTCCCGCCGCCGTCCGTGGGCGAGATGACCCTCACCGCCGAGAACCGGCAGACCTCCAGGCATCGCCCGCACGACGTGCACGCGTCGCCGCGGATGACGGCCGTCTTGCCACCGATGAACTCCTCGCTTCTCCTCACCTTGGGCCCCAGGACCAGGTGCAGATCCGCCGCGTCGACGTCGCAGTCGGCGATCACTGAACCGGACGCGAGAGCGGCGAACGAGGCCACGACGCTCGTTTTCCCCGTTCCTCCCTTCCCACTGATGACGGCGAGTTCGGTCATCGGATCGACTCCTCCTCCGTGCGCAGACGCACGACCTCCTCGACCAGCGACCTGATCCCTTCCGCGTACCCCGGGACCTCCGCCGCCGGGAGAACGCCGCGCGCGTAGGCCTCGGCGACCGCCCGATCGTGTGGAATCCCGAGCCAGACATCGATGCCCTCGCGTTCGAGGTACTCCTGGACCCCGGTGTCTCCGGCGTCGCGGCGGTTGATCACGGCGCTCATGGACAGCCCCAGCGTCCTGGCGGTCCCGACGGCGAGCTCGAGGTCGTTCAGCCCGAACGGGGTCGGTTCCGTCACAAGCAGCAGGTGGTCCACGTCCTTGAGCGTCTCGATGACCGGACACGACGTCCCCGGGGGAGAGTCCAGAATGACGAACCCGTCCGTCGGCAGCTGCTTCTTGAGGGTCCGGATCACGGGTGTCGACATCGCCTCGCCCACGGTCAGGCGGCCTCGCATGAAGCGGAGCCGCCCCGCCGTTCCCTCCTCGATCACCCCGAGGGCCCGGGGCACTTCAGTGATCGCGCCCTCCGGACAGACGAGCGTGCAGCCGCCGCACCCGTGACAGAGTTCCGGGAACGCGAGCACCCCGCCGTCGACGAGCGCCAACGCGTGGAACTCGCACACCTCAACGCACCTGCCGCACGCGGTGCACCGTGCGGCGTCGATCGAAGGCACCGGGACCTCCACGTTCTCCGTGCGCTCGAACGTGGGGCCGAGGAAGACGTGGCCGTTCGGCTCCTCCACATCGCAGTCCACGTAGGTCACTCGCTCGCCGTCGTCGGCAAGTGCCGACGCCAGACTGACCGCGATCGTCGTCTTCCCCGTGCCCCCTTTTCCACTTGCTACAGCGATCCTCACGCGAACCCCCAGGTCTTGTGGCACCTTACTCCTCCGCGCCCGCCTCGAGCTCCGCCAGCCTCTTCCTGATCTCTCCGAGCGCCTCCTCGAGGTACTCGGCTTCCGCCTTGAGTTCCGCGGCACTGATCTCCGCGCCCGCTCCTCCCGCAACCGGCGCTGACGGGGGGATCGGCCACCCGAACTGCGGCGGGTATCCTCCCCGCGCCCATCCCGGAAGACCGGTCGCGTGGTACCCGTAACGCCACCCGCGGCCGCCTCGGCCACCCCGGCCGCCCCCGCCACCCGGGCCGAAGCGTCCACGCCCACGAGCCCAGGGTCCGCCGCCGAATCCACTACCGTAACCCGGTGCGCCGTATGCCCCGCAGTACCCCATCCCTCTTCCAGTCATCGGGCCTTCGCCCATCGGTCCTGTTCTGTCTCCGCCTGGCATTCGATTGCCTCCTGTCATTCAGGCCGGGGCCCTGACCCCCAAGAGCTCAACGCCTGCTGCTCCCGGGATCTTAGGAACCTCCGACCTCATCCCTTTCACTGTCCATCCATCGTTTCACCGCCCCGGACGCCTTGCCCTCCGCGTCTACGATCACCTTGACGCCGGCAGCCCCGAGCGCGCTCGACGCCTTCGGTCCGCACGCTCCGGTGATGACGACGCTCGCTCCTCGATCGATCACCGTCTGCGCCGCCGTCACCCCGGCGCCGCTTGCGGCGTTCACTCCTGAGGAGTTGTCGACCGCCTCCCAAGCCCCCGTCTCTGCGTCAACGATCAGGAACCATGCCGCCCGGCCGAACCGCGGATCCACTTCGCTCTCGAGGTCCGGCCCCTGCGCCGTCACTGCGAGCTTCATGTTTGCCCTCCTCTCACCGCCGAGGCCCTCTTCTCTGTCTCCCCTGCCCGCCCCCGCGCCCACCACCGGCTCCCGAGCGCCGGCGGCGGCCCTCCCCGCCTCCGTGCCTTCCCCTGCACCCGGGCATCAGGAAGCGTGGGCAGACCAGGTCCCCGCAGCCGAAGGCCTCCAGCACCTCGTCCAGCTCACCGGAGATCCACGGCACCACCCTGACCCCCGAGAGCGCCAGCATCTCCGCCAGCGATCTCGAGATCGCCCCGCAGATGAGCACCTCGACCCCGAGATCAGCGATCGCCTGCGCCCGCGGCGCCGCCGGCGCCTGGCCCAGCACGATCTCACGTCTGGACGCGTCTGGCTCTCCGGCCGCGTCGAGCAGCAGAAGCCGCTCCGCGGTGTCCATGACTGGTGAGACCCTCTCGCCCCATATGGGGATTCCGATTCTCATGACCTGCCTCCGGCATCTGACAAAGCATCGGTCGTGCCAGTTTCGCCGGTCACGAGACGCATCTGTAACGCATTACTGTACCGTAGATTAGGAGGATCTATCCTTCAGGAGGGGTGACGCGATGGTTGCGTGGATGCTACTAATCAGTCCATAGGTTGCGTAGATGCAACTATGACACCAGCCGCCGGGCGAGGTCTATTCCTCAGGCCGAGCTTCGTGGGGAGGCTCGATCCCCAGGCGCTTGATCTTCCGCCAGAGGGTCGTCTTGTGGATTCCGAGGTCCCGGGCCGTGGCGGCCCGATTCCAGCCGTTCCGGTCGAGGGCCGCCGTGAGGAACGCCGTCTCCGCTTCGTCGAACGACCGGGCGACCGGCTCCCCGCGCTCGCTCCCGGGCCGGAGGTGGTCGGGCAGGTGCCTGGCGCGGATCACGCCGGACCGGCACATCACGAACGCGTGCTCGATCGCGTTCTCAAGCTCGCGGATGTTCCCGGGGTAGTCGTGACGCATCAGGGTCTCGAGTACCTGCGGAGACACCCCGGAGATCTCCTTGCCCCTGAGCCGGTTGAAGTGCTCCACGAAGTGATCGACCAGAAGCGGGATGTCTTCCCTCCGCTCACGCAGCGGCGGGAGATCGATGGTCACGACATTGATCCGGTAGAAGAGGTCCCGGCCGCCCTCTTCCACCATGTCCGCGAGGTTCCTGTTCGTGGCGGCTATGACGCGAGCGTCGGTCCGCTCGGTCGCAGTTCCCCCGAGGGGCTCGAAGGTCCCGTCCTGGAGGACCCGGAGGAGTCGCGGCTGGATCGCCAGGGAGACATCGCCGATCTCGTCGAGGAAGATGCTCCCGCCTCGCGCGAGGGCGAAGCGCCCAGGCTTGTCCCGCTTGGCGTCGGTGAAGGCTCCGGCCTTGTGACCGAAGAGCTCGGACTCGAGGAGGGTGTCGGGAAGCGCCCCGGAGTTCACCACGACCAGCGGCCCTTCTCCCCGCGGGCTGTGCGCGTGGATCGCGCGCGCGATCAGCTCCTTCCCCGTCCCGCTCTCCCCCTGGATGAGCACCGTGCTCATGCTCTCAGCGATGTCCGGGAGCAGCTCGAAGATCCGTCGGAGCTCGTGGTTCTTGCTCACCATGTCCGCGAACGAGTACCGCTGTCGAAGCTCCCGCCGCAGCTCCACTTCCACACTCAGATCGCGGAACGTCTCCGCGCCTCCGATGGTCCGCCCGTTCGCGTCCTTGAGGAGCGCCGTGGAGATGGTGATCGGGATCCGCCTCCCGTCCGCCCGGATGATGTAGACCTGCCGGTCGACCACCGGCACTCCACCCGCCATCGTCTCGCGGAGCGCGCACGCCGACTCGCAGATGCTCGCACGGAAGACCTCCCAGCAGTGGCTCCCGATGGCTTCCTCGCGCGGGATCCCGGTGATGCGCTCCGCCGCTCTGTTGAAGGATCGGATGCGCCACTCCGAATCGACCGTGAACACGCCGTCGGCGATGCTGTCGAGGATCGCGTCGCCCTGGTGGTCGTTCGGATCGGGAGCGCCGCGCTTCGGGTCGTCCCGACCGCTCCCGGGCGTCCCTGGGGTTCGTCCGTCGTCTTCCATCTCCGTTACCCCCTCAGTCCCTGGGGTCGCCACGCGAGTCGAGGCGCCGCCCGATCTCGATGGTTGCAGTACTGCAACCATTACCAGACTAGTCCCCCTGGGGAGGTGCGTCAAGGGCCGCCGACCAGGGATGCCGCGGGCCGGAGATCCGCTGCACAGACCTTGACATACGTGATGATCGGGGACCCGGCGCCGTGGTTTTCAGACCCTGCCAGTGGCCCCGTTCCCGCGTTCCTCCTGCGCTTGGCGCGTTCCTTGCATGATTCCGGGCCGACAGGGCGATGGGCGGGCCGTCTCTGACGCGGCCTTCCCCTCGGCCCCGCGGACCGTGAGCGCACGTCCGCGGCCTCAGAGCGCCCTCTCGGGCGCTGTCCGAATCCACAGGGAGGATGGAATGCACCGGTGGTTGATCATCGCTACGGTCGGTCTCCTCGTCGCGGCCGCACCGGCGGCCGGCCAGGACGGCTCGGTCTACCTCGAGCTCATGGGCGCCCCAACGCCCGACGAGATTCCGACAGACGGTTCGTCGTGGCACGAGCTCTGGCCGGAGTTCTGCGCGGTTCGCATACAGCAGAGCTACATGGACAACGGGGACGGGGTCGTGAGCCCCTGCGATTTCATCGAGTGCGACCGGATCTCCTTCCACATCGAGTGGGTCGGCCCGACGTACTACATTGAGGCTGACTGCTCGGGCGAGGCCGGGTGGCTCGAGCCGACGGAACCCCAGACGGGGGGCGATCCGACCTGTGAGATCTGGCACTGGATCTACCCCGAGTTCGGCCGGGAGTCGCACATCGACGCCTGGGTCGACGACGGCGACGGTATCCTCGGCCTCGGCGACTCCGTCGAGATCGACGGGATCTGGTGGCGGATCGAGGAGATCGGTCTCAACATCACCGGGACCCCGATGAGCCCCACGGAAGACACCACCTGGGGAAAGATCAAGAGCTTCTTCAAGGACGTCTTCTAGGCCGCCCGACGCGGAAGGCTCCCCTCACGGGAGGCCCCTCCGCCTCACCTGCACACCTGACGACTTCAGCTCACGCCCGGCGCCCTTCGGCGCCGGGCGATTCCTTCCCGTTCACATCAATTCAGCCAGTCTAGATTGACTTTCGTCAGGGAATGTGATAATCTGTGGGTGGCAAGAGCGGGGTGCCGTCCGCACGTGGCCGCAGGTGGGCCGTGGCGTGCGGCGCGGATCCCGAGGCGCTCTCCGGAGCGAGGAAGGGAGGCCGGAATGAGAATGTGCATCGCTATGGCTGTGGTCGGACTGCTGGTGCTCGCCGTCCCAGCCACAGGACAGCTCTACCTGGAGTTCGGTGCCGCTCCGGTCCGCGACCCGATCCCTCCGGACGGCTCTCCGTGGCATGAGCTCTTCCCCAACTTCTGCATCATGCACACCCAGACCGGGTACGGCGACAACGGCGACGGCGTGGTCAGCGTGTGCGACATGATCTACATCGACGGCCAGCCGCACCACATCATCTGGACGGGACCGACGTACTACCTGTACGGCGACACCGGCCCTGCGTTCTACGAGCCCACCGGAGAGCCCGGTGGCATCCCCATCGGCCAGACCTGGCACGAGGTCGCTCCGAACTTCTGCGTGGAGCACACGGTCATCGAGTGGGAAGATGCAGACGGCGACGGTGAGGTCAGCCACTGCGACATAATCCAGTTCGAGGACGGTTCGGCGTGGCACGTCGAGGAGATCCGCCTCGACATCACGGTCGTTCCCGGCAGCCCGGTCGAGGAGAGCACCTGGGGCAAGATCAAGGCCGTCTTCGGATTCTAGCCTTGGCTCCACAGCCGACGCAGCGTCGGCGCTCTCGTAGCAGCTGTCCGCAGTAAGAGAGAGCACGAACGAAAACGATCCCGCCCACCGCGCGAGCGGCCGGGCGGGATCGTCGTTTCCTGTCCGGATGCCTACTTCGCGAACCTGCCGCCGATCCCCCTCCAGTCCTCGACGCCGCCGTAGAACCGCTCGACGCGCAGGAAGCCCGCGCGCGCGGCGACCGTCGAGGTGTGCCTGCTCCTGATGCAGTTCGGGCCGTAGCAGTACGTGACGATGGCCGCCTCGGTCCGGTCGAGCTCCGGCCAGTGTCGCTCGAGAAGGATCTCGAGCGAGTCCGCGAACTGACTCGACGTGATGTTGACCGAGCCCGGGACGTGCCCACGCGTCCAGTCGCTGTCGTGGCGCACGTCGAAGAGGGCGAACGTGGACGGCAGCGCGTTCCTCCTCCACCAGGGCTGCTCCGCGGCGAGGCGGGCCTCGAGCTCCTCGGCGCCGACCAGGCGAACGACGGGAAGGCTCGTGTCGGTCGACCACTGCTCCCACCCGCCGGGGTAGCACCGGAGCGTCGCGATCCCGGCGCGCCGGAGCAGGAAGTACCCGACCGCTCCGTTCCCCGTGACCCCGTCGCCGTACACGACAAACTCGTCCTGGAGGTCGACGGGGCTCGTCGGCCTCGGGCCGAGCGCGGAGAAGATCTCGCGCGTCTGTTCAGGCGGGCGGAGCGAGCCGTCGGATCCGACGAACTCCCCGAAGTCGAACGGGAGGCTGTGCGGGACGTGGCCCGCCCTGACAGGAACGCCCGAGGCGGGCGCGGTTGCCGCTCCCTCCCACTTGTCCCGGCCGCGCGCGTCGACGATCTCGTAGCCGGGCTCGCCGTAGCTCTGTCGCACGTACTCCTGCGTGGCGAGAAGGTCGTAGCGGGGAACGCCTCTCCACTCGGTGGCGGGAAGGTCTCGCGACTCCTTCGTGGGCTCGCCTCCAGCGCCGACCCACGCGCGGAGCCCCCCCTCGAGGAGCACCGGCCGTTCAGCTCCCGCGACCTCGAGGAGCCAGAAGAGCCTCGCCGCGTCCCCCGACAACGTGCCGTCGCCGTAACACACGATCCGGCCGCGACCGGAGAGTCCGTTCTCCGCGAACGCCGAGGCGGCGTAGCGCGGTCCGGGAAGCGACGACGCCGGGATGGAGATCGCCGTCGGGACGTGGCCCTTGAGGTAGGACTCCCGATCGCGCGCATCGACGATCACGACCCCCGCGTCTCTCAGATGACCGGCGAGCCACTCCGCGTCGACGGTGACGTCGGGATAGACCGGGTCGGGCGCGGGCTCGTCCCTCGCCCACGGAGGCCACGTCGCGAGACACCTGTCTGCCGGAACGAGGCAGACCACGAGGACCGCCGCCAGCGCGGCCACGATCGCGAGCGCGCCGGGGAGCGCGCACCGTCCCGATATCGGTGATGACAGCAACTGTGTAGCCTCCGTCCGACCGCCGGTTCGCTACTGCTCGTGCGGCGCCGCCTTCCTCTCGTTCTCCTTGCCCTTCCGGATCGCCTGCCTCACGCACAGGGCGAAGCCGCCGTACAGGACGATCGCCACAACGATGCTGGTGATCCAGGCCGAGAGCGGCATCAGTTCCCCTCCTTCTTCCACATCCCCGGCAGCCTCGCGAGGACGGCCGCGATGACGATGATGACCGCGACGACGCCCCAGCCGCCGACGAGGAGCGCCCACTTCGGGTAGCCCTCGTACGGGACCCTGAACTCCTGGATGATGTTGGTCACGAGCGCCCAGCCGAGCACGAGCGGCGTCACCCATTTGATGAAGAGGTCCCACCACCAGCCGATCTTGAAGTCGGAAACCTCGTTGATGTAGTCCTTGAGCTTCTTCGTGCCGTAGAACCAGCCGATGGCGATGCACTCGAGGAACCCGATGACCACGAGGCCGTAGTTGTTCATCCAGTGGTCGACGATGTCGAGCCAGTAGAGCCCGGCTCCCGTGGTGAAGACGATGCCCACGATGAAGCCGAAGGAGCAGAAGATGCCTGCCGCCAGGCCCTGTGAGATGTTCCACTTGTCCCTGACGCCGGCGACCGCGCCCTCCACGATCGAGAAGGCCGAGTCGATCCCGAGCGTCAGGAGCGTGATGAAGAACATCGCCGCGATCACCGGGGCGAACGGCATGAGACTCATGGCCGTCGGGTAGATGACGAACGCGAGGCCGGGGCCTCCCTCCACGACGCTGTCGATCGGCACGCCCTGCGCCTGCGCGAGGTAGCCGAGCACGCTGAAGACCGCGAACCCGGCGAAGAAGGCGAACCCGGCGTCGGCGAGGCTCGTGATGAACGCGTTGTTCGTAATGTCGGAGCGTTTCGGAAGGTAGCTCGCGTACGCCGTCAGGATGCCGAACCCGAGGCTCAGCGAGAAGAAGACCTGCGCGTACGCCTGGAGCCACGTCTCCGCGTTGAGGAGCGCCCCGAAGTCCGGGGTGAGGTAGTACTTGAGGCCCTCGAGAGCGCCGGGAAGCGTCACCCCTCTGATCAGGATCAACAGGAGCAGGATGGCCGGGAGCGGGACCGTGATCATCACGACCTTCCCGACCCGGAGCACTCCCTTCTTGATGATCCAGTAGATGAGCGCCCAGGTGACCGCGAGCCCGACCAGGACGGGCCACGAGATCGCGCCGATCTGCCCCGGGCCGTCGGAGAGACGGAGCACGCGGTGGAAGAACGCCTGCGGGTCTTCGCACCACGGCTGGCCGAACGAGCAGGCCAGGTAGTCCCAGCACCACGCCATGATCACGGCGTAGTAGAACGAGATGGTCGTGCCGATGCCGAGGGCCCACCAGCCCAACATCTCGAACTTGGGCCTGACCTCGCGGAGCGACCCCGGCGACGACCTCTGGAAGCGCTGGCCGAGGGCGTACTCGAGGATCATGAGCGGGATGCCCGCGGTGATGAGGGCCACGACGTACGGGATGAGGAAGGCTCCTCCCCCGTTTGCGTAGGCGACCATCGGGAATCGCCAGAGGTTCCCCAGACCGATGGCGCTTCCGACCGCGGCCATGATGAACGCGGGTCTGCTCGCCCATCTGTCGCGATGAGCCATGCGTCTACCTCCCGATTGAGGAGCAGCGTCGTCTGGCAATCGAAAGCAGCGTCTCACATGGCGCGGCGGGGTACGTCAACAGCTGCCGCGCTCGCCACGGAAGGACCGGCAGTTCGTGTCCGAGGGCGGACGTCACGTCGTCTCTCCGAAGAGGTCGGTCGAGAGATAGCGCTCGCCGGTGTCCGGGAATATCACGACGATCGCTCTCCCCTTGGAATCCTCGCGACCCGCCACGGAGCAGGCCGCCGAGAGCGCCGCCCCCGACGAGATCCCGCAGAGGATCCCCTCCTCCCTGGCGAGGCGCCGCGCCATCTCGGCCGCGTCGTCGTCCGTCACGGTCACGACCTCGTCGATGACGTCCCGGTTGAGAACGCCGGGGACGAATCCGGCGCCGATCCCCTGGATCTTGTGCGGGCCCGGGTCGCCTCCCGAGAGGACGGGCGACGCGGCCGGCTCGACGGCGACCATGCGCAACGACGGCTTCCGCTTCTTCAGCACCTCACCGATACCGGTGATCGTCCCTCCGGTCCCGACGCCTGCGACCACGAAGTCGACGCCTCCTCCGGTATCCTCCCAGATCTCGACGGCGGTCGTGCGACGGTGGGTCTCGGGATTCGCCGGGTTGTTGAACTGATCGAGCATGACGGCGCCCTTGGTCTTCCGGACGAGCTCGCCGGCGGCGTTGATGGCGCCCTTCATCCCCTCGGTGCCCGGAGTGAGGACCAGCTCGGCCCCGAAGGCCTTCAGGAGGGCGCGCCGCTCCGCCGACATCGTCTCGGGCATCGTGAGGATGACGCGGTAGCCCCTCGACGCTCCGACGAAGGCGAGGCCGACGCCGGTGTTCCCGCTCGTCGGCTCGATGATCGTGCCACCGGGCCGCAGTGCGCCCCGGACCTCGGCGTCCTTCACCATGGCAGAAGCGATCCGGTCCTTCACGCTGCCGAGGGGATTGAACGACTCGAGCTTCGCGAAGACGGCAACTCCGTCGGGCACCACCCGCTTCAGACGGACGAGGGGGGTCCGTCCGATCGTTCCGATGACACTGTCACGCAGGTTCGCCATCGTCCATCCCTCCGTCTTTCGCTTCCCGACGGCACGCGAAGCGTGCGTCCCGAAGGGAGGCGCGTGAACATCCATCGTGGGAGCGGGGCCCGCATGCGAGAATGTATCAGGTCGCTGCCGTCCAATCCAGAGGCAATGGGGCACGGGGGGCGCGAGGCGGTGGGCCCTCGCGCGCACGGCGCCACCCCCACAGAGATGGGCCCGGGTCTTTCGACCCGGGCCCTCCCGTCTCCCCTCCGGCCTTCAAGGCCGGTACTGCCATCGAAGCGCGGTACTCAGCGCGGCTACTTGAGAAGCACCATCTTCACGGAGTCGTTGAAGCTCTCGGCCTCCATCCGGCAGAAGTACACGCCGGAGGCCGCCTCGACGCCCCGGTCGTCGCGGCCGTCCCACACCGCCGTGTGGAAGCCCGCGTCGCCGTGGCCGTCGACCAGGACGCGCACCAGCTGACCCGCTACGTTGTATACCCTGAGGGCCACTGCGCCGTCCTTCGGAAGGCCGTACGACACCTTCGTCACAGGATTGAACGGGTTCGGGCTCGCGCCCTTGAGCACGTAACCGGCGGGAACGTCACCCATCACCTCGTCGTCGATACCCGTCCCCACAGCGCCGACCGCGCGCACGCACCAGTCGTTCAGCACGCCGGTGTCGATGCCCGCGTTGTCGCTCACCCAGATCTCCCACTCGCCCGCGCAGCTCTCGCCCTGCATGTCCTCGAGCGAGCCGGGACCGTCGACCGGGATCTCCGTCGGGTACCAGCCGATGATGTTCTCGGCCGTTCCGCCGGTCTGGCTGTGCAACCTGACGGTCGTTCCCTCCGGAGATGTCACCTCGACGATGAGATCGCCGATGTACGTGTGCGTGATGTTCACGTAGATCTCGACCTCGTCGATCCCGACGTCCTCGGTGAGCATCATCGTGTCGTAGACGCCGACAGGGCTGTTGTCGGGGATCGAGAGCCCGGGCGCCTCGCAGAGCTCGGCCGTCTGCTGCGGAAAGAGCATCATGTCCACGCCGGAGGTCATCTGACCCTCGACGACGACGACGCCCTCGACGATGCCGGTCGACCAGTCGTCCATGATCGCCTTCACCATGTACGTCCCCGCGTAGAGCGCGTCGATCTCGTAGTGGCCCGTCGCGTCGGTGTAGGCGAAGTCCTCGCCGGGGTAGGCCATCACCATGATGCCGCCGTTGTCGAGCTGCCCCTGGAGCAGCACCGTGCCGGAGATGCCGGCGGTCGGGAGTGACTCCTGGGCGGTGAGGTACACCACGGTGTTCTGGAGGAGGTCGACCCTCGCCGTGGCCTCGGCCGCGGCGTAGTTGAAGGTGTAGTAGACGATCTGCCCGCTCGTCGGATCGGGCGTGTCGTCGTAGACCTGAACGCTCGAGAGTCCGCTGTAGCTCGACCAGCTGCACACGACGTGCGCGTCTGCTGAAGGGGTGTTCGAATCGTGGTCCCCGTAGTCCACGTAGTTGACCGCGAAGGGTGCGATCGTGTTGGGAGTGGACGCGAGCGGGTGCGACGGATCGTACACCGTGACGCTGCCGCTCGAGTCGTGGTCCCAGTTGGCGATGTGGAGCACGATCGCCGTGAACGACGGGTAGCCAGGATACGACTCCGAGTCGTAGCCGACCTCGCCGCCCTCGATCAGGAGCTTGCCGCCCGCGGTCACGTAGCTCTCGAGCGCGGCGCGGTAGGACGCATCCTCGACGGGGCTCAGGTTGTTCCCGCTCGTAGAGATGATGAAGTCGTAGTTCATCCACGTCCCCGGATCCGAGGTCGTGGCCGGCTCGACGGTCACGTCGTAGCCGATGTTCGTGAGGTCGGTAGCGAACTCGTTCGCCGATTTGGCCCGCCCGGAGACATCATCAAGCGGGAAGTCGAGAACCGCACCCGTCTTGTCGACCTTCACCGTCTCCCGCTTCCCGGTCGAGTCGTCGAGGACGAGGAGGTTGGCGAGCGTCTCCTCGAGCACGAAGTTCTCCGTCATCGTCGGCCCGTCGACCGCGATGCCCCTGGTCTCGGGGATGTGGTGGTACGCCCGCACGTTCATCACGTAGTTGAAGTACGGGAGCGTCACCGCGTACGTGCCGGTGAACGGGTCGGAGTACAGCTGCTCGTAGAGCTCCATGTTGTCCGCGCGATACACCTTGATCGTCGCCTCGAGCGGAGTGCCCGTCCCCACCTCCGTCACCACACCGGACACCACACCCGCGGGAGCGAACTCCATGGAGAAGTCGACGTCGTTCGCGCCGAACTGGAGGAAGATCTCCTCGGCGAGCATCAGGTACCCGAACTTCGACACGTACACGTCGTAGTACGCCACCTCGAGGTCGCCCTCGATCGCGTACACGCCGCCCGCGCCGCTCACCGCCTCGAAGACAGGCTCGGCGCCCGTCGTGTCGGAGCCCGCGGGATATCCCTTGATCGCGGCGCCCACGATCGGGCCGCGCGCCGCCTCGTAGACCTCACCCGCCATCTGGCCGTAGACCGTCTGGACGGTGATGTCCTCGAGGTAGACGTTGAAGCCCTTCTTGCCGATCGCGGCGTTGATCGTGCCGGTCGACGTCGGCGTCACGAGAAGGTCGACGCTCGTCCCGCCCGTCATCACGCTCGCGTCCACACCGCAACCCACCGCGAAGAGCGTGAAGGCGTTCTCGGACGCCGTGCCCGTGATCGTCCCCTCGTAGAGCGGAGCGAGCGAGCCGTAGAGGCCGATCGCCGGGACGTTGCCCTCGATGTCGGCCGACGCGAAGCTCGCCGCGCCGGTCACAGGGAGGACGTCGGAGAAGGAGTCGTAGTCGTTCCCGATCTCGCGACCGACGACCGTGAGGTCCTCGCCGTAACCGGGCATGAGCGTGAAGTGCGCCTCTCCGGCCGCGTCCGTCGTGTCCAGCGTCGGAGCGAGCGACCAGCCGTCGACGGTGATGACGACGTTCGGCAGGGGCGCGCCACCCTGGTCCCAGATCGTCACGGTCACGTCGCTCGCCGTGGTCACCGGGATCGTCGGAGGATCGAACTCGTAGGTCACCGGGACGATGACCTGGGAAACGTCCGAGAACGGGAGGCAGTTGTGCTTGCTGACCCAGACCTCCATCTGCCCGACCGTCGTCGGCGGCGTCGAGATCACGATGTCGACGTGGCCCGCCGCGTCGGTGTATGCCGTCTCGTAGACCTCTCCGTCCATGTAGACGCAGACGAGCGCGTTCTCGACGGGGTCCCTCGTCTCCGTGCTCACGTCGACCGGGAACGCGCTTCCGCCGATCGGGAACGCGCCGGGGAACGCGACCTGGAGGCTCGTGGGCGGGTCGGTCCAGATGTCGAGCGCCGGGTCGCCGAAGAGGTTGTACATCTCATAGTAGCGCCTGGTGGCGCCCCCGCCGCCGTACGCCTCGTAGACGTCCCACATGCCCTCGTTCAGGAACCCGCGGAGCCACGTGACGCCGTCGCCGAACCACGCATCGTAGACGCCCTTCTCGAGGATGTCGTCCTCGGTCCAGTAGGAGTTCGCCGACGACCCGTAGAACGCCATGGTGCCGTGCGGGGCGAGCGTCCACGTCTCTCCGAAGCACTCGCTCTGGTAGTTGCCCGTGATGCAAGCGTACGACTGGACGAGGGGCAGCATGTCCTCGTTCGTGAGCGCGTTCACGTGCGACGGGTTCATCGGCGGACCGTCTGCCCAGCCGTTCGTCGAGCCGTGGCCCGAGTAGGTCAGCTGCGAGATGCCGCCGTTGATGTCGTCGATGCACTGCTGCGTCGTCGCGCTGTACGTCACGGAGTAGCGCTTGAAGACCGTGTAGCCGTCCGGCTCGAGCCACGTGCTGATGACGTAGTTGTGCGTGCCCTCGGAGACCGTGTAGTTGTCGGACGAGGCCATGAACGTGGCCTTCTTGATCCAGTCGGTCCCGCTCCCGAGCGCGTAGCGGATGTAGTCCGTTGTCTTGTCAGCAAGGTGCGCGACCTGGCTCTCCGTGGTGCAGGAGAAACGCCCGATCAGGATGTCGGGCAGCCAGTCGGCGGCTCCGTCCATCGCCGTGTAGTAGAGATCCGATGCCGTCGAGGACGACACGCCCTGGAAGCCGGGGATCTGCGGGTAGTCGCCGATCAGGAGGATGAAGGTCGGCGGCACCGGCCAGGTGTCGTAGGCCTCCTGGATGTAGTTCTTGATCGCGGTCGTCGTCGCGCCGCCCGGGATGTCCGATGTCCTGGTGACGGTCGTCTCGTACCCGAGACGATGCCGGAGTCCCGCCAGCGTTTGGATCGCCTCGTAGAACGGGTCGTGGGTAATGATCAGGTAGCCGATGGGAAGGCCGAGCACCGCCCTCGACGAGAAGGCGTGCGCGTTCAGGAGGTTCGCAGCCGCAAGCTCGTCGAAGGCAGGTGAGGCGTAGCGCTCGACGATCTCGTTCGTCAGAGCCCAGTCCGCGCCCTCGAAGTCGACCGCGATCTCGATGCTGGTCAGCACCCGAACCGTCCCGCTCGCGGGATTGTACTGGACCGGGTAGATCTCGAGCTCGACGTGGCGGTGAGCCCTCGACTGCCGCACGTCACCCAACACCGCGGGGGCGTCGGGCCCGAACGCGTCGACAGCGTAGGTCGCATCGTCGATGACGAACTCCGCCGCCTCGAGCGCGCCGGGGATCTTCTCGACCGGCGGCTGCACCGGGTAGATCGGGTGGTCGATCCCGAAGTCACTGAGCGTGCCCTCAGTATAGACCGCGTTCAGGATCCTGAGGCGCGGGGTCGCGCCCTGCGGGATCTCGATGTGCTCCCGGACGACCGGCAGCATCGGTGCGCCAATCTCGATCGTGTAGCCACGTCCGAGGACCGAGAGGCTCGTGAAGAGGCCGAGGTCGGTGGAAACGTCCTCGGCGATGACTCCAGGTATCTCGACGGCGACGGTGACGCCGGCCGAACCGGACGTCAGGAGCGTCGCCTCAGCCTCGCCGTACGGCTCGACAGCGCCGAAATCGACCCAGCGGGCCGACAGCGACGCCGGCAACACCGCCAGCACGAGGAGCGCGCAGAGAGCCAGAACTCGCGCGAATCTCATCCAATCCCTCCTTAGGGTTGAGGCGGGACGCATGCACCCCCCCTCGCAGGTGATCCCCAACGAATCGTCCGTACACACAGCCATACGATCAACGGGACGGATCGCCCCGCGCATAAAGTATATCACATCAGCAAGAACATAGCAATAACGAGCCTGAACCACGCCTCAGGCTCCGCAGCGGGACCGCCAGATGCGGCGCCGCTTCCCTCCCCGGGAACGTGGCCAAACGGCAGCGATATTGCAGGGATGTGGGGCGAGAGCGACCGAGGCGCTCGTCCACACTGTCTTCCGGCTGTCAAGCCGTCGTCGGCTTCCGCGGCCGGGGAGAGAGGCCGGCGAGGTCCGTCCCGGCGTGACGCGCCCGTGCGAGGCGCCGGCGTTCGGCGCGTCCGGCAGTTGCGCCGGAACGCCCCGGATCGCCGGAACCCGTTGACAGCGCGAGCGCCGCGCCCGTAGTTTCGACTGAACCGGATTCCCCCGGAATCCACACGCACTGGAGTACGAATGCTGCGGCCGCACCGGACATCCCCGACACCTGAGAAGGACGACTTCTACCGGTCGCTCGTCGAGCGGTGCGTGGGCGCGATCGTCGAGAGCGTCGGTGAGAACGGCCTCGAGGCGATCCTCCTCGTCGGTGCCCCCGCGCGGGGCGAGGCGACGGTCATCGAGGGCACGGACGGGCTCTACAGCCTGAGCGACATCGACCTCGTCTGCGTCCACACGACCGCGGCGGATCGCGCGCTCCTCTCCTCGCGGCTGGCCCCGACGATCCGGGGCCTGAACGCTGCAATCGAGGACGCCTGTACCGGCGTCGACGCCTCACTCAAGCCCCTCATCCAGTTCGCGTCGCCGCAGCCGTACATCTCGAGTTTCGAGACGTTCCGGTCGCCCGTCGTGGTCTGGGGCGACGAGGCCGTCGCGTCCGCGCTCCCCGAGCCGCGGATCGAGGACATCGCCCCGGATGAGAGCCTCAGGCTCGTGCACAACCGGATCGTGGAGCAGCTCATCCTGTATCCGGAGATCGCCCGTGTGCCCGACGACTTCCGCGAGGTCGCGGGGATCCTCTACCGTACCGCAAAGCTCGCCCTCGACTGCGTCACTGCGATCCTCTTCCTCGAGGGGAACGTCCCGATCGGGTACCGGGAGCGCGCCGACCTCTTCGTGTACGATCTCCTCGAGCGGCCTCAGTTCTCCCGGCTGAAGGAAGCGCTCTCGGACTTCCGCGAGGACATCCCCGCGTGGGCCGCCTTCAAGACGACCGGAAGCCTCGTGCCCATCTCCGACAGGTTCCGGAACGCGCACCGGCCGCCGGAGCTCTCGCGCATCGCGCGGGAGGAGTGGTACCGATACACGGGATTCGCGGCGCCCTGCTGGAGGTACGTCCTCGGCGCGGTCGCAGGCCTGGACCTCATCGAGGCCGACGTTCAGGACGTCGCGCGCGCCTACGCGCGACTCGAGACGCCGACGCGGCGCGTCGTTCGCGCCCTCAAGGTGCTCGGGCCGGGCGCGGCGCCGAAGGGGCTCTTCTCGGCGGCGAGGGTCCTCCGCGGGAGCAGACTCGCCTCCCCGCGGCTCCTGGGCTACCTCACCGGCGTCCTGACCTACGTCGCCATGGGCGAGACCGACGACTGGGACTGGATCGATCGCACGGCCGTCACGCACTGTCCGTTCAAGGTCCCGGCCCGGATGAGGGCGCTCGGCCTCGCGTCGAGGCGGGAGATCCTGGTCGACCGGCTCTCTCTCTACCACGAGGCGATGCTCCTCGGAAGGCAGGTGGGAGAAAGCGATGAAGCGTGACCGGATCACGCTCTGTTTCTTCATCGACGCGCTCGGATGGGAGCTGGCCGAGAGGCATCGCTGCTTCGAGGCCGTAGCGCCCCACCGGTACCGGCAGCGGACGGTCCTCGGGTACAGCTGCGCGGCGCAGCCAACGATCCTGACGGGCGCGATGCCGTCCGAACACGGGCACTGGGCCATGTTCTACCGGACCGAGCGGTCCGAACTCGCGGTCTTGAAACACCTCAGGATGCTCCCGCCGGCGCTCGGGTCGCACTGGCGCGTGCGACGCCAGATATTCAAGCTCCACAAGAGGTGGAGCGGGCTCACCGGCTACTACAACTTCTACTGCATCCCGTTCGGGCTTTTCGCCCAGTTCGACATCTGCGAGAAGCGGAACATCTACGCACCCGAGGCCTTCGAGTCGGGAGTCCCGTCGATCTTCGACGACCTCGAGCGCGAGGCCGTCCCGTACCGCGCGTGGACCTGGAGAACGCCGCTCGAGCAGAGCTTCGCGGAGCTCGGCGATACGCTCGACTCGGATGCCGACCTCAGGTTCGTGCTCCTCTACACCGCGTACCTCGACGGTTTCCTCCACGCCAACATCGGCGACGAGGCGGCGGTCGAGACGGCGATCAGGAGTATCGAGCGGCTCGTCGTGAAGGCCGTCGAGCGGGCGCACGAGACGAGCGAGAAGGTCGACGTCCTCGTCTTCTCCGATCACGGGATGACGCCGACGACCCGGGAGCGCGACCTCATGCGCGACGTCCACTCGCTCGAGCTCGCGCCCAAGAGCGATTACCTCGCGTTCTACGATTCGACGATGGCGCGGTTCTGGTTCTCGAACAACGACGCGCGGAAGGAGATCGTCGACATGCTCTCGGGACTCTCGTGCGGGACGATCCTCGAGAGCGGGCAACTGCGGGAAGAGGGCGTCTGGTTCGAGGACGAACGGTTCGGCGAACTCGTCTTCCTCATGAACCCGGGCACGCTCGTCGTGCCGAGCTACATGGGCGCGAAGGCGCCGAAGGGAATGCACGGGTTCAGCCCGGACCATCCCGACTCGCACGCCATCCTCATGTCGTCGGAGGAACTCGAGCCCGACCCGGGGCACATCCGGGACACCTACACGGTCATGAAGCGGCTGGCAGGAGCGGGGAGCTAGATGCAGGAGCCACTCGAGAACGGCGTCCTCTCCCGGGACGTCGCCGACCGAAACCTCCTCCAGGTCGCCAAGCAGGCGACGGGGGTGTTGTCGTTCCGGTTCGTCGGCACGCTGCTCGGGCTCGGATCGAACCTCATCTTCGCGCGGTACCTCGGGGCCGAGCTGCTCGGCGTCGCCGTCATCGCCTCGACGGTTCTGCTCCTTCTCACGCTCGTCGCGTCGCTCGGCATGGGGCACACCTACGTCCGCTTCATCCCGGTCGCCCTGTCGAGGGACGACCGGGAGGGCGCCGCCAACGTCTTCCGCGTCGGCGCCCGCGCAGTGCTCTGGGCGAGCGTCCTCGCCGGCGGCGTCGTCTACCTCGCGCGGGGATTCCTGGCCGAAACCGTCTTCAACGAACCGCTTCTCACGACCGTCATGCCGATCGTCGCGGTCGGTGCGGTGCCCGCGACGCTCTATCTGCTCTTCGGGTTCGCGCTCCGCGCGCTCAAGAGGACGGCGCAGGAGACGCTCTGCCGCGAGATCGTCTTCAAGGCCGTGAAGCTCGCACTCTTCCTCGTGCTCGTCTACTTCGGTCTCAAGCTCGAAGGGCTCATGGTCGGATTCGTCGGCGGGTACGTCGTCGCGACCGGCGTCATGCTCTTCCTGATCGGGCGCGAAGCGCGCTACCTCATGCGCGGGCCCACGATGGCGTCGGTTCCGTCCCGGGAGCTCTTCGCGTTCAGCGGGATGATGCTCTTCGTGGGGCTCATGAACTACGGCATGAGCATCACCGACCGCGTGATGCTCGGGATCCTCTCGACGTCCGAGGCGGTCGGCATCTACAACATCGCGTTCCTGATCTCGAACATCCTCTCGCTCATCTTCATGGCGCTGAACGAGTCGTTCTCGCCGGTGATCTCGGAGCTCTTCCACAACGACCGTCGTGAGGAGCTCAAGTCGCTCTACTCGTCGCTCACGCGCGCCATCCTCATCATCATCATCCCGGCGTTCATCTGGCTCGTCGGGTTCGGAGACGACCTTCTCAGGTTCTTCGGCGGCGACTTCGTCGCCGGATACTGGGCGCTCGTGGTGCTCGGGATCGGCGTGATGACGCGATGCTTCGTCGGCCCCGTCGGGCCGCTCCTCATCCTCTCCGGCCACGAGAGGTGGAACGCCGCCAACATCGCGGTCGTGACCGGCATGAACATCGGGCTCAACCTCTACTTCATCCCGCGCTACGGGGTACTCGGCGCCGCGTTCGCGACGGCCATCTCGCTCACCGTGATCAACGTCGTCGCGCTCCTCGAGGTGCGCGGGCTCATGGGACTCCTCCCCTACGCGCGTTCCTATTGGAAGCTCCTCCTCCCGTCGGTGGTGACGCTCGGGGGCGTCCTCTGGCTCCGCGCGAACACGCCGGAGCTCCGGTTCTGGATGGTCGCGCTCCTGCTGTTTGCGGTGTTCGGCGTGTTCCTCGGGCTGACGGCGGCGCAGGGGTTCGAAAGGGACGACAGGCTGATCCTCAAGCGGGCGTGGGCCAAGCTGAGGCCGAGGGGCGGGGCGTAGGCGGGTGGCGCGGCGGCGTGCGGCGCGTGCGTGCGCGGCAGGTGAACGACTGCGCCGCGGAGAGAGCGGCAACGAACGAGCGGCGACCGTGACGGTCGCCGCTCGTTCGTTGCGCAAGCACCGTGATGGTGTAGCCGGCCTTCCCAGGCCGTCGTGCAACTACTCCCGGTAATCGACCCCCGCCGTCTCCGGAAGTCCAAAGGCGTCCGGGTGCAGGTACTTCCCAATCTCCTGCGGAGGCTTCTCCTTCTCGACCGGGATGCGGTGCTTCTCCGCAAAGGCGTCCTTCCGGATGCCGGTCACCTGCCACGACACCTCCATGCGTGGCTCGCCCCCGGCGATCCTGAACCGGTTCGCCGAGATCCTGTCGGCGACGTGGAGCCCGGGCGCCGCGACGTCGAGCGCCGTCAGCTGGTACCGGAAGTCCCGGTTCAGCGAGTCGAACCACTCCGGAAGCTCTACCCACGCCTCGCCGGTCGCATCGAGCTTCGCCACTCCGTCGTAGACGTTCTTCATGTCCGGGCTCTCGACGAACGAGTGGTAGAGGTAGCGGTTCGCCGGATCGAGCGGGTGGTCGATCTTGAACGACCCGCCGCCCTTGGAGAGCGTGCCGGTCACGTGCGCGTTCCCGGCGAAGTAGCCGGCGTAGGAGGTCGCGCTGACGAGGCCGGTGGTCGTTCCGTACACGCCGTAGAGCGTCGCGACGAGATCTTCGCCGTGCGCCTCACCGAAGACGCCGTACGTCTCGCTGTCGAGTCCGGCGGCAAACCCGTACACCCCGAAACTCTTCTGCAGACCGTACCCCGCCCGCCCGGAGATGCCCGCCGACTCGATCCCGTGCTCCGCGATGCCTGAGACGCCGATGCGGTACGCGATGTCATCGAACCCGGGATCGTTCACGACCCTGCCGAGGACACCTTCGGCCGACTGAACGGCGGCGTTCGTGATGCGCCCTTCCGAGAGGAGGGTCTGGTTGGCCGGCTGGTCGGCGGGCGTCGCAACCTGGAGCCTGCCCTCCACGAA
>JALGWI010000049.1 GCA_025774245.1 bacterium
CCCGCTGTCGGGCACGGTCCACGCGAACACGCCGTCGTTCGCCTCCCCCTCCGCGATCACGTTCGGGAAGGTCGAACCTCCGTTCCAGGATCGCAGGATGTCGACCGAGACGACACCGACGTTGTCCGAAGCGGACCACTTGATCTCGTACTCCTCACCCGCGGCCAGCTCCTCCCCCCCGTTCGGGGACTCGAGCGAGACCTCGGGCTGCTCGGTGTCGGGCCACGCCCCGTCCGCCAGCCATTCGAGGCTCCGGCGCACGATCGTGTCGCGCACGGCGGACCCGGTCACTCCCTCGAGTCCGAACGCCAGATAGATCAGCCGGTGGTCGCCGTCGTACCGGAGCGCCCCCTCGACGCCGGGGCCGTACTCGAAGATGCCCGTGGCGCCGCTTCTGGGATCGATCTCGCTCGGGTAGAACTGGTTCATCGCGGTGTCTTCGCCGTTCAGCGTGAACGACATGCCGTCGCCGATCGGGTCGCCGGCGATGCCGTCGAGGCTCCGGAACCCGGAGTCGTCCTCGATGTAGTCCGCGTGGAGGTAGTCCTCGTACCACGAGATCTTGTTGTTGTCGCCCTCGTGGTTGAGCGACCAGCCGATGTCCTCGCCACCGATGAGGAGTCGTCCGCCGCCGTCGAGGAAGTCGGTGAGATCCGCGCGGTTCGTGCTGCCGAGCGAGCCGCCCCAGCCGTTGTCCCACACCACCACGGCGTAGCGCGTAAGCTCCGAGAGCGGGACGTCCCCGTGGAAGTCCTCGGTCCACTTCTCGTACGGGTAGCCGTTGCTGGCGAGGGCGTCGGCGAAGTAGGTCTCCGTCGACTCGCCCTCGTCGTCGTCGACCAGGAGGACCGGGATCGGGCCGAGCACGATCTCGAAGGTGTCCGTGTTGACGTAGCCGCCGTCGGCCGTGATCGAGAGGGTGAACTCCACGACCTCGCCGGCGGGAGCGAACTCGCCGACGACGATCTCGAACGGCGGAGAGCCCACGGTCGTCTCCCCGCTGTCCATCGCTCCGAAGAGCGACGTGCCCTGCGGGATCGTGACGTAGCTCTTCGTGCTCCAGAGCGTCGCCTGCACGCCGGTCCGGTCGGGACCGATGAGGTCGTTTTTGAGCGTCACGGGAAGCGAGATCGTCTCGCCCGGATCGGCCCTTCCGTCGCCGTCCGCGCCGGAGTCGTCCAGCTCGTGGCCGTTGTAGACGATCTGCGTCCCGTCGTAGTAGTAGACGAGCTGGGTCGCCGTGCCGATGTTGCACGTGCCGTACTTGATCCAGAAGTAGCCGCCGAGGTCGCCGAAGCTCTCACCCCAGCTGTTCTTGCACAACCACGCGCCCTCGCCGCCGCACATGGCGTCGTCCCAGCCGAGGAGGACGACGGCGTGGTTGATCGGGTCGTCGCCCTCGTGCTCGTAGCAGCCCGAGCCGTAGTCGCCGAAGTCCGAGTAGACGGTGAACGTCGTCGCGACGGGACCGATCAGGACCGCCGTCTTGATGGCGTCGACGGTGTTCGGGACGTCGAGCCAGTCGTCCGTCAGGGCGACCTTGTCGCACGGGCCGTCGGTGCACGGGACGTCGTCGTCGGCCTCGTACGGCATGCAGTCCTCGAGGACGGCGCCGTTGTCCCGGATGTAGCCCCACGCCCACGAGTACCAGCCGCCGCCACAGCCGTACCCCGGCGTGGCGCACGAGAGAACCTGCTGCTCCGAGAGGTCGTACTCGACGCCCTCGTGGATCTTGAGGGCGGCCTCGAGCGCGCCGATCCCCGCGAAGTCCCAGCAGCTTCCGCACCCGCCCTGGTGCTTCACAACCGTGAGGCCGTCGTAGTCACGCCAGTCCCAGGTCTCCGGCAGGTCCCGGCGAACCGGGAACGAGGACTCGTCCAAGACCTCGAATCGCCTCGCGACCTCGGGCGGGATGCGAGTCCCGAGAAGTCCCTCGAACTCCTCCTCCGTGAGGTCGGACGTCCAGTTCCGTTTGGCCGTCCAGTCGTAACCGTTGACGTCGATCTCGTGCTGGCGGGCCTCGATCTCCTCATCGGTCTCCCGCGCGGCGGCCGGGGTCGCCAGGCAGAAGCCGACAGCGAGCCCCGACACAAGCACGTAGAAGATGAAGCGGCGGACGGTGGTTGACATCGGCCTCCCCTCCTTCGGGTATTCCTTGACGCTTTGTGTCATGTTAATCAATAGCATAATTCTGTCCAGACCGCAAGAACCTGTGCGGCCTCCTTCGTTGCGGCGCAGGAGGCTGAGTTTCGCTCACCCCGGAGGCCTCACCTCCAAGCAGCTCACCCCGAACCCGCCCGATCCAGGCTCCGGTACTGCACCGCCTCGCTGACGTGGGCCGGTTCGACCTCGTCAGAGCCCGCCAGATCCGCGATCGTCCGGGCGATCCTGAGGATGCGGTGGTAGGCACGGGCCGAGAGGCCGAGCCGGGCCACGGCGGTGCGAACGATCGCGCGTCCCTCGCCGCTCAGACGGACGAGACGGGAGAGCTCCGCCGGGTTGAGCCGCGCGTTGTCCGCGGCCATGCCGCTCACCCCACTCGCCCGCGCCGCCTGGAACGCCCGGGCGCGGTCGACCCTCTCCCGGACCCCGGCCGTGGACTCGGGAACCCGGGGCTCTTGCCCGCCGCCCTCGAGCTCCTCGAACGCGGGCGGGTCGACGTGGACCTGCAGGTCGATCCGGTCCAGGAGCGGGCCCGACACGCGCCCGAGGTAGCGCCGCACGGCCGCCGGCGTGCACCGGCATGGCTTCGACGGGTGCCCCAGGTTCCCGCACGGGCACGGGTTCATGCTCGCGACGAGCATGAACTGCGCCGGGAAGGCGACCGTCGTCATCGCGCGGGTGATCACGACCCTCCCCTCCTCGAGCGGTTGCCGCAGGGCCTCGAGCGCGTTCCTCCGGAACTCGGGAAGCTCGTCAAGAAGGAGCACCCCGGCGTGCGCGAGGCTGATCTCACCCGGCCGCGGGACCCTCCCGCCACCCACGAGCGCCGCCTCAGAAACGGTGTGGTGGGGCGCGCGGAACGGACGCCGCGTCAGGAGGCCGCCGCCCGCAGGCAGACTCCCCGCGACGCTGTGGATCGTCGACGCGACGAGCGACTCCTCGCGGGTGAGCGGGGGCATGATCGCAGGGAGCCTCTTCGCGAGCATCGTCTTGCCGACGCCGGGAGGTCCGACCATGAGGAGGTTGTGTCCACCGGCCGCAGCGACCTCGAGAGCGCGTTTGACCGTCGACTGGCCCCGAACGTCCGAGAGGTCGCCGCCGTCGTCGCCCGTCGAGGCCGGCGGCCCCGCTTCGTGCGGCAGCTCGTCGGGCGGACCCCCGGCAAGGACGCGCGCCGCCGCCCGGAGGCTCCCGACCGGCAGGACGCGCACCGACCCGAGCGCGTCCGCCTCCCGCGCGTTGGCGAGAGGAACGACGACACCGTCGAGCCCACACCGTTCGGCGGCGATCGCCATCGGGAGAACGCCGTTGACTTGGCGCGCCGAACCGTCGAGCGCGAGCTCGCCGGTGATCGCCACGCGGCCGAGCAGCCCGGGCGCGATCTGTCCCGTCGCCGCAAGGACCCCGACCGCTATCGGAAGATCGAATCCCGCCCCCTCCTTCCGGACGTCCGCGGGCGCGAGGTTCACCGTGACGCGCTCCATCGGGAATCGGAGCCCGGAGTTCCTGATCGCCGACGCCACGCGGTCGCGTCCCTCGCGCACGGCGCTGTCGCCGAGACCGACAGTCGTGAACGAGGGGAGCCCGCCGGTGACGTCGGCCTCGACCCTGACGATGTACCCTTCCACACCGTGAACCCCACCAGAGAGAACCGTCGCGAGCACCCGCGTCACCTCCCTTCCGCGTCGAAGGCGCCCGGGAGGTGCTCGGCCACGAGCGCCGCCCCCGCCTTCCCCATCCTGACCTCGACGACGTCGAACCGGCACGATCGTTCTTCCATCTTCCTCTCCATGAGGAATCCACGAGCCGCGAAGACGATGTGCCGGCGCTTCCGGCGATCGACGGCCTCGCGAGGGAGCCCGCGGCCGACGGCACGCCGGAACTTGACCTCGACGAACGCGATCGTCGCCCCGTGCGAGGCGACGATGTCGATCTCCTTCCTTCTGAACCGGTAGTTCCGCTCGAGGATGTCGTAGCCTCTCATCCTGAGGAGGCACGCCGCCACGTCCTCGGCGAGCGATCCGAGCTCTGTCGTGTGCATGCGATCTGGTTCCATCGGGGATGGGACAGAGGGGTCGAGGGGCGTCGGGGAGCTGGTCTCCCGTCTGCGTCAGCGCGCGGCCAGGCCGGCCTTCGTCCGCACGTAGCACCGCTTGTAGAGGCCGCGGAGCTTCGAGAGCTCGAAGGGAACGAGCCCCCCTTTCTCGCGCGCGATCTTCGCGGCGATCTGCTCGAGCACATCGGCCGTCTCCGCGGCGAGGAGCTCGTTTCGGAACCCGAGGTAGAGCTCCGAGTAGCCGCCGCCGGCGTCGAGCACGGTGCGGAACGAACGCCGGTGGATCTCGCACGGCCCGAGCCGCGTCAGGGCGCCGAGGTGCTCCGGCGTCCCGTAGCCCTTGTGCCGCGCGAACCCGTAACCCGGATACCGCGAGTCCAGCTGGATCATGAACCGGTCCCGCGTCACCTTCGCCACGATCGACGCGGCGGCGATCGCCGTCGAGGTCTCGTCCCCGCCGTGGATCGCGGTCTGCTCGAACCCGAGATTGGGGACCTCGTCGCCGTCGACGAGCACATGGTCGGGCGGATCCCCGAGGCCGGCGACGGCCTCGCGCATGGCCCGCTGCGTCGCCCGGAGGATGTTGATCTCGTCGATTACCTTCTCCGAGACGCTCGCCACGCAGTAGGCGACGGCGTCCCGTGTGATCTCCCCGTAGAGTTCCTCGCGGCGCTCGGGAGTGAGCTTCTTGGAGTCCTCGATGCCCCCGATCGCGAGGTCGCGCGGGAGGACGACGGCCGCGGCTGTCACGGGACCGGCGAGCGGACCGCGCCCCACTTCGTCGACGCCGGCCACGAGCGTGGCCCCTGTCGCCCAGGCCGTTTCCTCCGCCCGGCGCATCGCCGCGCGATGCCCTCGCTCCCAGGCCACGGCCGCTCGCTCGCGGAGCAGGCGGTCGCAGAGCTCGCGCACGCCCTTCCTCGGGTCGCTCCCGAGCTCCGCCCAAAGAGAATCGCCGGGGACAGGCTGTGCCCCGGCGATCAGTTCCTTCACGTCACGCACGTTCATCTGCGCGATAGGCGGGCGCGACACCGAGACGCCTTCCTTCCCGTCCCTTCCGTCCACCGGCTCGGAGCCGGCGTCCGTCCCCTCGACCCTCGCCTCCAACTCGGCCATCGCGCTGGCTCTCCCGCGCACGCGCGCGGCTCAGCAAGCAATCTCTGCTACTGGATGTCCTTCGCCTTCGTCTTCGCAGACTTCCCGGTCCTCTTCCTGAGGTAGTAGAGCTTCGCGCGCCTCGCCTTGCCCCGCCGCGTGACGACGATGCTCTGGACGTTCGGCGAGCTCAGCGGGAAGATCCTCTCGACACCGATCCCCGACGCCACCCTCCGCACCGTGAAGGTCTCGTTCGAACCGTTCCCCTGCCTCGAGAGCACCGTGCCCTCGAAGGCCTGTGTCCTCTCCTTCTCGCCCTCGCGGATCCTGACGTGCACCCGGACGGTGTCGCCGATGCTGAATTCCGCGGCGTCGGTCCGCCTGTACCTCTGCTCGATCTCTCTCACCTTCTCGTTCATCGCCACTCCCTTAGTGCTGCCGGCCCGTCCGTACCTCTCTACGAGCCATCCCCCTCCATCTCTATATCGTCGAGGATCTCCTGATCCTCGTCCGTCAACTCCGCCTTGTCGAGGAGATCCGGTCGCCTCTTCGCGGTCGCCCGGAGCGCCTCGGTCCTCCGCCACTTCCTGATCCGCTCGTGGTTCCCCGACAGGAGAACCTCGGGGACGCGCTGATCCCGGTAGTCCTCGGGGCGCGTGTAGAGCGGCGGCCCCAGGATTCCCCCGAAATGGGAATCGGTCTCGGCCGACTCGATGTCGCCCAGGACGCCGGGGATGAACCTCGCGACGGCGTCGACCACGACCATCGCGGCGAGCTCCCCGCCCGTCAGCACGTAGTCCCCGATCGAGACCTCGTGCGTCGCGAGACCGGCGACGCGCTCGTCGACCCCCTTGTATCGTCCGCAGATGAGAACCATCCGGCTGAACGACGACAGCTCCCGCGCGAGCGCAGAATCGAACGTGCGGCCGCGCGCCGAGAGCATCACGACCGCCGGCTTCTCGCCGGGCACTTCGTCGTCCAGAACGGACTCGACGGCTTCAAAGATCGGTTCCGGCTTCATCACCATCCCGCTTCCACCACCGTACTGGTAGTCGTCGGCGGTCCGGTGCTTGTCCCTGGCGAAGTCCCTGATGTTCGTGAGCCGGATCGACAGAAGGCCCTTCTCTTGGGCCTTCAAGATGATGCTCTCGCTCAACGGGCCCTCGAACATTTCGGGAAACAGCGTGAGAATGTCGATCCTCACCCGGCCCCCCGTCTCAGGCCCTCGATCAGATGGACGACCATCCTGCCGGCCTCGACGTCGACCTCCCGCACGACCTCCTCGGTCGCCGGGAGGAGGATCTCACCACCGTCCCCCCTCACCACGTAGACGTCGTTCGCCGGCATGTGCATCACTTCTGCGAGCGTCCCGAGACGCTCGCCCTCGTCGGTCACGACTTCGATCCCGAGGATGTCCTGAACGAACCAGCGATCATCCCCGAGGGCACCGATCTCGCCCCTCGTCATCCAGAGCGTCGAGCCCCGCAGCCCCTCGGCGGCCTCCACCGACTCGACGTCGCGGAACTTGACGATCAGGCGGCCGTGGTGCTCCCGGGCGCGCTCGACCAGGAGGTAGCTCTCGCCGCCCTTCGTCGCCGTGGTGCGGATCTCCATGTTCTCGGTCACGAGTTCCAGGAGATCGCGCTTGAGATCGGCGATCACTTCTCCCTTGATGCCGTGCGGCCGAACGATGGCGCCCGCCTCGATCCAGCTGTCGAGTTCCCTCATCCGATGGCCCCGGGTTCGGTCACGCCGGCAGCGGGAGAGCCGGTTCGTCCTTAGTCGATAATCTCGACGGTCGCCTTCTTCTCAGCCTTCGTCGCAGCCGCGCCGATGATGGCCCGGAGCGCCTTGGCCGTGCGACCGTTCTTCCCGATGACGCGGCCCTTGTCCTCGTCGGCGACGCGAACCTCGTAGACGATCATGTCGCCCTTCTGCGCCTGCGTCACCTGAACGTCGTCGGGTCTGGTCACGAGTCCGCGCGCCACGTACTCGACCAACTCCTGAAGCGAAGCCTCGGTGCTGTCGACGGTCTTGGTTTCGTCTTCGTACATAGCCTGGACCTTTCTGGGAGACTCGGTAGTCAATCTCCGGCCCTAAGGTCGCCAGGAGGGGCCGGCCGACGTTTCCGCCGGACGCTTCCGCCGGCCCTCAGGCACGGAGTTGTCTCCTCAACTACTCCCCTCGCTCTCGGTCACATGAGTTTCCGGATCGGGGTCGGCGGGGGGCAGCATCCTTCTCTTCGGATGCCTACTCCTTTGCCTCTTTGGCCCCCGCATCGGCTTCGACCGAGGCCTCAGTCGCCGCCTCGGCCGCCTGCTCCTCCGCCGCGGGTTCCGCGGCCGGGTCCTCGGACCCGGCTTCAACGGGCTTGGGCTCGCTCGCGACGGACTCCTCTGGAGTCTCGGGCTCCGTAACTACGGGCTCCGTAACTACGGGCTCCGTAACTACGGGCTCCGTAACTACGGGCTCCGTGACTACGGGCTCCGCGACCACGGGCTCCGCGACCACGGGCTCCGCAACTACGGGCTCCGCAACCACGGGCTCCGCAACTACGGGCTCCGCAACCACGGGCTCCGGAGTCTCCTCCGCAGCAGCGGCCGCCGGCTCCTCTTCCTTCGTGGGAGCCTTGGCCTTCTTGGTCTTCGCCTCTTCCTTCGTACGCTTCTGCATCGCGGCCTGCGCCTCGATCCGCTTCCTGGCGTCATCCTCGATGTGCGCCAGCTCCTCGAACGAGCGACCCTTGCGGATCTCGTGCCACGTCTGCATGATCCCGATGCGAGAGAAGAGGGACCTCACCGTCTCGGTCGGCTGTGCGCCCTTCTGGAACCACTGAATCACCTTCTCCGTGTCGACCTTGATGTCCGGTGGGTCCTTGAGCGGATCGTAGTAGCCCAGCTGCTCGATGAAGCGCCCGTCGCGGGGCGACCTCGAGTCGGCCGTCACGATCCGGAAGAAGGCCATGTGTTTCGCGCCCTTCCGCTGAAGCCTGATTCTCACTGCCACCAGCTATCCTCCTCGCTCTCCTCGTGCGGTATCCGGGACTCCCGACGCCGTCCGTCGGCGCCGGGTCGCCGTCACGTGCCGAACGGCGATACCATCGGGAGCTTCCCCCGCTTCCCGAGCTTCCCGAACTGCTTCATCATCTTCTTCATCGTCTCGAACTGCTTGAGGAGCCGATTCACGTCCTGGACCGTCGTTCCGCTTCCACGCGCGATCCGCTTCCTCCGGCTCCCGTCGATCACGTTCGGGTGCCTTCTCTCCTCCGGCGTCATCGAGTTGACGATCGCCTCGACTCGGGCGAGCGCCTTCTCGTCGACCGCCACGGCCCCCATCTTGTTCATCCCGGGGATCATCCCCGCGAGCTGATCCAGAGGCCCCATCTTCTTCACGGCCTGCAGCTGCTCGAAGAAGTCCTCGAGCGTGAAGCTCTGCTTCCTGAGCTTCTCCTCGAGCTTCGCGGCCTGGTCGAGATCGGCCACCTCCTGCGCCCGCTCCACCAGGGTCAGGACGTCGCCCATCCCCAGGATCCGCGATGCCATGCGGTCCGGGTGAAACCCCTCGAGCGCGTCGAGCTTCTCGCCGACGCCCGCGAACCTGATCGGCTTCCCCGTCACGGCCTTGAGCGAGACCGCCGCCCCGCCGCGCGTGTCGCCGTCGAGCTTCGTCAGGACGGCGCCGGTGAAGTCGAGCCGCTCGGCGAACTCCTGCGCGACGTTGACCGCGTCCTGCCCGGTCATGCTGTCGAGCACGAGCAGGATCTCCTGCGGCCCGGTGGCCTCCTTGATCCTGTCGAGCTCGGCCATCATCACCGTGTCGACGTGGAGACGGCCAGCCGTGTCGAGGATCACGATGTCCGCGCCGCTCGACCGGGCTTCCACGAGCGCCCCCGCCGTGATCGCCACGGGGTCGGCGCCCTTCGGCCCGACGTGTACCGGGACACCCAGCTGGCTCGCCAGCGTCCGCAGCTGCTCCTGTGCCGCCGGCCGGTACGTGTCGGCCGCGGCCAGAAGCGGGCTCCTGCCGCGCTTCCGCACGTAGCGGGCAAGCTTCGCGCAGAAGGTCGTCTTCCCGGAGCCCTGGAGCCCGACCACCATGATCACCGCCGGCGACGCCGACGGCATCCGGAACGGCTCCGCGCTCCCGCCGAGGAGCTTCACGAGCTCCTCGTGTACGATCCTGACCACCTGCTGCCCGGGCGTCAGGCTCCGAAGAACCTCCTCCCCGATCGCCCGCGCCTTCACGTCGTCGACGAAACTCCGCGCGACCTTGAAGTTCACGTCGGCCTCGAGGAGCGCCCGCCTCACCTCACGGAGCGCCTCCTCGATGTTGGCCTCGCTGAGCTTGCCGCGGCCCGTGAGCGTCTTGAACGCGCCCTGAAGCCGCTCCGAGAGCTGGTCGAACATCCTCGGTCACCGACTCCCCGGTGCCTCGCCGAGGCCACGAGCGCCGAGGCGCGGCCCGAGCGGAGGCGCGCCCTCGTACCCGAGGGCCACCATGCCCGATGGCCACTGCCCGCCTGCAGACAAAAACAACCGCCTGCCCGGGCAGAGCCGTTAGAGACTCCGGGCTTGCAATAGATACCGCCTTGAGAATATACCAAGGCTGCAGGTATCACGCAAGCCAAAAGACGATCCCGCGTCAGTTCTCCGTTCGCCGTTGAGAACACCGGGACCCGTCGGTCCCGAAGGTCCCTGGGACCCAAGACAGGAGGGCGGTTCCCGAGAACCGCCCTCCTCGCCTTCCTGCGCCGCGCCTGAGGCGCGGGTCATCCTGTCCGTCGTTCTCGCCTGCCCCTACCGATAGAGGCCCTTGATGCAGCCCCAGGACCTCCCCTCGACCGCCGAGCACGAGATCACCGTCGTCGTCTGGCAGCACGCGGTGTTGCCGTCGCTGTCGGTCACGCAGAGCATGACGAGGAAGAAGCCGTCCGTCTCGTACGTGTGATCGGCGATCTCACCCGAGCCCGTACCCCCGTCGCCGAAGTCCCACTCCCAGCTGACGATGTCGCCGTCCGGGTCGAAGCACTCCGATCCGTCGTACGTCATCGGGACGCCCACGTAGCCCCAGAACGGACCGCCGAGCGAGCACACGGGCGGTTCGCCCTGACCGGGCTCGAGGCTGTAGCAGAAGTAGTCGAGCGCGATCCCGCCCGGGTCGTCGGTGTGGATCGTGATGCCGCCGATGTCGACCGAGCCGTCGATCCGACGGAACGCGAAGCGACGCGACTCGAGATCGGTGAGGATGAACGTGTCGAAGTAGGCCCCGTCGCGCTTGTAGAAATTGACGAACGCGTTCCCCTCGTTCCCACCGGTGATGTCGAACCCGATCATCGACTGGTCGAACTCGAACAGGACGGCGACCGCGCCCTCCCCCATCGCATCGAAGCTGGGATAGCCCTCGGGACCGAGGCCGGAGAGGACGTTGCTGTGCCAGCTCGCGTAGTAGACGACGCTCAGGTTCTGGTTCGGGGGTCCCACCATGAGCGAGAGCGGCCCCGTCGGAGAGCCGTTGATGACGTCGAAGTGGCCGTCGTACGTCACCGTCTGGCCGGCGAAGTGCTCCCCGAAGATCGCCCCGTTCGCCGTGATGAGGCCGTCGTAGTTCGTGCCCGGGGGCGTCCCGCCCGACACGAGCTCGAACGTGACGTAGCCCTCGCACGTGAGCGAGTCGGGATCGGTGGTGACGATCTCACCCAGGACCGACCCGAACGCCACGTCGGCCGGAGGCGGACACTCGCCGAGCGGCGCGAACGGATCGGGATCCATTCCGCGCGCGACCGTCGCTCCGCCGATGACGAGAAGCACCGCGAGTCCCATTCCGAGAGCCGAAGTTGCCTTAGCCAATCTCATGACGCTTCCTCCTTCCGTGCCGGTCTCCCGGCACGCTGCGAGCACAGGTCTCCACACGCCCCCGCCCTCCGGCGGTCGCACAGACCTCAGATACACAGTTCCCTTTGCGTGGCACGTATTCAGCGCCCCGACTCCGACACCCGCTGCGCCGCCCGCGTTTCCTTCCGGGCGCGCCGCACGGCCGCCAGCCGTAGACGTTGACAACGCCCACTGAATCCCGTAGCGATTATACCAAACGGGAGCAATGGATCAAAGTCGAATCTTGTCGAGGAATGGGATGGGGCTTCCGGCGGGTGGCCGGGGCCCAGAACGGACGGGAGTGCCCTGAAGGCGCCAGAGGGGCGGCCGAGCAGACAGCAGACAGGTGGCAGAGACGGCCGCCGGTGCCAAGAAGATGCCCTACGCGAGGGCCTTCTCGCCGGCCGCCCGGATGGCGCGCAGGGCCTCCGCGGGGTCCTCGGCGGCGAAGATCGCGGATCCTGCCACGAGGATCTCTCCCCCGTTCTCGACGACGGTCGCCGCCGTCGAGGGACCGATCCCCCCGTCCACCTCGATCGCCACGTCGAGGTCGAGCTCCCGCTTCCAGTGGGCGATCGACCGCAGTTTGGGCATGACGCTCGAGATGAAGCTCTGCCCGGCGAAGCCGGGGTTCACCGTCATCACGAGGACGAGATCGATCTCGGGAAGATGCGGGCGGATGGACTCGGCGGGATTCGGAGGGTTGATCGCCAGGCCGGGCTTCGCCCCTTCCTGCCGGATGAGCTCGAAGAGGGGCGTCGGGTCGTCGCACGCCTCGTTGTGGAAGACGACGTAGTCCGCGCCGGCTCGAACGAACGTCGCGGCGTAGCGGCCCGGGTCGGCGATCATGAGGTGCACGTCGAGCGGGAGATCGGTGACGCTCCTCAAGGCCCTCACGATCGCGGGGCCGAGCGTGAGGTTCGGAACGAAGTGCCCGTCCATGACGTCGACGTGGATCATGTCGGCGCCCGCCTCCTCGACGAGCCTGACCTCCTCGCCCAGTCGCGCGAAGTCGGCGGCCAGGACGGACGGCGATATCAGGACCCTCCGTTCGCTCATGCGATCTCTCTCCCTCTCGACGGGCGCTCGCGCGCCGCTCCGCCAGCCCTTGCCCGGCCGGCCCTACCCGCTGGCCCTTGCCGACTAGCCCTTGCCGACCCTGAGCGTGACCCCCTCGCCGACCACGACCCGCGATCCGGCGACGGGGTCCTGGACGACCACGACGTCCCGGAGCACGCGGCGCCCGGAACGCTCGTACTTGACCGACCTCACCGTGAGGCCGAGTTCCTCCGCAATCAGCCGCGCCTCCTCTGGCGTCTTGCCGATGAGGGACGGCATCACAAGCTCATCGGCACGGGGGCCCAGGCTCACGAGCATCCTGAGGGCGCTCCCTGCCGGGATCACCGCCCCGGCGCCGGGGTCGGAGCCCACGACGCGCCCGCGCTCGACGCGGTCGGTATGCGCGTCGACGATCTCCCCCACGGCGAAGCCGGCGCGCTCGGCCTCGATCTGCGCCTGCCGGGCCGTGAACCCGGAGAGCGGCGGGACCGTCCTCATGTCGATGCCTGCAGAGAGGACGAGCGCGATGGTCCTCCCTCTCTTGACGTCGAGCCCGGCCCCCGGCGTCTGGTGGATCACGTCGCCGGCCGGATAACGCGGATCGGGTCGCTCGGTGTCGACCCGCACGCGGAACCCGGCGTTCGCGGCCATCCGCGTCGCCTCGACCAGGGACGATCCGATGAGATCGGGAGCCGGAACGTGGTCGCCGCGCCGGACGATGATCGGCATCACCACGTAGTTCACGAGGACGACGGCGCACACGAGCGCCGCGACGGCGGCCGACACCACGACGAGTCCGCGCAGCGCGAACCGGGTCGGGGTCCTCTCGTCCGCCCGCCTCTCGTCCGCTCGCGCCTCGTCCGCCCGCCCCTCGTCGCCCCCCCTGTCGTCCCAGCGCCTGTCGTCCCCGCGCTTCCCGGAGGCGCGCTCCTCGCCCTCAGTCTCACGACGCCTGGGTGCCATCACGCTCTCTCCTTCGCCGGTTCCTTCACGGGAGCGCGACCGAGCGCCTCGGCCTTGGTCGCCTCCGCGGCCTTGAGCGGAGGGCTCTCCCTCTTCACGAGCCTGGCGGCGAACCCGCCGTCGATCGCGTGGCGGTGCGGCAGGATCCGCACGAACCCGCCGTCGACGAACATGTTCGGCACGAAGAACGAAGCGTCCTCGAGGACGAACTCAGGCCGCTTCCTGAGGAAGCTCTCAATCACCTGTTCGTTCTCCTCGGGCTCGAGGCTGCACGTGCTGTAGACGATCCGGCCCGACTCGCGGACCAGGTCGGCCGCGTGCATGAGGAGCCTGAGCTGCCGGCTCGTCTGGCGGGCGAAGATCTGTCTCGGGTGGAGCCTCGAGAGCTCCTCGATGTCCTGGCGAACGCGCTCCCTCGCCAGGAGATCGAATTTCCACCTCGAGTCGATCCTCCGGCCGAGCGTGCCGGTCCCCGTGCACGGCGCGTCGATGAGGATCCCGTCGGCCGGTCCGGTGACCTCGGTCGTCGCCTCACCGCAGAGGACGTCGCAGTTCGGGATCGAGAGGCGGCGCAGGTTCGACGTCAGCATCTCGGCGCGCCTCCTCGAAATCTCGAACGCGCGGATGCTCCCCCGCCCCTTCATCCGCTCGGCGATGTACGTGGTCTTCCCGCCCGGAGCCGCGCACATGTCGATGATCTCCTCACCGGGCCGCGGGTCCAGGAGCCTCACGGCCGCGAGCGTGCTCTCGTCCTGAATCTGCAGGAGCCCGTCCTGGAACGAGCGGAGGGCGGTCACGTCGCCGCCGCCGAGGATCTCGACGCACTCGTCGAAGTAGCGACCGGGGCGCGTCTCCCTGCCTTCGGCCCTGAGCGCCTGCGTCAGCCCGCCCAGGCTCACCGAAAGCCCGTTCGCCCGTGCCACCAGACGCGGCACCTCGTTGAAGTATTCGCACGAAAGCACCGTCGCCTCGAGCCCGTAGCGTTCGATCCAGCGCTCGACCAGGACCGTCGGGTGCGAGTAGACGACGCTCACGTGCTTGACCGGATCGCGGTCCAGGACCGGGAAGTCGGGTCTCAGGCTCGTGAGGATGTTCCGGAGGACTGCGTTGACGAGCCCGGCCGTGCCCTTGTGGCCGTACCGCTTCGCGAGGTTCACCGACTCGTTCACGGCGGCGCGGGGCGGGATGCGATCGAGATAATCGATCTGGTAGAGGCCGAGCCTGAGCGCGTTTCTGATCGCGATCGGGAGGGAACGGAGCCCGCCCTTCACGTACTGGTCGAGGACCCAGTCGAGCCGCCCCTTCCACCGGAGGACCCCGTAGGTGAGGTTCCGGGCCAGGGCGGTGTCCCGCACGTCGAGCCCGGCGCTCCTGAGTTCGCGGTCGAGGACCGCGTCGATCGTCTGGTCCCCGGACTCCCACTCGGCGAGGCTCAGAAGTGCTATCTTGCGTGCGTCCACCTTGCGGGTCCCTCCCTAGTGCGCCGCGGCCGTGCGCGCCTCCGCCGTCCGCCCCTCGGCGAAGAAGTGGAGCGCCTCTCGCACGCTGTCCAGGTCGACCGTCGTGTCCCGGCACGGTCCGTGCGGCCTCTCGTTCAGAACGCCGTAGACGGGCAGCGGGTAGCTGTCGCGTATGCCGCTCGTCAGATCGGCCTCGCACGCCACGGCGATGATGGCAGACGGGTCGACCTCGCCGATGACCCTCCTGGCGAGCGTCCCGCCCGTCGCGACGACGAGGGCGAGCCCGTTGTCGCGCGCGAGACCGAGGAGGCTCGCGATCACGCACGCGCCGCACCCGCGGCAGTTCTCGATGAGCCCTCCGGTGATCTTGTGCGAGCACGACGTGGCCTGCAGGCAGTGCGGCAGGAGGAGCAGGAGTTTCCCCGGCCGTATCGTGTCGCGCCCCGCTCCCACGAGCGCGTTGTTCACGGCGATGAACGAGCGCTTCACGCGGTCCTTGTCGATCCCGAGGATCGTGGCGGCCATGAGGACGAGCGGGAAGAGGATCCGCACGACCGTCGCCGTGATCCGCTGGCTGAAGAGCACACGCTGCCCCGTCACGGCCGACACGGCGACGAGCCCGAGGCCGAGCGCGACGACCCCGAAGGCGACCGCCGCCAATAACCCGATGAAGCCCGGCAGGTCCGGGTGGAACTCTCCGAGCCGCGGGGCGATCAGGTACCACGCCACGACGATGAAGACCGCCAGGAGCACGAGCCCGCCCTCGGAGATGAGGATGAAGAGCCGCTTCTCCCTTGGATCCAACTCGGCCTCCCTACTCCTCGCTGGGCCTCGCGAAGGGTGACGTTCCGACCTCGGGACGGTACCCCCTCACGAAAGCTCCCGCGTCCATCGACCTCTTCCCCTCCGGCTTGAGCTCGGAGAGCCAGACGGTTCCGTCGCCGACGGCCACCTCGATGCCGTTCTCGTCGTCGATCGCGACGATCTCGCCGGGATCGCCGCGTCGGCCCGACCCGTCGCCCCGCCTCGCGCGAAGCACGACGAGCGCCTTCCCGCCGTACCAGGTGTACGCGCCGGGCCACGGCGTCATGCCGCGGATGTGATCGTAGACCTCGCGCGACGGCTTCCCCCACTCGATCTCACCGTCGGCCTTCTTGAGCTTCCTCGCGTAGAATCTCTTCGACGGATCCTGCGCGATCCTCGGCGCGTCCCCTCTCTCTATTAGATCGACCGTCTCCACGAGGAGACTCGCGCCCATCTCGGACAGTCGCTCGTAGAGCTCGCCCGCCGTCTCGTTGTCGCCGATCGGCGTCTTCCCCGTGAGAATGATCTCGCCGGCGTCCACCCTCGTCGCCATGTACATCGTCGTCACGCCGGTCTCGGTCTCGCCCTTCACGATCACCCAGTTGATCGGCGCGACGCCTCGGTACGCGGGCAGGAGCGACGCGTGGACGTTGATCGCTCCCTTGAGCGGAACAGCGAGGATCTCGTCCCGGAGGATCTGGCCGAACGCCACGACGACGACGAGATCCGGCGCGACGTCGGCGAGCCTCTCGTAGAACTCCTCGCAGTTGACTGTCTCGTACTGCTCGACGGTAAGGCCGAGGTCTGTGGCAGCGACCTTGACGGGCGGAGGGCTCACCACGCGGCCGCGACCGGCACGCCGGTCCGGCTGGGTGATCACGAGGGCCACCTCGTGGCCGCTCTGACAGAGACTTCTGAGGGGCGGGACCGCGAAGTCGGGGGTCCCCATGAAGACGATGCGCATGCGTGGCTACTCGCTGGGACCGGCGGCCGTAGACCGCCGTCCGATGTTCTTCTGACTCGCTATGTTCTTCTGATCCGCGCCTTGACGAGCTGCCTCTTGATCGGATTGAGATGGTCGAAGAAGAACCTGCCGTGCAGGTGGTCGATCTCGTGCTGGAAGATCCTCGCCAGCGCGCCCTCGACCTCCAGCTTGACCTCCTCGAGATCGAGGTCGAGCCCCTTGACGACAACGTGGCTCGGACGCTCGACGTCGGCCGTCACCCCCGGACAGGAGAGGCACCCTTCCTCGATGACGGCGTGGCCGGAGCCCAAGACGATCTCCGGATTCAGGAGGGCGATCGCGCCGTCGAGAATCGCTTCGGTCCCCTCGTACTCGGGGGGCGGTTCCGCGACGACGATGGCGAGCTGCTTCCCCACCTGGGGCGCCGCGAGCCCGACACCCGACCTCTCGCCGTGTCTCATGGTGTCGATCATGTCCACCACGAACTGACGGATCTCGTCGGTCACTTCGTGGATCTGCTCGACCGATCCCGTGAGAACAGGATCGCCGTGTCTGACGACGCTGAGAACGGCCATGGCGTCTCGCTACTCCCTCGTTCCGCTCACGGCCGACTTGGCTACCTCGACCTTCAGGTTCTCGGCTATCTTGAGGACGACGCGATCCTCGTGGACGTCCTGGACCTCGCCGTACAGCCCTCCGATCGTCGTGACCTTGTCGCCGCGCTGCAGTTCGTCGATCATCGACTGCCGCTGCTTGCATCAGGAAGTAGAAGATCGCGAAGATCGCGATGAGCATGATGAACATGCTCGTCCCACCGCCTGCCGGCTGACCGCCCTCGCCGGTCGTTCCCATGGCGTGCGCGACGTCCGGAAACAGGAGCATGATACCCAACATGAGGCGCCCTCCTAGTGTGTGGTGTCGCCATCCTCCGGGAGCGGAACCCCGTCCCGGAAGCGCTCGGCCTTGACCTTCTCCATCTCCTTCAGGAGCTCGCTGGGATCGATGTTGCCGTTCTGAGAAAGCACGCGAACGAGCGCCTCGAGCGACAGCGTGTTGGAAAGCGCCAGCTCCTCGAAGCTCACATGGCGCTGGACTCCGTCCTTCACCATGATGAGCCCGGTCGCAGGCCGCTTCTTCTTTTTCCTTCTGAGCCCCAAACGTTCACCCCCGCCGGGCAGATCCGATCCGGCGGAAAAGAGCGTAACAAGGGTTTGCCGGGAAGTCAAGTCGAGCTTGGGCCGGGTGGGATCAGGGTTCGAGCCTCGTCCGTGCGGCGTCGACGAACTCCTCGTACGCCCGCACGACGCGATCGGAGAGACGGTGAAGCAGGTAGACCGCGTGGTCGAGTTTCCTGGGCTCCTCCTCCTCCCAGATCCCCGGCACGCCGATCTTCGAGTCCTGCCCCGTGTCGGTGTACTGCGCCACGCAGTCGAGGAACTTCACGGTACGCTTCAGGAGCTGCCGCCGCCTCCTCTCGAGCCGCCGGTCGCGGAACTCGTTCTCGGGGATCGCCGAGCTCCCGCAGAAACGGCGGAGGTCGCCGAGCTCGTCCGGGCCGAAGGGCGCACTCATGTGATGCTCGCGCAGGAATGCGATGCTCCCGTCGGGCGGCACTGCCCGCAGGAACGCATCGAAGCGGTTCCGGTCAGACTTCACGGCCGAGGCGGTGGGAGCCTCCACCGCACGCGACGACTTCACTTCCATCGACGGAACCTTCTGGCTTCCCACGAGGTGGACTTTACCAGCGAGAACAGTCCTTGTCAAGTACAAGTGCGGCCGTGACGTGTTCGACGAGGTGTGATGCATTGCCGGGCTGCGCACGCGAGGTCACGGGCCCCTCCCGCGGGGCCGCCGGCACCCGGAGGAGCGCCACCGGGACG
>JALGWI010000050.1 GCA_025774245.1 bacterium
CTCGGACTTCTCATCGGGACGTCTCTCGCCGTGCTCCCCGCGACGGTGAGGAACTACGTCGTCTCGAAGGAGTTCGTTCCCATCACGACGGGCGCGGGCGTGAACCTCCTGATCGGGAACAACCCGGAAGCGACGGGGTTCATCATGAAGAGCGTGCCGGGGCACGGGGATTTCAAGACTGCCTACGACTATCCCGGGATCGTCGAGAGGCTCGAGGAGAAGCTCGGGAGGGAACTCTCCTATTCGGAGGCGTCGGGCTACCTCGGCAGTGAGGCCTTTCGGTTCATCCGGGAGAACCCGGGGCGGGCGCTCAAGCTCACGGGAAGGAAGGTGCTCCTCTTCTGGGGCCCCCGGGAGATTCCCCACAGCAAATCGGTTCAGGAAGCGCGCGACGGGTCGGGCGTTCTCCGGCGGATACCGGGGAGCTTCCCGTTCGTGGTGGCGCTCTTCGTGGCGGGCGCCCTCCTCATCTTCTGGGAGGCCCGCGCGCGGTGGGCGGCAACGAAGGCGAGCCGCAGGAGGCTCGAGGAGGAGTGGCCGATCTCCGTCTTGGTCCTTCTCCTCATCCTCGCGTGGTTCGCCTCGATCGTCCCGTTCTTCATCGTCGCGCGCTACCGCGTGCCCGTCACTCCACTCCTCCTCGTCTTCGCCGCGTACGCGCTCGTTCGCATCGTGGTGTTCGTCGCCAGCCGCGACTGGGAGAAGGCGGGGATCTGGACGCTCGTGGCCGTCGCCTTCTACGTCCCGGCGTCGATCAACTTCGTGGAGTTCGAGGTGGATCCCGCGACGCGGCACTACGAGCTCGGGTTTGCCTACTCGCGGTCCGGCGACCTCGACAAAGCCATCGCCGAGTTCGAGAGGGCGCTCGAAGCAAACCCGAACCATGTGCATTCGCACGTCGATCTCGGCGTGACCCTGCTCGAGCGGGGGCAGCGCGAGAAGCGCGACACGCAGCTGATCGAGAGGGGGCTAGCGCACCTGATCCAGGCGGTTCGCCTGAATCCCGACTACCCGTTCGCCCAGTACAATCTCGCCGTCGCGTACGCGAACATCGGGCGGCTCGACGAGAGCATCGACCACTTCGAGAAGACCCTGGCACTCAACCCCACCTTCCCCGGGGCGCGCGACCGGCTCGAGATGACCCGCGCGGTCCGCGACCGCGCACTCGAGGAACGCGCCCCGTAGCGCGTCCGCGCGCCCGATCTCCCTCCGGAAAACCAGCCCCACGTGGTATAATGGTGGCGTCTCTCACCGGGGAGTTCCGCCCGGAACCGCTCGGCCGGACGTCCCGGACGAGTTCCCCACTCTGGCCCCAGTGCATTCCTTCCGAAGGAGGTCGGCGATGTACACCGCCACCCATCGTGCAGCAGTTCTCCTCCTCGTCGCGCTCGTCGCGCTCGGCGCGGGGAGCGACGCGGTCTGTCTGGCGGCGCCGCGCTCCGGGCAGCCGTACGCCTGCGAGGAGGACCTGATCGAAGTGATGTTCGCGTGGGGATCCGAGGTGCGTCTGCGTGGCGAGAGCCTCATCGACTTCGCGGGGGACGCGCTTCTGGGCGTCGAGTCCCTGCTTCAGTCGCACGACTGGCACGAGTGGGAACGGATCTGTGACGTGCCCGAGTGGAAGCTCGACGAGCTCCAGGCCAACGGCGAGGCCAACGCGCGGAAGCCTCTCTACAATATGAACAACATCTATCGCGTCCGGATCCCGAAGGGCCACGACGTCTGGGCGCTCTCCCGGGACCTCGAGGCGCTTCCCGGCGTCATGTCGGCGCGCCCCGTGCCCAGGCCGATGGCGCTGCCGACCCCGCCGAACTACGTGCCGTCCCAGGGCTACCTCCGTCCGGCAAGCTCGACGCCGACGGGGATCAACGCCGACTACGCGTGGACGCAGCCCGGCGGCGACGGGACCAACATCCTCGTCATGGATCTCGAGTACAGCTGGAACTACGACCACCAGGACGTAACGCAGGCGTCGGGCTCGCAGGTCAACACGAACGTGGCCGACCCCGAGGACGACACGCGGCACGGCACAGCCGTGATCGGGGTGCTCTCATCCGACGACAACGCCTGGGGTACGACCGGTATCAGCCACGGCGCAACACTCAAGACGTGCGGCACCTACTACGGAGGGTCGCCCGTGTGGAACGTCCCGGGGGCGATCGCCACGGCGCTCACGTACATGTACCCCGGCGACGTCCTGCTTCTGGAACAGCAATGGGACCTCACCGGAAGCGACGGGTTCGTCCCGATCGAGTGGTGGACCGACACCTACCCCGACCAGACCTACAACGCTGTCTTCTCCGCGATCGCGACCGCGGCGTACAACGGTTACTACGTGGTCGAGTGCGCCGGGAACGGGTCGATCGACATGGACGGGCTGAACTGGTTCTTCTACGGCGACTCCTGGGCGATCATCGTGGGGGCCGGCGGAGCCTATCCCGGCGGGACCTGGAGCGAGGGCGACCTGGAGAGGTTGTCGTTCTCGAGCCACGGCGCGCGCTGCGATCTCCAGGGCTGGGGAGAGGACGTGGTGACGACGGGGTACGGCGACCTCTACGAGCTCGAGGGCGAGGATCTCGAGTACACGGCCACCTTCGACGGAACCTCGTCCGCGGGACCGGTCGTGGCGGGCGCCGTGGCGTGCTGCGCGAGCTGGTGGCGGACGAACGTCACCTACACCACGCCCGGAGCAACTGCGATGCGCAGCGTCCTCGGGATGAGCGGCACGTCGCAGGTCAACCCGTCGACCGGATGGATCGGCCCGCGGCCGGACCTCCAGAGGGCGTTCCACATCCTCGGTAACCCAGAGTGGTACGACGCGACCACCGCGCCCCTGAACGACAACGGGAACGGGCACGGCGTCGCGTGGGGAGACTACGACGGCGACGGCGACCAGGATCTCTACATCGTCAACAGCTACGGCGCGAACCGGCTCTTCCGGAACGACGGCGGCGGGAGCTTCACCGACGTGTCGAGCTCTCCGATCAACAACGACGCCTACGGCCGGAGCGCCGCCTGGGCCGACTACGACAACGACGGCGACGTCGATCTCTATCTCGTGAACTATGGCTCCGGCAACCGCCTGTTCCGGAACGAGGGGGCCGGGGTCTTCACCGTCGCGACCTCCGGGGCCGCGGGTGACGCGGGAAACGGCCACGACGCCGTCTGGGGCGACTACGACAACGACGGCTTCGTCGACCTCTACCTGGTGAACTACGCCAGCGCGAACAAGCTCTTCCACAACGAGAGCGGCGCGACGTTCACCGACGCCACCGGCACGGGTCCATTGGGCGACGGCGGGAGCGGAACCGCGAGCGCCTGGGGTGACTACGACGACGACGGCGACCTCGATCTCTACCTCGCGAACATCGGCGGTGGGAGTAAGCTCTTCCGGAACGACGGGGCGTCGGGGTTCACGAACGTGACGAGCGGCGCGCTCGGGAACGACGCGTCGGGGGTGGCGTGGGGCGACTACGACAACGACGGCGACCTCGATCTCGTTGTGTCGGGGATGATATCGGGGATCGAGTACTCCAAGGTGTTCCGGAACGACGGCGGCACCTTCGTGGCGCTCGCGTTCGGCCCCATCAGGCGTGTCAGGGGCGGGAGCCCGTCGTGGTTGGATTACGATAACGACGGCGATCTCGATCTCTACTTCGGCGCGACCTCGACCCTGGACGGTGTGTTCATGCGGAACGACGGAGGCGGCGTCTTCATCGACGCGAGCTGGGGTCCGATCGCCGATGTCTATCTCACCCGCGGCCAGGCGAGCGCGGACTACGACGGGGACGGTGACCTGGACGTCTACGTGATGCACGACGGGAATCCGGGCAACAAGCTCTTCAGAAACGAGGTGGGCTCGGCGAACCACTGGCTCCACGTCGATCTCGTCGGCGGGGACTCGAACCGGTCGGGGATCGGCGCGCGCGTGCGCGTGGTCGTCGGTGGGCAGTCGCAGATCCGCGAGGTGTCCGGCGGCTCCGGGTACGAGTCGCAGGATTCGCTGACCGCCGAGTTCGGGCTCGGATCGGCGACGATCGTGGACAGCCTGATCGTGCGCTGGCCGTCGGGGGCGGTCGACGTCTCCACGGCCATCCCGGCCGACCAGCGGATCGTCGTCACCGAATCTGGAAGCTCGGTGGCGGAAGGCGAGCGGTGGGACTACAGGCTCTACGCGAACAGCCCGAACCCGTTCGGTCCGAGCACGGTCGTCCGGTACGCCCTGCGCGAGCGGTCGGTCGTGGGACTCCACGTCTACGACGTGGCGGGGCGACGCGTTCGGACGCTCGTGGACTCCGAGGCGCAGGCGCCGGGTCCGCACGAGGCCCGCTGGGACGGGTGCGACGACACGGGGCATAGGGTGGCGTCGGGCGTGTACTTCTACCGCATCCAGGCGGGGCCCTTCACGGAGAGCCGCCGGATGGTGCTTCTCAGGTAAGAGCGCACGGCCGGCGGCGCGACGCCGGCCGCGCGGGAACAGGTGTGCGAGCGACAGGGCGCCGGGAGCGCGGCACCCATCGAAACGCGGCGGACGGGGAACGCTCCCCGTCCGCCGTCTCTCATTCAGGCCCGTGCAGCTGGCGTGGGCCGTCCGTGTTCGGGGCGCCGGCCCCTGTGGACCGGCGCGCCTGCGCCTTCGTTGCTGCGCTCTGCGTGGTCTCCTATTCGAGCCCGAGGACCTCGGTGTAGCCCTCCATGTCCATGAACCCGTGGCCGCTCACGTTGAAGGCGATGACCTTCTCAACACCTTCCTCCTTGCACTTCAGCGCCTCGTCGATCGCGCAGGCGATGCTGTACGCCGACTCGGGCGCGGGCAGGAAGCCCTCGGTTCTCAGGAACATGAGCGCCCGCTGGAAGACGTGTTTCTCGTCGGACGGATAGGCGATCGTGTCGATGTACCCGAGGTGCCGGAGGAGGCTGATGATCGGCGAGCAGCCGTGGTACCTGAGTCCGTCGCCCTTGATCGGCACCAGCGAGGTCTGGTGGCCGAGTGTGTACATTTTGAGGAGCGGCGTGATCTCCGCGTGGTCGGCGTGGTCGTAGCGGTACTCGCCCTGGAGGTTCGGGGCAGCGTCGCTCTGCGCGGCGATAAACTTCGTCTTCTTCCCCTTCGTCAGTACGTCGCCGACGAACGGCAGGGCGAAGCCTCCGAAGTTGCTCCCGCCACCCAGGCACGAGATCACGAGGTCCGGGTAGTCGTCGGCCTTCTCGAACTGCTTCTGCGTCTCGAGGCCGATGACGGTCTGGTGCAGAAGCACGTGATTCAGAACCGATCCGAGGCAATACGCGGCCTTCGGGTCGCGCTGTGCGTCCTCGAGCCCCTCCGAGATCGCGATGCCGAGCGACCCGGGGTGGTTCTGGTCCTTGTCGTAGAGCTCCCGCCCGCAGTCGGTCTTGTCGCTCGGAGAGGCGTGGACCTCGGCGCCGAACATCTTCATGAAGTTCAGTCGTGACGCCTTCCAGCGATAGACGGCGCGCACCCAGTAGACCGTGCACTTGAGACCGACGAGCGACGCCGCGTAGGAGAGGGCCGTGCCCCACTGACCGGCGCCCGTCTCCGTGGCGAGCCGCTCGTACCCATCTTCGCGGGCGTAGTAGGCCTGCGCGAGCGCAGTGTTGACCTTGTGGCTTCCCGTCGGGCTGTAGAACTCGGACTTGTAGTACATCCTCGCCGGGGTCCCGAGCGCCTTCTCGAGCCCACGTGCACGGAAGAGCGGCCGCGGCCGTCCCGCCTGCAGGTAGAGCTCGCGGAGTCCGTCGGGGATGTCGATCCACCGGTCCGTCGACATCTCTTGGCCGAGGCAGGTTCTGATGAGGAGGTTCGGAAGCTGCTCAACTCGGGAGGGGCCGGTCTCGGGATCCTGCGGCGGCGGCAGGGGCTCGGGCAGGTCGGGGATGATGTTGTACCATTGCTTCGGGAGCTCATCGACCTCGAGCCGGATCTGCCTATTCTCGGTGGGCATCACGACCTCCTTCAGGAAGAAACCTCCAGTCAGGGGCGCACCAGAGGTTTCACATATGGAGAGGGCCGCGTCAAGCGCGAAGGGTGAACCGAAAGCGGGGCGACCCGTGGGCCGCCCCGTGGTTGTGTCTCTGAACTGGAAACTCCCGGATCCTACCGGAAGAAGCCGAGGACCTCGGCCTCCGTGAAGCCGGTCGACAAGAACCTGCTGGGCCTTCGCGTCTCGCCCGTGCCGAGTGGGCGGATGAACAGGAGATAGGGACCCACGTGGTACCGTCCGCGCAGCCCGAGGGAGAGCTTCCCCTGTGTCCCGCCGACGAGGCGGTACGTGCCGTCGTCGTCCTCCTCGAGGCAGATGAACGCGTGCTCGCCGGGCAGGAAAGCGGGGGTGTCGCGCGGCGTCTGATCGCCGCAGACATGCACGACGTCGAGCGTCTTGCCCTCGAACTCGCCCTTGTGCGCCTTCGTCACCCGGAAACCAACCGCCACTTCCCGCGCGCCCGTCACCATTCGGTTGTCCTTCACGGTGAGGACGTTCCCCTCGACGACGAGCGGCGCGCCCTTCACCGCCGCTGCGAAGGTGGACTCGGAAACAAGTCCGCGGATCCTCTCCACGAACTCGTCGGCGGAGACCGGGAGCTCGTCGTACCCCTTTCGGAGCACGCGCCCCTCCTTGACGAGGTAGGATTCGCCCCTGCAGTAGAGCTCGCCCGCCATGTCCGCCTCCATGAGGACGACCCACTCCTCGCCCAGGCCGAACCTCGGCGGGCCGGGCGAGAGCTCCGACGCGTCCTTCTCCCGCGGATGAGGCGACCGGAACGAGATCGCTTCGCGCGCCTCGCCCTTCAGGACCTCGCCGCCACCGATGACGACCAGGACCTGGTCCCCCGAGGTCGTCGTCTCGACGTGCCCGATCGTGCCCTGGATGATGAGCTCCACGTTCGCGACCGCAATGGGGAGCATCGACATCGGCGTCACTTTCACCTGCGCCGTGGCCGCACCCGCCGCGACCAGGAGGGTCGCCGTCGTGAGGACGACGACCGATGCAATAGATCCTGCCTTCATAGGAAACTCCTTCCTCCGTTCCGATCTGAAGTAACAGCGAGGCGCGAAGCCCGTTCGCCGTGCGGTCGCAGGCTCCGTGCCCGGTTTGTGAACCGTGCTACTCGATGACCTCCTCGTCCTCTTCGCTCCACGCCGGATCGACGATGCAGAGGAACACGAGGTCAGCAGGTCCGGTGTTTTCGAGCCACTGCACCGAGCCGGGCGGGATGTAGATCGCCTGGCCGGCGTGGACCTCTTCTTCCTCTCCATCCAGGTGCATGACGCCAGCGCCCGACAGCACGTAGTAGACCTCCGACGTGGCCAGCCTGTGGTGGAGCGTCGTCCGGCCGGGACCGACGACGGCGTGCGCCAGGCTGTAGCGGAGCCCGACGGCGTCGCGCTCCGGATGGAGGATCTCCCGGAGTTCGGAGTCGTCGGCCGCACGGATCGGCCCCAGCGTTCGAGTGTCTTTCACCAGCACGAAGCGGGCTCCCCGGCTGCCGCCGTCTGCCTAAGGTGACAGGGTTGTCCAGTAACCGACCAGATTCGATTCTGCCAGAAGCGGCTGGCTTCCGCAAGCGCGTCGGCGGGACATGAGACGTCCCGCGTCGGGCGTATCTTCAGGCCTGCAAACGACCTCTTGCAGCCGGGGGGAGGCTTGGTGTACACTTCCCGCGCTTACCTGAGGCAAACAGTGGGGAAGAGGTTCTTCTCAAGAGGAGGTGTAGCATGCTCCGGACGGCTGTGCTTTCCCTCGTTGTCCTTCTCGTCACGGTGTCCTGTCTCTGGGCGGGACCCGTCGATCACGTGATGGGCGTCGGCCTGACGGGCGGGTGGTTCAAGCCCGGCGGCGGCGACAAGGACTACGAGGACTCCGGCTACTCGTTCGGTCTCACCCTGACGAAGCCGGCGACGGAATCGCTCTGGTTCGCGTTCGACTATCGCTACGCGCCGGTCAACGCGAAGGACGTTCAGCAGGCGAGGGCCGGCGTTCTCGGCGTCGGACGCGGCTCCGACACGTTCAAGACCAAGTACCAGCACGCCGAGGCCTCGGCGATGTGGCGCTTCTCGCCCGAGAAGAGCGTCGTCCCGTTCATAAGCGGTGGACTTGGTGTCTCCTTCTGGCAGGTCGAGGACTGGAGCGGCAACACCCTCGATGAGGGCGCTGTCCCCGAAGGTTACAACACCGACGGCAAGCTGAGCACGCTCAGCGGCACGAACTTCACGGGTGTGCTCGGGCTCGGCGTCGAGTTCTTCGCGACCGAGAGCCTCGGGTTCACGCTCGGCGGCAAGTTCCGCTACCTGTTCGACCAGAGCGTCGACGCCGTCGGCTGGAGCTCCGTCTTCGGCGCGGACTACGTCGATGCGAACGCGTACACGATGGAAGCCTACGTGGCCGTCTCGTGGTACTTCGGCGGCGGCGACTGCGACGGCGACGGCATCTACGGCCGGGCCGACCAGTGCTGGCGCGATCCCGAGGACTTCGACGGGTTCGAGGACGAGGACGGCTGTCCGGATCCGGACAACGACGGCGACGGCTTCCTCGACATCCACGACAAGTGCCCCAACGAGGCTGAGGACTTCGACGGGTTCCAGGACGACGACGGCTGCCCGGACATCGACATGGACGGCGACGGTATCCTCGACATGGACGACAAGTGTCCGAAGGAGCCCGAGGACTTCGACGGGTTCGAGGACGAGGACGGCTGTCCGGATCTCGACAACGACGGCGACGGCGTCCCGGATTCGCGGGACAAGTGCCCGAACACGCAAGCGGGCGTGGCGGTCGGCCCCGACGGGTGTCCGAAGCCCAAGATCGAGCTCATGGCCGTCATGGTGAACTTCGATCTCGACAGCGACGTCATCACCCCGACGGCGACGGACAAGCTCAACGCCGTCGTGAAGATGATGAACTCCGCGGACCAGATCGTCGTGGAGGTCGCGGGCCACGCGAGCTCGGAGGGCTCCGACGACTACAACCAGAACCTCTCGAAGAAGCGGGCGGCCGCCGTCCGCGACTACCTCGTGAGCCACGGGATCGATGAGTCCCGGGTCACGGTGACCGCGCACGGTTCGGCGATCCCGCTCGTTCCGAACGACACCGAGGGCCAGCGCGCCCAGAACCGGCGTGCCGTCATCACTCCGACGAGCAAGTAGAGAGTGCTGGAAAGGCCGGGAGGGGCCGAGCGCCCCTCCCGGACCTCCGTGTCCGGGGCGATGCCGGATGCGCAATCTGCGAAGCAGGGGGGAGCGGGACGCCGCACGGCGCCGCTCCCCCTCGCACGTAGCGACTCGAACTCCCGCAATCGACGTCCAGGCAGGCGGTTGCGCCGCCCGGACCGGCCTCCCGAGCCCCGGGAGCCGACCCGCCCTGTGGCACGCACCTTGCTAGGATTAGCGGATGGAGTCAGGACCTCAGGCAGCCGGTGGGCCCTGCGGGGCGCCGCGCGGCCGGAGGACCACGCCCCCATCGGTCCGGGTCACAAGACCCGGGCAGCGCGGTGCCGCACGCCGGCGGACGCCGCGCCGACCTCAATCCCGGTGCATCATCGGTGACGCTCGTCTGCGGGGGAGTCCACATGGGAATGGCGAACAGCGAACCTCTCCGAAAGAAGATCCTCGTCCGGACGGCCGTCGGCCGTCCGGAGAAGAAGCTCGTGGGTTGGCTCAAAGATGCCGGGTACGAGGCGGTGGTCTGCGACGCTCCTGGCGTGGTCGTCTCTGCCGTGGCCGACGAGGCGCCGGGTCTGGTCATCCTGAGCGGGGCGGTGGAACATCTCGGGCAGCACCGGGCGGTGAGGGAGCTCGAGACCGACGACCGGACCAAGCGGGTACCGATTCTGATGCTCCTGCGGAGCATCGAGACCGCGAGCGATCCCGCGCATCGCCGCACTCACAACATCGACTTCATGGTCGATCCTCCGGGCAGCATCCAGCTCCTCGCCCGCGTGCGCGCCATGCTGCGCGTGGCCGACGACGACGAGAAGCCGGGCGACGGCGAGCAGAGGGACGGGCTGACCAAGCTCTACAACCGGCGCTACCTCGACGAGCGGATCGCCAAGGAGATCGAGAGGGCGCGCCGCTACGCGCGACACGTCTCCTGCATCATGGTCGACATCGACAACTTCCAGATCGTCAACTCGACGCACGGGTACAGGGCGGGCGACGAGGTGCTGAAGGCGCTCGCAGACATCCTCCTGGCCGAGACGAGGATGCCCGACATCGTAGCGAGGTTCGGGAGCGAGGAGTTCGTGGTCATCCTTCCCGAGACGAGCGGGGCCGACGCTGCGGCTCTCGCTGAGCGGCTGCGGCGCGCGTTCGCCGATCGGGTGATGGCGAACGGTGGCGAGGAGTTCACCGTCACCATCAGCTGCGGCGTGGCGACGTACCCGGACCACGCGCGCGACGCGCACACGCTCCTGCGAATGGCCGACTCCGCCGTCTACCAGGCGAAGCAGGAGGGCAGGAACCGCACGGTCGTCGCCTTCGCCGAGAAGGAAGGCGAGGCGTGGGGCGGCGCGGACACAGGACCGACGATCCTCCTGGTCGAGGACAACGATTACAACCGCACCGTGGCGTCGCTCGTGCTGCGCGCGAGCGGCTACGAGGTGATTGAGGCGTCGGACGGCGCGACGGCAATCGCCCTCGCGCAGACCGTGAGGCCGGACCTCGTTATCATAGACGTCCACCTCCACGGAATGAGCGGACTCGAGGCGACGAAGGAGCTTGTGGAGCTCGAAGCCATGAAGGACATCCCGGTGGTCGCTCTGACCACGAGGGACATGCCCGGCGATCTCGAGAGGCTCGTGGCGGCCGGGTGCCGCGGATACATTACGAAGCCGATCGACACGAACAACCTCGCGACGCAGATCGAGGGCTACCTGCACGGGTGAGTGACCGGCGCCTGGCGCGCACCGCGCGCGGCGCACGCGAGGTCGCCCCGCGCGGGAGTGACCACACGACGCATGACACACGAGAGCCGGCGGCCATGGCCGCCGGCGTTTCTGTTGGCACCGCCCCGCTTCCGGCGCGTGGGGTGTTTCTGTGGTAGTATGAGGATCATCGGTGGTAGAACTCGCACGCCGCGATTCACTCGCGAGGCGTGCTCGACACACGGAGGTCCCGATGGCGACAGGCGTCCCGTCTCGATTGAAACGTCCGACCCGGCTGGCGCCGCGCCGCGTCCGCTCGCCCAGCGTCCGCCCGGGCCGCGCCCTGCTGCGTCGGCTCGCGATCGCGTTCCTGGTCCCAGTTGTCCTCGCCGGTTGCGCGTCCAGGAAGAGCGGAGCGCCACCCGTTGCGATGCTGGAGTCGTGGGACTGCCGCGTGGTCTCCGGGGAGACCGCGGCGCCGTGGGTCGAGCGCGACAGCGGTGCGTGGTGGACCGAGGACGGAAGCTACTACGTCGTCCACACGACGTCTCAGTTCGTCACCGCGCCGGGCCACGAGGCGGGCGAGCTGCGCCCGACCCGGGACGGGGCGGTCGAGTCCACCGTGCGGCTGGGCGTCGGGCGCGCGCTGGACCTTCTGGGCACGCGAGGCGTTGAGCTCGCCGGGTCGCGCCGCGAGGAGCTCATCGGGCAGTCGACGCGATCGCTCATGTCCGGTGAAGACCCGGCGTTTCCGAGGATCCGGCTCGCCGGAGCCGTCGTGGAGAGCTGCTCGCTCGCCAACCCGCGCGGGGCCGGGTGGCGCGCGGCCACGCTCGTCGAGTACCCTGTCTCGTTCCTCCGCGGAGACGTGAACAACGCGCTCCACGAGGGCCGCCGAAGCGAACGCGAGGCCCGCGTGCTCGTTTCCTCTGCGACGATGCTCTTCGGTGAGGGGCGCTGGTTCGATGGACTCGTCGAGCTTGCGAGGGCGCGGGAGCTCGCGGAGGCCGCCGCCTCACCCGACGCAGCGGCTCTCCGGGCTGAGACCGACGCCATCTTTGCGCGCGTTCTCGGGGCCGTCGAGATCGAGCCTGTCGGCGAGCTCGAGGTCGTCGAGATCGGCCAGCGACGGGAGACCGCGATCGAGTTCCAGTGTCGCTACGAGTGGGAGGGACGGTGGGTCGACGCCGTGCGCGTGCCGGTCGAGTTCGAGGCCGAGGGGTTCGACGGCATCCTCGCGAACGATCCCGAGAGCGACTCGTCCGGGACCGCGCGGTGCACGATCGTCGCCGCGTACGGCCAGCCCGGCGAGTACGCGGTACGCCCGGCCGTCGATGTCGGTGTCGTGGCCGCGGCGGTGGGCGAGGAGCAGGCTCAGGAGGCCGGCACGGGGAGAGCCGTTCCCCACGCGGTCTATCTCGTGGAAGGCGCGCACGCCGTCTCGGTCTGCCTGGAGCTCACCGGGCTGGACGATCGGGACGCCGCCCAGCTCGCGGCCGGCTTCGATCGCCGGATGGAGCGCGACGGCTACAGCGTCGGCGAATGTAGCGTCGCCATCGACGTGCTCGTCCGCGCGGCGGCGACCGTCGCGTCGGAGGGGAGCGACGGCGTATGGCGTGCCGAGGCGAAGGTCGTGATGGAGGCCTTCGATCAGAGAACTGCGGAGTCTGTGGGAGAGACGGTGATCTCGGTCGCCGAGGAATCGGGAGACGGACAGCGCGAGGCGGAGGTTCTCGCGCTCAAGGAGGCCGGGAGGCTCGTGGCCGCCTACCTCACGAGACGGATTCTCATGTCCGACGGCTAGTCGGTCACCTCCACCTCGAACGCGCTAGCGGCGTCGTAGTATGACGCCCTGAAGAACCCCCACCCCTCGCCCGTGACGTTCCCCTCACTTCCCCCGTCGGGGAAGGGGCCCGCGATCGCCTCGACGCGTCCGACGATGTCGCCGGGGAACGGGAGGTCGGCCGAAAGGAACGTGACCGACGTCTCCGCCACCGTCGCCGACAACTCGACCTGCTCGCGCGATGCGCCGTCGAGTATCGCGCTCACCACGTAATAGTCTGCGTCCTCCGACGGATCCCAGAATACCCTGAGCGCCTCCCCGAGCGCGACCTGGGCGGGCGCGGTCACGGCGAACGACGACGGTATCGCGACCGTCGCGGATGCGAACAGGCCCGGCGGGATGACCTTCAGGAGACACTCGGTGCCCGGCACCCAGATGACCGTCGTGTCATCGAGGGTGGCGACGAATCCGAGACCGCCAGTTGCCTCTTCCACCGAGAGCGGCCGATCGTTCACCAGAACGGCCAGGGTGTCGGGCCTCGGGTCGGCGGAACAGAAGACCTCAACGCGGGTCGACTCCCCACGTCCGTCTCCGTTCACCTCGAGCATTCCCGAGACGTAGAGCGCGTCCGGACCCGGCTCCGGGCAGGTCACGTCGTTCGAGCAGCCAGCGGCCGCGATGATGGCCGCCGCGAGTGCCGCGGAGAGAAGGAAGGCGGCGACGATTCGGGCGCGCTGGTTGGCGCGCTTGTATTCGTTGCGATGCATGGGCACGTCCTCGCGGCCTAGACGCGGCCGGGGAAGGGTTCCTGGTTCAGAAGGAGGTCCTTCGGCCGTCCCCGCCTCCTCGCCTCGATGAGCTCGCCGTCGAGAACGATGACCTCGCCGGGTGTCGGGTGCGACAGGAAGAGGAGCGGGCTCATCGAGTAACCGTAGGCGCCGGCGTTCATGATCCCGATCAGGTCGTCGAGCGCGATGTCGTCGGGGACGTGGATCTCCTCGCTCGTGATGTCGATCGGCGTGCAGAGCGGCCCGCCGACCTTCGCGGTGCCCTCGGTGGGCGACGCGAGCTTGTTCAGTACCCGCGCCTCGTGCCTGACCTTCATGAGGACCGGGCGAACGAACTGGTTGATGCCGCCGTCGGTGATGATGAACCTCTGACCACGCGACTCCTTGAGCTCGATCACCCGGGAGACGAAAACGCCGCTCTCCGACATGAGGTAGCGACCGAGCTCCAGGATCAGCCGGCAGTCCTGCCTCTTCGAGAACGGCTCGAACACTCCCTCGACCTCCGCTCCGAGCCTCGCCATGTCGAGCGGGGTCTCCTCCTTATAGTGAGGGACGCCGAGCCCGCCTCCGAAGTCGATCGCCATGAGGGGCGCGCCCGTGATCTCCTCGACGCGCTCGGCGATCGCCACCGTGCGCCTCGCGTTCTCCACGATCTCGTCCTCGTGGAGGATCTGGCTCGCGGTGTACACGTGGATGCCGACGATCTCGATCGTCCGCTTGTTCCACGAGCCGGCGAGCCGTTCCAGTTTCTCTTCGCCGATGCCGAACTTGCTCGGCCCGCCCGACATCTGCTCGTGCAACGGGCCCGCCGATCCGCCCCCGGTCTTCGAGAGGCCCGAGGCCGTGTTGATCCTGAGGGCGACGCGGGCCGGCACGCCGACGAGCTTCGAGATGTGGGAGATGTGCTCGAGCTCGCGGAACGACTCGGCGTTGATGGCGAAGATGCCGGATATGATCGACTCCTCGAGTTCACGGTCGGACTTGCCGGGACCGGCGAACACGATGTCGAGCGGGTCGTAACCGGCCTCCTTCGCCAGAAAGAGCTCTCCGGCCGAAGCGATCTCCGCTCCCGCCCCGAGCGTCTGCAGGAACCCGACGAGCGCGAGCGACGGGTTCGCCTTCATCGAGTAGAAGATCTCGAACGAGGGGAACGCGCCGCGGAGCGTCTCGTAGCGCTCGCGGATCATGTTGGCGTCGTAGACGTAGAGCGGCGTGCCGAACTCCTGCACGATCGCGGTGATCGGGATTCCTCCGATCACGAGCACGCCGTCGGCTACTTCGAAGTTCCTGAGCAGATTCCCTCCTCCCGCAGCGCCGTCACTTCTTTCGGTAGACGTCGATCCTTGTCGTTCCCCCGAATATGTAGAACGGGAACGGCTCGGCGATGGCGCTGTCGATGCCCATCTTGACGTACTCCTCGCAGAGGTTTGCGCCGGTCTCGCAGAACATGATGAGCTTCGTGCCCCCGCGGCGCGCGGCCTCGAAGATGTCTTCCATCGTGTCGGTCGAGATGATCATGCCGGTCATGACAGCGACGTCGCACTCCTCGACGTACTCGATCGTCCTCTCCTCGCCGAAGATCGGCACGCCCCCGACCTCGGCTCCGACCAGCACGGGATCCTCGTCGGTCCCGACCACCTCGACGCCCCGCTCGTTCAACATCTTGATGATGTTCCCGATCACGCCGACGTTGACGACCCGGCCGGGCCTGGCGCCCTTGAGCTCGAGCAGCCTCATGACCTCGTCCACGACGATGTGGCTCCGCCAGAGCGCCTTCTCCGCCGAGGAGCCGGTCATCGTCTTCGTCTCGTCGGGGTGCTTCTCGAACGCCGAGAAGAGGGCGTCCAGAGCGGCGACCTCGAAGCAGCGGTGCTTGTGCTCGATCGTCCTTGCGTCCTTGCCCAGGAGGTGGAAGCCCTCGATGAGCTGCGGGATCGTCGAGCAGTAGCACGCGCCCTCGCCGACCGTCTGGATGATGAGGAACGTGTAGTTGAAGGTCCGTTCTTCCGGGTTCGGGCGGAAGAGCAGGTCGGTCCGCCACAGCCCGCGGATCCGGAACGACTCGTCGGGCATGCCCTTGCTCTTCTCGACGCCGATCTCGTGGAGACTCTCGATGTATCCCAACGGTCAACCTCTCGTGTGGGGTCGGATCCTGTGAATGTCGCTGGCTCGCAGGCGGTTCGCGGCCGGCTTCCGGCTAATATACCAGCCGGTGGTCGGGCAGTCAATTCGAGGGGGATTCCGGGGTTCCAGGGGAGACCGGGAGGATTCCGGGCGTCCCGCGGTCGCGCCGGCGTCTCCCCGCGCTACTCGAGCAGCACCACCTTCCGCACGAACGACGCGTCGCCGATCTTCGCCCTCACGAAATAGACACCGCTCGCGACGCGCTGCCCGCCGACGTTCGTTCCGTCCCACTCGACGTCGTGCCGTCCCGTCCCCCTCATGCCGTACTCGAGCGTCTTCACGACGCGGCCGGCGAGGTCGTGCACCGTGATCGAGACCCAGCGGGCGTCGGCCGCGACGCCGAACCTGAAGCCGACGGATTCGCGGAACGGGTTCGGGTAGGCGGAGGAGAAGTGGTCGGACGAGGTGCCGGGGGGCACGTCGACCTGCCACGGCCCGTGGAACGTCGTGCCTCCCCACCGCTCGACCACCTCGAGGCGATAGGAGTAGGTCGTCGCGGGAGCTACGGAGTGGTCGGTGTACGCGTACCTTCCCGAGGCGCCGACACGGATGAGCTGCTCGTTGATCTGCTCGTACGCGTCCGGGGAGTCGATCGTGCCCGCCTTCCTCTGCAGGTTGCACCCGATGGGATCGTCGGGAGGAACCAGGTACCACCAGAGGGAGACCGACTCGGGCGCGGCGCTCGCCTCGCAGAACAGGAGTTCGGCCGGCTCCTGCCAGGCCGACAGGCTCGCGAGGAGCGCGTCGGTCATCTCGACGGCGGGCGCGGTCTTCAGGTAGTAGAACGGGAACCCGAAGTACGCGAACGTGCCCGCGCCCACGACGGAGTAGTGCGCCGTGCCGCACGGGAGCTCGTCGAGCGTCGCGTTCAGATACGAGTCGAACAGGTAGAGCCGCGACGTCGCGTCTCGCGGCCGCACGATCTCGCAGTACGGAATCCCTCCGAGCGCTCCGTAGGTGTCCGACCACTTGCCGAGCGTGTCGACGGGAACGTCGACGAAGGAGCCCGGCAGGACCGCCGTCCCGCCGAGGAACGCGTAGCCGTACGCGTCGGGGTAGGCAGGGTTCGCGTTCGCGCCGGCGTTCTTCAGGCTGTCGACGCCCACGTGGTCGTAGACGAAGCTCCCCGGCCCGAACCTGGTGCGGTGCGAGTACGGGGTCCCGCCGCCGAAGCTCGTCAGGGCGGACTGGCCCTCGAGGATGCAGTTGCCGCCCGCCCGGACGTACCCTTCGATGTCGTGGTACGTGCTCCCGGCCTGGGCAGCTCGCAGGAACCCCCCGTCCTTGTCGAGCGTCCAGAGCACGGTGCGGTACCGCCCGAGCTCCTCCATCGGGGGCAGCGCCGGCCAGCCGCCCTCGATGTGCTCGAGGGGGTCCCACTCGTCCCAGTCGTGCGC
>JALGWI010000105.1 GCA_025774245.1 bacterium
TTGCGACGAGGACGACTGCATCACAGCTGGTGGCGCCATGATAGCCGCGACCGAGCTGCAGGGAACGTACTACATCGTGGTCGAGGGGTACAACTTCGACGAGTGTCCCTACGTGCTCTCCGTCACGTGCGCCGAATTGGAGACGCCCTGTTGTCCCCTGCAGCACGAGTGCGTCACGTACGACTTCGAAGAGTCAGACAACCATTTCTGGGACCTCGACTGCCCCGAAACGTATTTTCCCGGCTGGGAGTGGGGACCATCCCCTCACGTACCGGGGAACAACGTTCTTGGTACGGACTTGGACGGTGTTGTCTCGTGGGGAGAGGATGACATAGCCGTGATCGGCCCGGTCACCATCACGCCCGAGTGCATGTGTCTCGAGCTCTCCCACTGGTACGAGGCCGAAACGGAAGGCGATGGCGGCAATGTCAAGGTGTCGAGCTTCGGCGGCGGTCCTTGGGAGATTGTGTTCCCAGCGCGCGGTTACGACACCGTGACCACCGAAGACAACTTCTGTCTCCCGAATGAGCCCATCTTCGCAGCGGACCCCCCGCAGGTGTTCACCAACTGGATCGTGGACTGCTTCGACCTCAGCGACTATGTGGGTGAGGAGCTCTTAATCGGGTTCTTCTTCGGCCAAAACTGGGACATGGAGGCCGGTCGCGGATGGTACATCCATCGTGTGGCGCTGGGAAGCGATCTGCCGAGCTCTATTCATGAGCGGCCTGTCTCCTGGGGCACCATCAAGGCGCTGTACAGGTGATGTGGAGCGGCAGGTCTGAATCGAATGCGGATAGGAACGAGCCCGGCCACAACGGCCGGGCTCTTCTGTGGGCTGGCGTCCCTAACGGGATTCGAACCGGCTCCCCGTGGCGGACGTGTTTCGAGCTCCTGACGTGGTGCCGATGCTGGGTGAATGACGCGACCACGCCAGTGCGCTCCCGTCCGGATGGGAGCTTCGGTCGGCTCCGACCTCATCCGTCGTGCCCCGCCCAACCGCGAATGCGATAGCCAGCCGCCGGGCAATCCGCTAGGATGGTTCTTGTGCGGCATGCTCTCCGGTCTCCTCGGTCGACCGTAGTGAGCTCCCTTCCCGGGACTGCCCATGATCGGCAAGACCATTTCCCACTACAGAATCCTCGAGAAGCTCGGCGAAGGCGGCATGGGTGTCGTCTACAAGGCCGAGGATACGCGGCTCAAACGCACCGTGGCGCTCAAGTTCCTTCCACTGGCCGTGACAGAGGATTCCGACGCCAGGGACCGGCTGGTGCGCGAGGCGCAGGCCGCGGCGGCCCTGAACCATCCGAACATCTGCACGATCCACCAGATCGACGAGGTCGAGGGGCAGACCTTCATTGCCATGGAGCACGTTGAGGGCGAGACCCTCCGAGCCAGGATCCGATCTGCCCGTCTGGACATCGCCGAGGCTCTCGACATCGCTGCTCAGGTCGCGGAGGGCCTTGCGGAGGCGCACGCCAAGGGCATCGTCCACCGTGACATCAAGCCGGCCAACGTCATGGTCACGGCCGCTGGCCGAGTGAAGATCATGGACTTCGGCCTGGCCCGCACGGCCGGCGGCGTGCAGCTCACCAGGACCGGTACGACTGTCGGCACGGTAGCCTACATGTCGCCCGAGCAGGCCCGCGGGAAGAACGTCGATCATCGAGCAGACCTCTGGTCGCTGGGGGTCGTCCTGTACGAGATGCTCACAGGCCAGAGGCCGTTCAAAGGGGACCACGACCAGGCCGTGATCTACTCGATCCTGAACGAGGAACCGGAGCCGGTATCGACCATCCGGTGTGAGGTGCGATCGGAGCTGGAACAGGTTCTCACAGGAATGCTCGCCAAGAGCCAGACTTCGCGCTACCAGAGCGCTCGCGATGTGCTGACCGGCTTGAGAGGGCTCGGGGAGGAACTCGAGCCCCGGACCTTGGTATCAGGCGCCCCCGCACTCGAGCCACGTCCGTCCATCGCCGTCATGCCGTTCGTCGACATGAGTCCCAGCAAGGACCAGGAGTACTTCTGCGATGGGATGGCGGAGGAGATCATCAACGCGCTCACCCAGCTGGAGGGGCTGCGCGTCATCGCCCGAACCTCGGCCTTCGCGTTCAAAGGAAAGAGCGAGGACATACGCGAGATCGGAAGGACGCTGGATGTGGCAACGCTGCTCGAGGGCAGCGTGCGCAAGGCAGGCAAACGCCTGCGCATAACCGCGCAGCTCATCACCGTCAGTGACGGATCCCATCTCTGGTCCGAGCGATACGACCGAGAGCTCGACGACGTGTTTGCCATTCAGGACGAGATCGCCGTGGCGATCGTCGAGAGGCTCAAGACCGAGCTGACACCTCAGGAGAGGAAGCGTCTGACCGGCGACCGTCAGGTTGATCCCGAGGCCTACGAGGCGTATCTTCGCGCTCGCCATTACCTGCACCGCCATGCCCCATCCATACTGAGAGATCCCCAGCAGCAGGAGAAGGTGATCGAGCTCTTCCAGCGAGCGATCGATGGCGAACCGGATCATGCGCTGGCCTGGGCCGGCCTGGCTGACGCGTACAGCTTCCTGTGCCGCTGGGTGTCCCCCGAGAGGTACTGCACAAAGGCGAGGGCCGCGGCGATGAAAGCACTGGAGCTCGACGAGACCCTCGCTGAGGCACACACGGCGATGGGCAGGGTCTACCTCGGCGCCGACTTCAACTGGGAGGCCGCGAAGAGAGAACACGTGCGAGCCATCGAACTGAACCCGGGGAGCGCGGTGGCGCACGGCGAGTACGGGATGCATCTCATCTGGGAAGGCTGGCTTGACGAGGGCGCCGCTGAGATGAGGCGAGCGCTGGAGCTGGATCCCTTCGACTACTTCACAAACGGAGCAGTCGGGCTCTTCCTCCTCTACGCACGCCGCTACGACGAAGCATTCGAACGCATCGAGCCGATGCGTGAGCTCTTCCCCGGCGACGACTTCGTGGAGCGCCTCGCCGCGTCGTGTTACGTGAGGAAGGGAATACGCCTCGACGAGGCCATCGCCACGATGGAGAGGCTCGGTTTCTTCGGGGTCGGTCTCGGGACTTCGTATGTGGCCGCCGGCAGACGAGACAAGGCGCTCGAGCACATCGCGAGGCTGGAGGAGGAGAAGGGCAGGAGACACACGTACATGATCGCGGTGACGTATGCCGCTCTGGGCGACTGCGATCGGGCGCTCGAGTGGCTTGAGAAGACGCAAGTGATGGACCCGCGGGCTCTGACTCAGGTCAACTCCGATCCCGAGTTCGACTTGCTGCGTCCCGACCCCCGATTCCAGGATCTCATGCGCCGTGCGGGCATCCCCAGCGGCCAGCTGAAAGTGCTGTCGGAGTAGCCGACCGCACCGGGGTTCCTGGACCCAATCCCATCGTGTTCAGGCCCCCCGCGGACATTTGCAGGTCCGGCATCGAGCCGACTGGCCCGGACGTGCTATAATAGGGTATAGCTCCGCCGCTCATCCCGACGTTCCCTTGCGGAAGGTGAAGACCAGCTATGAACGGCAGCACGATGAGAGCACTCACGATCGTGACACTCCTCGCGGCGCTCGTCACCGCCACCAGCGCCCAGGCCGTGGAGATCACCTTCCAGGTCCGCATGGCCTACCAGATCGAGCTGGGCAACTTCGACCCCGAAAACGACTTCGTGGACCTCGCCGGCACCTTCAACGACTGGGGCACCGACCCGCTCACGCCCCTGGCCGATGCCGACGGAGACACGATCTACGAAGTCGCCATCGACGGCTTCACCCCGTCGGAGTACATCGAGTACAAGTTCCGCATGAACGGCCAGTGGGACGGCACCGAGGAGTTCCCCGGCGCCGGCAACAACCGCGTCTACATCGTGCCGGCCAGCGACGACACCATTCTCGTCTGGTACAACGACCTCGCGCCGCACGGCGAGGTCGGCGAGCTCCACTGGTGGAACGACGCGGTCTTCTACGAGATCTTCGTGCGCAGCTTCTACGACAGCGACGGCGACGGCATCGGAGATCTCCAGGGTCTGACCCAGAAGCTCGACTACTTGAACGACGGCGACCCGGCCACCGACGACGATCTCGGCATCACGGGCATCTGGCTCATGCCCATCAACGACTCGCCGAGCTACCACGGCTACGACGCCGTCGACTACCGCGCCATCAATCCCGATTACGGAACCATGGCCGATTTCCTCGCGTTCCTCGACGCCGCCCACGCACGCGGCATCAAGGTCATCATCGACTACGTCATCAACCACTGCTCCACGCAGCATCCCTGGTTTGTGGCGTCGAGTCAGAACACCGCGGGGTACCGCGACTACTTCCGCTGGTCACCGACCGATCCCGGCCAGAGCGGTCCGTGGGGCCAGGACGTCTGGCACTGGCACTCCTCGGGCTGGTACTACGGCCTCTTCTGGAGCGGCATGCCGGATCTCAACTACGAGACCCCCGCCGTGAAGGACAGGATGTTCGACACGGCCACCTACTGGCTCGACACCATCGGTGTCGACGGCTTCCGCCTCGACGCCGTGCTCTACATCATCGAGGAAGGCGGTCAACTCCAGAACACGGCGTCGACGCTGCAGTTCTGGCAGGACTACAACGCGCACGTCAAGGCGGTGAAGCCCGATGTCCTTTCCGTCGGCGAAGCGTGGACGGCCACCAACATCGTGCTGCAGTACGTGACCCAGGATCGCCTCGACTTCTGCTTCGAGTTCGACCTGTCCTACGCCACCATCGGCGCGGTCAACTGGAGCGACGCCGGGTATCTCGGTGATAAGGCCGACCAGGTCTACGGTCTCTACCCGCACCTCCAGTTCGGCACCTTCCTCACCAACCACGACCAGGACCGCGTGCTCAACGTCCTCGGCCACGACGAGGGCCGGGCCAGGGTGGCCGCGGGCATCTACCTGACCCTGCCGGGCATACCGTTCGTCTACTACGGCGAGGAGATCGGCATGATCGGCAGCGGGGACCACCTGAACATCCGCACCCCCATGCAGTGGACCGACGGGCCCAACGCCGGCTTCACCACCGGCGTGCCCTGGCAGCCGATCAACAGCAACTACCAGCAGTACAACGTGCTCGTTGAGCAGCAGGACCCGGGGTCGCTGCTCAACTGGTACAAGCGGCTGATCGACGTGCGCAACCAGGCGCCGGCCCTGCGGCGCGGCACCCACGATCCGCTGGCGAGCTCAGAGTCGCCGGTCCTGGCCTTCGTGCGAAGCCACGAGCCTCAGACCCTGCTCTGCCTGATCAACACCGCGCCCGGCACCCAGGGCGGCATCACGCTGACCGGTTCCGCGAGCAGCCTCGTGCCGGGAGACCACACGCTCGTCAACCTGCTCGATCCCGGAGACACCCTCGACATCACGGTCAGCCCGGCGTACGAGAT
>JALGWI010000017.1 GCA_025774245.1 bacterium
TCACTCGCTCGCTGCGGGTCGCGTGGGCCGTTCGTACTCGAGGCCGTACAGAACCGCGGCGATGTTCCTGGCAACGGTGAACGTGGACGGAAGCACATCCTCGCTTCCGTCCTTCGCGTTCGACAGCACGACCACGAACCGATCGTCGTGGGTGTAGCTGTGGGCGCTGCAGAGGAACCCGTTGACGCTTCCCCCGAAGCGGATGACGTCGACCTCGCGCTCGGAGGTCCCGATCGGATCCCGCGCCGCGGCGAACTCCAGAACGAAGTCGGTGTAGTCTTGCGAGAGGAGCTTCCCGTCTCGCAACGCCCGATCCCACAGGTAGAGGTCGCGCACCGTGGACAAGAGGTGCCCGTACCCGTAGACGAACGACATCTCGATGAAAGGAGCGTTCTCGAACCCTCGCTCCTCATGGTAGTGCGAACCCTCGCTCCTCATGGTAGTGGTATCCGGCGGCGCGCCTCTCGATGAGCTGCGTGGTGACGTCGATCACCGTGTTCTCCATGCCGGCCGGCGCGCAGATCCTCTCCTCCAGCAGATCGGCGTACGACGTGCCGCTCACCTCCTCCACGATCACTGCGAGCAGGAAGTACCCGAAGTTGGAGTATCCGGCGCGGGAGCCGGGCTCGAACCAAAGGGTGTACCCGGCGATGTGTTCGAGAAGCTCGTCGCGCGAGTGGTAGACGCGCTCGATGCGCTCGAGTTCCGGGACCGCCCACTCGCCCACGATGCCCGAGCTGTGCGTCAGAAGCTGCTCGATCGTGATCCTGTCGGCCGCGATGCCCTCGTAGCGCGGAAGGTAATCGGCGATGGACCCGTCGAGATCGAGCGCGCCGTCCTCGACCTGCTGGAGGACGAGGATCTGCGTGAACGGTTTGCTGATCGACGCGATGCGGAACCTCGTGTCGACCGCGTTCGGTACCTTGAGCTCGCGGTTGGCATCGCCGAACGCTTCCTCGTAGATGATCTCGCCGCCCTCCGCAGCGAGCACGGCACCGCTGAACATGCCCTGCCGTTCGTAGCTCCGCATCAACTCGCCGATCAGGCTCGCCGTCTCTTCGCCGACCGGGGCGGCCTGGCAACAGGCTGCGCCAGTCACCACGAGAAGGCAGATCAGGGTCGCGTACCGCTTCATCCGCATGTCCTTCCGTCGGTGATCGGAGTTCCGTTGACCGTCGGGTGCCGCATCCACCACCTCAGACTATACCACAAGCCCCGCGGTTGAATGCCCGCAGGGCGAGTGACTCTATCGGGAAGGGCACCCGCGCACACCCACGTGGTGCCTTCTGGATCGGCGGCGCGACGCGGCCGCATCGCGCACGGCTCAGACGTACCCGGGGATCCTAGCCCCCGACGAGCTTGTCGCGCACGCGTGCGGCCCACGCGACGACGTCGTCCCAATCCGCGTAGCGGCCGGACTGTGGCTTCATGTTCTTGTGACGCACTCGACGAGCGAACGGCAGCCGCTGGCGTGCCGCCTCCAGCGGCCGCGCGGCTCCTCCGAACAACCCGACCTCGACCGGCTCCACCTCGGGATACGTCGCCCAGAGATCGGCGAGGCACTCCTCCGCGGCGGCCCGGTTCTCGGGCGTGTCGGCCTTTCTTGCAAGGCACACCGCAAAGAGAGCGACCGGAATCTGATCGAGCGCGGCGCGGTGCTGCTTGACGAACTCGTAGACGCCGCTGTGCAGATGACCCGCCTGGAGCGGAGTCCCCAGCACGAGCGCGCTGTACCCTCCCAGGTCGCCGACGTCGCCGGCAGCCTGGACGTCCACCGAGAACTCATCCGCGGACAGGGCTTCACCCAGCGCCGCGGCCACCGCTTCCGTGGAACCACCCCAGGCGCCGTAGGCGACGAGGACCTTGCCACTTCTGTCCATGCTCCCTCCTCCTCCGCTCCCCGTCGCCCGCCGTGATGCAATGGACCGCGAATCGATCGCCCGCGTCAGGGTCGGTGCGGCGAGGGCTCGAGACCGGCGTTGCGCTGGCCAGCGCCGATTGCGCTCGCCGGTCGTGCGGCAGTCTTCTCCAGAAACCACATCTTCCCGCTGAACAGGAACGTCCTCTCAGTTTGACCCGCGAAGTGGGGCTCGAGTGAAAGCCGCAGCCAGCGAGCGTCGTCGTCGAAGTCTCCGGCCCCCCCGCGAACGAACGGAGCTTCTCGACGGTGGTCGGGTGCACATTCGGGAGCGCCCGCCCTCCCACAGCGTCTCGCATCCATGCCGTCGTTTGGGCGATTCAGGCCCAGCTCTCGATTCCGCGGCGGCGGGGCGAGCGTCCGGGACTGCTGGCGTGGGGCTGGCAGGGGGAGGTTGCCCCGGGGCGCGAAAAAGCCGTGGAACCCCGTCCTCGCGGCGAGTCGGGTGTCTCACGGCTGCGTCTTCAAGATCTTGGCCTCGCCCGAGGCGAAGGACCGCTCTCACTCCCATCATACCTGACGGGGGCTCATCATGTCAAGGCCCACTCTGCCTTCGATCCGGGGGCCCTACTTCCGCCCGTACAGCGCCTTGATGGTGCTCCACGTGGTCGGCAGGCCGCCGTCCGGCACGGCCGTGCTGGTGCCTCCTCCGATCGACCAGAACTGGTACGTGCAGTCGAGGCAGTTGATGCCCGTGTAGTCGGCCGAGAACCACCCGATCCACTCAGTCTCGGAGAGGATCACGCCCGAGAGCGTGTAGGTCTCCCCGCACATGCCGCCCACCGCTGCCGTCGCTGTGAACTGGAGGGCCCCGCAGTCGATCGTGCCCAGGAGCATGGGGAGCGGCCCCGGACCGGGCGTCACGGAGATCTCGCCGTTCCCGAGATCCTGGATGATCCAGGTGGAGACCGCCCAGTCGATGATGCCGAAGGCGCAGGAGTACTGCACGATGGGCACGGACTCGTAGTACCCCGGCATGAGGCACTGCGCGGACGCCTGGGGCGCGATGACCCCTCCCAGGATCGCGAGTGCGCAAAGGACTCGAAGGAGCGATGTCATGTGACCTCCTCGTGTTGTCGGCTGATTGAAACGCTGGTCACCGCGGCCATTCGTCAGCGGACTCCGTGAGGAGGACGCCCGCTCCCGAAAGCCGCTTCTCCATGATCACGACGTCCCGGTCCGTGAAGGGACCGCCGGTCGGACGCCTCCTGCCTGCGACCGCCATCCCCATCGACTCGTAGAAGGGGACGGTGCCCGGCGTGGTGCCGAGGAGCATGCGGTCGGACCCCGCCTCTCGGATGGCGGACTCGGCGGCGGCGAAGAGCTCCGACCCGATACCCTGACCGTGCCGCGACGGCTCCACGTAGAGCTTCGTCACCTCGCTGCCCCCGACCGACACCATGCCCGCCAGCGTCCCGTCCACGCAGGCCACGAGGTAGAGCTCCTCGCGGGACTCGGCACGCACAGTCTCCTCCGAGCCTCGTTTCTGAAGCAGGAACGCCGCCTGCTCCGGCGTGTACCGCTCGCGCTCGGCGAGCCACCTGTAGCAGCTGCAGAGCACTTCGCTCACCGCCGCGGCGTCCTCGTTCTCCATTCTCCTGATCTGCACCATCGTTCCGCGGTCGCTCCTATTCGATTCGCTCGATCTTGAAGATGACGGGCCTGAACCAGTCGGTGCATCCTGCGATCTCGACGCCCTTCTTGCGCATGCCCGGCATGTCGCCTCCCGATGCCACGCGAGCGATGACGTGTCGGATGTCCGCCCACGCCCAGGGGCAGAAGCCGTCGGGCGGACCGAAGAGCTCGTCCACGATGAACTCCTGCCCATCCTCGAACCCCTCGCACGCCTCCATGCCGGCGTACTCGTCGTCGATGAACTCCGAGATGAGTTCCTTGTCGAGCGACCGTCTGAGGACCGTGATCCTGCACTTCGAGAACAAGAGAGACGTCCCTCCTCTCTGACGCTGCCCGGACGCGGGCTAGTGAGCGATGGACTCCGGCATCTTGATGTCCACATCGCCAATCGCGATTCGCCAGGCGCTCTCGAGCGCCAGCTCGAACGAGTCCCCCAACGGCGCGCTCTCTTCAAGATCGAGGTCCGTCGGCGTCGCCGCTAGCGCGCTTCGCGGCGTCAGCCATTTCGCGTGCCAGACACCCGCGGCACTTCTGAAGACCGCCTCGGGACGCGGAAGCGCGAACCGCACGCTGGCCAGGGCAAACAGAAAACGCGCGTGGATCGGCGCGAGTCCCCCTGGACGCGACATCGAGAGCTGGTGGATGCACGACTCGCTCTCGGGCACGCTCGCGTCGACCGACACCGTGTGGACGATCAGGATATCCTCGCCGCTTCGGACCTCCGGGATCGCGGGCCGAGGGGTGGCCGTCAGGTTCTCCCCGCGCAGCGCAGCGACGAGCGCGAGCTTCCTCGCACGATCCATGAGGGACGCGTACTCCTCGACCCGGTCGAGATCGAAGAACGTCTTAACGAAGGCCCTGTCGCGCTCGGACAGTTCCTCACGCTCGGGGTCCTCTCTCTCGACGGCGGCTCGTCTCTGTCCGAACCTCTTCTTCTGCCGGATCTTCCGACGGAGACGAGCGATCTCCTCGGCGATCACCTTCTCGTCCGGCCAGACGCTGAACAGCAGGAGCAGCCCGATGGTCGCGTCCTGCAACTGATTCCCCAGGGGCGAGCAGGTGACGACCATCTCGCCGTTGCGAGTGACCTTGCCACACATGACTCCGTCGACCTCGAGGAAGATGGACCCTTCGATGTCGGCGAAGAGCCCCACCCGGACATCGTCGAGCTCCTCCTGTCGCCGCTTCCGGAACGGACCCATCGCGAGCTCCTATCGGTCGCGCGCTTCGCTCCCGGAACGCCGTCTCTCAGTGCGAAGGCCGCCCCGGACCCTATCGGTAGATCGCCTTGAGCTTCCCCCAGGTCGTTGCGCTCACGTTGCTCGCCCCGCACCCGACGTTGCGGCAACCGATGAGCACGCCGCACGCGTTCCCCTCGGGCGCACAGGGCGACTCGACATCGATCGAGTACGGAAGATCCGGGTTCTGTTCGCCGCAGAAGAGAGGATCGCCGGAGAAGTTACCGTCGACCGCCTCCTGCCCCTCGATACAGCCCACCCAGTCCCCGCCCTCGTTGCCGTACACGTTCGTGCACGAGAGGAACGCCTGCCCGCCGACGGAGCACGTGACCGCCTCGTCGTCGATCCCGAAGGCGAGAATCGACCTGTAGATTTCGATATCGGTCCCGTGCGCGTGGACACTGCTCCCGCGCATCGCCTCGTTCCCGACGAGTGTGCAGCCGGCGAGGACCGCAGATACGCTGTTGAAGACCCTGAGCACACCGCCACAGTAGTAGGCGTCGTTGCCGGCGAAGAGACAACCGTCGACCGAGATGCCGACGTTGACGGCCTGCAGCGCCCCGCCGGAGCCACCGCAGTCGTTCCCCACGAAGTCGCAGTCCCAGAACTCCACAACGGCGCGTGTCAATGCCCCGCCGCCCCGAACTCCGTAGGAGCTGCATCCGCCACCGCTCTCCCCGGCGTAGTTGCCCTCGAAGACGCATTGCTTGAAGACCGGCGTGCACAGCTCGCCGAGACCGCAGGTGCTGTAGGCCCCGCCGCCGGCGGCGTGCAAGCTCGAGTTCTCGATGAACCTGCAGCGACGGAAGAACGGCACTCCAGAGGTCCCACAGTGGACACCGCCCCCGTAGCTCACGGACTCGTTCTTCAGGAAGACGCAGTCGATGACCTTGGGCCCGTCGAGCGAGTCGTCGCAGTAGAGGCCGCCGCCGATGTGCGAGTGCCTGCCGGACCCGGCGTAGGTCGCGAACCCTCCCGTCATCGTGAATCCCTGGATCACGGTCTGGCCGTCGGCGCCCTCACACCACATGACGCGGCCTTCCTGCTGTGCGTCGATCGTGACGCAGAGCGGGTCGCCCATCTCGCTCCGAAGCCACACGCCCGTCTTCATCCCAATGTCGTGCTCGGCGTAGACGCCGCACGCGACGAGAACCGTGTCGCCCGCGGACGCCGCGTCGAGCCCTTCCTGAATGGTCGGTTGATCGTCGGGAACGTGGATGGTCACCGCCGCGCCCAGGGCTGGCGCGAGGACAAGAAGAGCGACGGCGATCCCGTTCCTCAACGGCGAGTCTCGCCTCACTGGTACCTCCTCGGAACGCAAAGAGCCGCGGAACCCCCTCCACCTCGCGGCGAGTCCGGTGTCCACGGCTTCATCTGCGTCGTCGCGGTCTCGCCGAAGGCGTAAGCCCGCTCTCACTCACATCATACCTGAGTGGGACTCGGTACGTCAAGGCCCGCCCCCATCATCTCAGATGGCGCCCGTTTCGTCTTCCTTCTCGCTCCCGCTCGACTCCGGGCAGCACGGCGCCTCTCCCGTCCCGCAGTCGACGGCCGCCGGGCAGCACGCGCCGGCGGAGTCGCGCGCCAGCAGTCCCGAAGCGGCGACGAGACCGGCCCTCACAATCAACCGCGCGGGAACGACCTCGTAGGTCGTTCCGTCGACCGACACTGTCCGGCATTCCACCTCGTCATCGAGCCCCGGGCAACACGCTCCACAGAGGCTCGCCCCCACCTCGGCCCCCAACCACTCCTCCAGGGGTCGGTCCTCTATCCAGATCCGGTTCGACTGCATGATGTCCGCCGCGCATTCCTCTGAACTCAGGGCCACCTCCGCTGCGGCGACCTCGATCCCGAGCGGGCGGAGAGCCTCCCGCAGGCTCGCGACCGCGGCGCGGAACTCCTCCTCCGTGCCGCCGCACCGAGAGCACGTGCTCCCGTCCTCCCTCACGAGGCGCTGCCAGCGGACCGTCATGGTCACGTCCGCGCCCGCCCCTCCTTCCTCAGAGGGGTTGGAGCCGCACCCAGCCAGAACCAGGACAACGCAGACTGCGAGCGAGCACCACTTCACCTGTTCACCTCCCTGTGGGTTGTCATGCGTGCACCCGTCGTCGGATGCCTGTGACGTTCCTCAGACGAAAACCGCGGGCACGCGCCAGGCTACATGTGATACCGCTCGTACAGCTCGATCCGCACGGGACACCGGCAGACGTACCCGCCGGTCACCCCCTCCAGATAGGGGCACTCCCGCTGCCGGTCCGTATGGATGAACAGCGCGCCCCCGTTCTCTCGCTTCTCGACGGGACAGACGGAACCCGGAGCGTCCGAGAGGCACCGGAACTTGATCGGACACTCCGCCGCCCCACTGATACTGCTCTCACTGATGTCAAGCTGTGCCATGGGATCTCCTCCGCACCGTGTACACCTCGCCCCGCTAAGGGCGCGTCACTGCATGAAACCGAGCGACGCCAGGAACTCCTCCATCCGTGCCGTGGCATCGGACTGAATCGCGGGGTCCGGCTTCGGCACGCCGTCGTCCGCAGTTCCGGCGGGCGTGAAGAGGTGGCCGTATCCCTCGTACACCTTGAGTTCGCAGACGTTACCCGCGGCCCGCATGCGCTCGCAGAACCGCTCCGCGCCGGCGAGCGGTGTCACCGTGTCGACGTCTCCCTGCACGATCAGTGTCGGCGGGAGCCCCGGTCGCACATGCTCATCGGGTGAGACCTCGCGGGCTCGAGCCCGGTCGCCGAGAAGCTCCTGGAACCACCCGTCTCCCACGAGAGAGACCGCGGGCGATTCGAGCAGGAGGGCATCGGGGGCGCTGCTGAACGGTGAGTCAGGCTCCTCATCGTCGAAGATCGCCGCGCCTGTCGCCAGGTGTCCTCCCGCCGACCAGCCGTACGCGGCGATCCGCTCCGGGTCGACACCGAGCGTGTCAGCATTGGCGCGCATCCATCGGATGGCGTCGCGCGCGTCGGCCATGGCCTCGAGCGGCGTGATGTTCGCGTGATTCGAGAGGCGGTACTGCACCGCGACACCTACCATCCCCTTATCGGCGAAGCGTCTGGCGGTCGAGAACGCCCACTCGACTCGACCGATGTTCCAGCCACCGCCGTGGAAGACGGCGAGGGCCGCGCCTGGAGTGGTCGTCTCGACTGCAGGCGGAAACACGTACACCGCGAGCTCGACGCTGTCGTGCACGGCGTACACGTACCGGACCGGACCCTGCGGAGCTTGCTCCTCGACGGCTCTCGCTGCCGGCACCAGCCAGAGGACCGCGAGGGCGACCACGAGCAGGGTGACTGCTTGTCTTCTCAGAACGTATCTCCTGTGGTCGCGGGCGCACCCTGCCGCCCCGACGCCCGCAACGCGCCCCACCTCAGCGCCCGCACGGGAAGTCCTCCAGGTAGCGCGTGAGCTCCTCGGCCGCCTCGGCCGAGACCTCGATCTCCCATCGATCGCAGAACGACGTGAACACGTCCAGGTTCCGGACGTGATCGTACGGCTCGAAGTGCTCGTCGACGTTTCCTTCCAGGTCTGCGTTCACATCCAGCATCAGGACGGCTGCTTCGCACGCGAAGTCGAAGCCGTCGAGCGAGAGCCGCTTCACTGTCGGGCTCGCGGCGGTTCGGAAGAGAACCTCGCTCTTCCCGATGTCGAACACGATGCTCCACTTCGTGTGGGGCGCCGAGACCGTGTTCACCAGAGCGTCGAGGACGTACTCCTCCGCGGATGCGACATCCTCCTCCGAGTAGCCTTCGAGCCTGGCGGCAGCGTCGACGAACCGCTCCACCGACCGGCCCGGGTCCTCCTCGGGCGTCGTCCCCTCTTCGAGACACGAGAAAGCGACGCTGTACGGGATGTTCGTGAGAGCCTTGACCGGCAGGGCCTCGCCGGTGTGACACACGAGCTGTCCTTCGAGGTACTCCATCGTGGCGCAGTTCCCCTGGGCGTCGGCGACGAGGAAGTGGCAGGCGTCCTGCGTCAACCTCACGAGCGAATCGGCGTCGACGACCTCCTGCACGGTCGCGCAGGTGTCGAGGTGATGCTGGACCCAGAAGCCGCTGACGACGGGCGGTCGCTCATCGACCTCGGGGAAGCCCGTGGCCTCGCCACCTCCCCCGTCGTGCTCGCGAGGTAGCCTTCCTTCACGACGCCTCGCCTGTTCACGAACACGAGCCCTTCACCGATGAAGAGATCCAGGTTCGCCCCGAAGATGGGGCCATCGGACGTGTCGAGACAGAGGGAAGTGCAGGCCGCGGCGGGATGGCTCGCCGGACCGGCCAGAGCCAGGCAGACTACTGCTACTGCCAGAATCGCACGCATGTCGAACCTCCAACCGATCCCAGCGGCCGAGCTCACGGACACGCCGCGTCCGAAGGCGCCGGCGGGTAGAGACGTCTAACGCCGTTTGGCGAAGAACACCGCGACGCCTACGATCAGCACCACGATGACCACAATCAGTATCGGAGATGAGAACACGGAGAGGCTCCTCGTCGTGGAAGGGCTCGCCGACGACGCTCACCGATCAGGCGACGCCGGCAGTATCAGCTCCAGAAACACGCTGGATCCATCAACCTCCGTGATGCGAGGCTCGATGTCCATGGCCGCCCCCAACGATCGGAGCTGCGCCACCGTGAGCATCCCGGACCGGAAGCCGTCCTTGCACACGATCGTGCCGTTCCCCGTCTCGTCCCGATCCATCTCACCGAGAAGCCCTGCCCTCGACTGGGCCTCGAACCACTCCAGGCGCTCGGGCCAGAAGCTCTCCGAGTACGTCGAGAACAGCACGCGCCCACCGGGTCGCGTCACTCGCACGGCCTCCCGAGCCAGCTGCCCGGGATCGACGCCGAACGCGCAGACGCCGTTCTGAACGCACGCGACGAGATCGAACTCATCGTCCCCGAAGCTGAGCACGACGGCGTCCATCTCGAGGAAGACGCAGCGCGGCTCCGTGCCCCCCAGTCGCCGCGCAAGGTCCAGGCTCTCCACGGCCGTGTCGATCCCGACGACCGCCCGCGCCCGCTTCGCGAGCTCGAACGCCACGCGTCCGTATCCGCACCCGAGCTCGAGGACGGCATCCGTGGGCCTCAGGCCGCCGCGCACGAACTCGATCTCGGCATCGAGGTACCGCCTGACCCGAGCAGAGGCAAGCTCATAGCACTGGCGGAGTCGCTCTCCCGACAGGTTCCCCGCGTAGTAGCCTTCCACGCCGGCCTCATCTTCCCGGGGACCGCATGCGCCCGCCGGTCGCGGATGCCGGCCACTCCTCGGATTCGACTTCGCCCTCGAGGGAGTCGGGCCCGGGCAGCATCCCGGCCGCGCCCAGACCTACTCCCTTGGCAACTGCGCCGCCTCCGCCCATGGACCTGACACTGAGGATCTCGGACGTCGCGATGACCGTGTCTCGTCGGGTCGGCTTGAGCAGGGTGAACGACGTGGAATCGGTCCGCGCGACGATGTCCTCGGCCTCGAGTTCCGCCCCTCCGCGCAGCACCACCGCCAGTTTTCGGCCCTCAACGGCTTCATTGAAACCGCTGATATCGATCAGCGTTGTCGGATCCACACGACGAACGCCGGAACAGCCCGCCAGCATGATGGCCGCCGTGAGGACTGCAACGATCCGCAGCATCGTCGGATCTCCTCTCGACGGGCAGCGAGACAGCCGTCGTCAGGTTGGCCTCGAGGACCCGAGGCGGAGGACCCGGGGCGCCGGCGGCTACGGCGCAGAGGGATGTTGAGTACCGCACCGGCCTAGCGAAAGAGCCCCTTGATGGAACTCCAGGTCCTCTCCTCGACAGGGCTGTCGTCCGCGTAGAGAATGAACGCGAACTCCTCCGGCTCGGATCCGAACTCCGAGTACGGAACCCAATCGGGGTGTCCCCAGAAATCCGATCGAAAGGCAGCTTCGTCCCTCCAGAAGTAGTCGGAGTGGGCTTCGTACCAGTACCACTGGCTGCTCTGCTCGACTCCCTGGATGCTGATCCAATACACCCCTCCGGCATTCGGACCGAACGGTACCGGGAGATCGGCCGTGTACCGGTAGTTGTTGCGGCTCGTTCCCGGTAACTCTTCCGTCGAGAACGTGTAGATCGACTGCTCGTAGGCGAGCGTGCCCGGAAGGCCCCGAGACGTACTCGAGCCATCTTCATAGAACCTCACGATGACGTACAGCAGATCGACCGGCGGACTCTCCGCGCCCCACCACTCGATGGCGACGATGGGGCCCGCCGTGTCGGTGTGGAAGTCATCTGCAAGCTCGGCCCAGTAGCCGTCCGAGAGACGGACCGAGGACGTGTAGGCAGAGCCCTCCACCAGATCCGGAAGCTGCGTCCATACTGGTATCACGTTCCGCGCGGAATCGCGGCTGTCTCTTACCGTGCAGGTCGTCTGAGCACCAGGGAGTACCGACGTGGTCGTGCTCCCCGAGGCGATCGAGGCCACCGTCACGAGAAGCAGGAACACAACAGGTATCGCCCTCTTCATTCCGCACCTCCTCTGTGGCGCCGTTCGAGCGACGCGAGCACAGACATCAGTCAGGCCGCCGCTCGGAGTTCCCTTCCTTCTCCGCCGGATCCCTGACGCGGACCGCGAGTTGGATCACAGCAGCCACCGTCGCGACTACTGCCGCGATCACCTTCGCGGCACTGGGCCCTTCCTCAGCAACAAGCCACCAGTTGACGATCGCGACGAGCGCAAGCGCGACTCCCGTCACCGTGCGGAGCCGAGCCCTCGCCCTCGGGGCATCGCTACCCTGGAGCTCAGCAATCCCATGGAGACCTCCCCAGCATCGGCCGTCCGGGCGGTCAGACCACCTCCAGGACACGCTCCGCCACTGCCCGACGACGCAGGTCGTACCGATCGTCGCGCGCACGCCGCCTGAGCAGGCGCTCGAGCCCGGGAGCGGCGTACCGCATCTCCGTTACAGCTTCTCTCCCTCCCGCCTCGCTCAGCGCCAGGAGGGTGTAGTAGAAGGGGAACCGTCGCCACCGCCCGTTCCCGTCCCGGTACTCCGTGAGCTGTCCGATCCCGCCGCAGAGCCGTTCTCTTCTCCGCGAAAGGCCCCCCGCGGCCAGGTGGCGCCAGACCGACGCCGTGCACGCTCCACATCAGAAGAACCCGCGGCGCCCGCGCTCTGTCTCAGACTCCGCGAGCCGCGCGTCCATCGACCGGACGGCATTCTCGAGGGCTCGATCCGCGTCGCGCACGCCGGCGTCGAGGAGGCGAAGCGTGCGACACGTCTCCTCCCCCAGTATGTGTCCGGTCGCTGCGCCGGAGGTGATGCGGTGGCCGGTGAAGAGCCTGATGCCGGTCTCGTAGTCCCTCGCCGTCGGTGCGAACATGCCGGCGTACGACCCGGGGAGATCGTGTCGGCTCGCCAGCCAACGGGCGAGGCGCCGTGCCTCGGCCTTCGGCACGCGGCGGTCGAAGAAGAGCGCCTCGTTCACGCTGTCGAGCGTCCCCGCAAGGCTGTTCTTGTCCAGGAGTTCCAATGCGACTAGCCTCCTCCCTCCCACCCGCGCAGCCGCGGAACCCACCTTCGCACGTTGGCCCTGTACGAGTGGTAGGCGTCGCCGAACCTCGCCTCGAGCGCCTTCTCCTCGACAAGGGGGAAGTAGAGAGTGTTCGCCAGGAAGAAGACGACGGCCCACGCCGTGAGGGGCCAGGACCTGAACACCAGCGATTCCGCCACGAGGACGAGGAGGGCGCCTGAGATCATCGGATTGCGCACGTGGCGGTACGGCCCACGGATCACGAGTCGCTTCGGAGGGTCCCACGGAGCCGGCGTGCCGGAACCGAACTTCGCGAAGAGGGTAGCGGCCCAGATGCTCAGAGCGCCGCCGAGACATCCGATCGCGAGACCGAGCCAGAAGATGAGATGCGTCGGGCTCGCCACATCGGCCGCGAAGCCGCTACGTGCCGTCAGACGGACGATCAACACCGGGATGAAGACGAGCACGACCCCGGGAAGCACGATGATGGCGCGAACGATCCCCCAGCTCATCGGCTCCTCCCTGGTCCGGATGGCGGTTCATTCTACCACGGACGGCATCCACCCCCGAAGCACCGAACCGCACGGCGGAGCCCGTTGACGGAGCAGGATCCTACCCCAGCTTGTCCGCGATCCTCTCGACCGCCCGCACGAGGCGGACGGCGAGGACGACGAAAAGGACTGCCACACCGATGCTGATGAACATAGGCATCACGGTCCAGGCGAGCATTGGGAAACTTTCACCCATGTGCTCCACCTCTCCTCTGGCGCTACTCGAGCGTGAGCGTGGGAAGAAACGCCGGCGGCCTCCGCGCCTTCGTCGCCTGCTCGAAGGCGTGCGCGATGCGGAGGAGCGTCGGCTCGCTGTACGCCGTGCCGAAGAACGAGAGTCCGATCGGCAGATCGTGCACGCTGCCCATCGGGACTGTGACGTTCGGGTAGCCCGCTGTCGCGGCCAGGCTCGAGCTCGCGATCGCGAAGTTGTCGCCGTTGATCAGATCGGTCAGCCACGCCGGCCCGTTGGTGGGCGCGATGATGGCGTGGAGATCGTGCTTCGCGAGCGCCTCGTCGATCAGGCCCTGCGCCACCGGCTTGCTGCCGGCGAGCGCCGCGATGTAGGCCGAGTCGGTCAGCGCCCCCTTCTCCGCTGCCGCCACAAATGTCTCCTGTCCGAAGTAGGGCATCACGTCCCCGGCCTGCGACTCGTTGAAGGCGATGAGGTCGTCGAGTGTCCGCATCCCGTTCGGCGATCCGTGCCTGACAAGGTACTCGCCCACGTCGGCCTTGAACTCGTACAGCAGAACCTCGTACTCGGCCTGATACACCCCGTCCATGTCACCGAACTCGACCGGATCGGTCACCTCGGCCCCGAGAGATCTGAGTGACTCGATGGCCCGCCCGAGAGCCTCCTCGACGTCGGCGTTCGCCCCGGCGCCGTAGTAGTCGCGCATGACGCCGATGCGCACGCCCTGAAGGCCGCTGTCGCCCAACGCGGCGACGTAGTCGGGCATCTGCTCCGGGAAGCCTGCAGCGGCAGGATCGTCCGGATCCTCCGCCACCATCACGGTCAGCAGCACGGCCGCGTCTCTCACCGAGCGCGCCATCGGGCCGGCGGTGTCCTGGCTGTGGGCGATGGGAATGATCCCGTCGCGACTGACGAGACCCAGCGTGGGTTTGATGCCCACGACGCCGGTCGCGCCCGCCGGACACACGACGGACCCGTCCGTCTCGGTGCCGACTGCCAGCACCGTGAGGTTCGCGGCCACCGCCACCGCCGAACCGCTCGAGGAGCCACAGGGGTTGCGATCGAGGACGTACGGGTGTTTGGTCTGGCGACCCTGGCTGCTCCAGCCGCTGGAGGAATGGTCGGATCGGAAGTTCGCCCACTCGCTCAGGTTCGCCTTGCCGAGGATCACAGCGCCGGCGTTGCGCAGGCGCTCCACGAAGAAGGCGTCCCGGCCGGCTCTGTGGCCCGCGAGCGCCAGCGACCCGGCTGTCGTCGTGAGCTTGTCGCCGGTGTCGATGTTGGCCTTGAGCACTACCGGAATGCCGTGGAGCAGGCCTCGGGGGCCGCTGCGGTCCCTTTCCGCATCGAGCGCCGCTGCAATCGCCTGCACGTCCGGGTTGATCTCGATGATCGCATTCAGGCGAGGTCCGGCGTCGTCCAGTGCGGCGATCCGATTGAGATAGTGCTGTGTCAGCCCGCTGGCCGTGAGTCGCCCCTCCTCCATGAGCGACTGAAGCCCCTCGATGTCATACTCCTCGAGTTCGAGCGTGTCCGGTACGGCGACTTGCGATGTGCTCTCCGCCGCGCTCGAACCGGACAGGATCAGGAGGCAGACGAGCCCGGCCAGAAGAAAGCGACCGCGGACGTCCCGAGGTCGGTGAGTTCCCCCGTGCGAGCTTCCGATGGTCATGATCAGACTCCGTTCTCTAGCGTGCCACACAGGAGTGTACCGTCGTGAAAGCAGACTTCCCACGCGCCAGTCAGGCGGCGCGCGATCGAGTGCGAACGACTCTGGTCTCCGCCACGCGATCGCCGAACCGAGCCCGCTCTTCGGACGAGGCAATGAGCACCGCAGCCACGATTCCGAGCGCGGGCAGACCGTCCACCACACGAAGGACGTTTCGGACCAGAGCCCTGGTCAGGCCGACGGGAGTCCCGCCCGCGCCCACGACGCGCAGGCCCAGGACACGCTTCCCCGGCGTCGCTCCGGACAGCCCCTCGAACAGAACGAAGTACAGGAACATGACGAGCAGGAAAGCCAGACACAGGGGATCCGTGACAAACCACCCGCGAGCCCACTGGTGATGCGCCGCCGCCATGACCCAGGTGCCCTTCACGACCCGAGTCACCGGGAAGAACACCGCCGACATCAGGATCACGTCCAGCACGAGAGCCGAGAAGCGGATCGACACACCTGCGTATTCGGGTTTCCGCTCGTGCACGTTCCTCCCGCTCCGCTGAGGGTGCTTCTGGGTTGCGCCTGGCCTAGTTCGAGTCGAGCACGAATCTCACCGTGTCACCCGCGGCAACGAACCTCCCGGGATGCGTCCCGCTCAGCACGAACCCATCCCCCGCGAGCTCGAACGACTCAAAGTCGCGCGTGCCTTGGGCGAGCGCCGCGGCCGGCTCCCCGTCGAAGGAGACGGAGTCGACGCCCGCATCGTACAGCACGACCGTCTTGGTTTCGGCATCCCAGTCGTTGATCTCCAGCAGACCGGCCTCGTGCAGCTCGAGGGTCCAGTCTCCACCCCGCAGGGTGTAGACCCGGAAGTCGCTGCACAGCAGGAACCGCCCGTCGTCCATGAGCCACTTCTTCGCCCTGCTGACTCGCGACCGGGAGAGGTTGGAGGACGACACGGCGAGTTCGACTCGCACGCCGTCCTGAGTCTCGAACGCCTCGAGCTCGCGGGCGTAGGCGCTCCGGTACTCCTCAGCCGCTTCGGCCGTGGCAGCCAGGATCGACTCGTAGTCGTACTCGCGCTTCGCCCGGTCGACGAGTTCCGCGATCGCGCTCTCGTCCACGCCGAGACGGGTACCGAGCAGCTCCACGTAGGTGAACCCGGGACCCGCCTCCTGGGCGAGCGCCTTCCAGTCGATCCCGAAGTAGTCCAGCAGGAATCCCTCGACGGCGGCGACGGCGTAGATTCTGTTCCGGGGTATGTCCTCTGGTGCAAGACAGGTGTCCCCCATCCTCTCCCGGAGTTCCTGATGGAGGAGGTCCGGTATGGCCGCATCCGTGAACGAGCCGGCCAGCGGACTGGTCGCTCCGTCGAGAGATGAGACGTAGTCGACACCGCGCATGAGCTCGACGCACCTGAGTTCGACGTACTTCGCCGTGCCCTCCTGCAGCTCCTTGCCCTGCTCGTACTCGCGGATGAAGGGGGCACCGTTGTCCCAGCGGTAGCGCCGGACGGCAACGAACGCCTCCGCGCTGAGCCGACACCGCTCGCGATCGCCGGCCAGGACGGCTTCGAGGGCGTCCTGCTGGACACGCATCTCGAGCCAGGCCAGCGCGCCGTTCTCCAGGTCGGAGATCGGGTACCTCTCCTCGCGAGCCCACGGTATCTCCCCGAACGCGCCGCGCTGGTACTGGTGGAACGCCTCATGAACGATGTACGAAAAGGCGGCGACCTCTGGGTGCTCGACCCGCTCAGAGAAACCGTCGGGGAAGCCGATCGCCACCGTCGTCGTCTCGCCCAGAGCGAGGCTGAACTCCAGCTGGCCCGCGAGAGCGCCGTACCGGCCCTCGTGATACTGGGCGCCCGGCCCCAGATCCGGCCAGTCCTCGGGACCGGCGCCGAATCCCTCCACCCGATCGGCCACGTTCAGAAGGAGCGCCCATCTCTCGGGTGCGTACACGAGGAAGGGCTGCTCGGCCAGCGAGTACCCCGGCCACACGGCGTCAGTCCGGCCCTCGAAGAGCCGCACGACGCCCTCGCAGATCCTGAGGAGGAGGTAATCCTCCCCCGTCGGGCCTTCCTCACCCACATCCTCCGGAGCCGCGAAGGAGGCCGGCAGGACGAGGAGAAGCAGGGCGAGGAAGACGCCGGAAAGCAGTCTGAATGTGCGCATCGTTTCTTCCTCCTGTGAGGCAACTGCTTCGCGCTGTCACCTGACTGACCGCGTAGCAACCGCGCCGGGCGGTGTCACGAGCGCTGCGGCGAACTCCGGGGAGGGCGACTGACACTGCCGGGGAGCGCCGCCGCAGGTGCGGCGCGCGCCCGCACACAGCCTACGGGGGGGGCGCGGCGGAGCAGGTGTGTCGCACGCGTCAGCGCGCCGTGCAGTCAACGTGACAGCCGAGCTCGTCGGCCGGCACGCGCTACTCAGGGTGCGGCACTCCCATGCTGGACGGGCTTGCGAGCAAGCACGCCCCAGATGGTGTAGTCGAATGGATTGACCTCAAGGAAGTCCGCACACCTCTCCTTGTAGTCACTTCTCCGCTCAATCAGAACCGGAAGCTCCCACTCACGGAAGGCCTCGCGAATCCCGAGTTCGTCGAAGAAGTGGTGGGGCACTCCCGATTCGGACCCCGTGTCCTGCACGAACGTGCCAGGCTCGATCTCTCTCCCCACGCCGAAGGAATCTGCGTGCGTCGATTTGAACGTCGCCAGGAACCAACCACCGTCAACAAGATGTTGCCGCACGGTCCGCAGTGCCTCGTGAATGTTGGGAAGCACGTTGTGGTGCAGGGCGTCCCAGCTCACAACTCCGTGAAACAGCACGTCCTCCCAGTGGCAGACTGTCATGTCGGCCACGGCCGTCTCGGCTGTGAGCCCCAGCTGGGCCAGGCGCTCGCGCGCCAGGGCCACTCCCCGCTCAGCACCGTCGCTCGCGAACACGCTGTGACCGCGCTCAGCCATGGCGGCTGTGTGCCTGCCCGCACCACAGCACAGGTCCCAGATGCGCAGCGGACGCTCTCCAGACGATCGTTCAAGCAGCGAGACGAACTCCTGAACCGGGCGCTCGGGGAAACGCGCAATGCACCTCCCCTGCGCGAACAGCTCATCCCAAGTCGGCATCTCGATTGCGCTCCCCTACTGAGTTCATCGTGTCGCAGCCTGACGAACCACGTATCGCCCGCGAGCATCACTGGCCCCTGTTGCTCCGCGCGTCCCAGGCTCGTCTGTCCGCTCCCTTCGCCCAGACGTCGGAACTCGGAGCGCGTGCCACCCTACTGCGGTTGAAACTCCGGCACCAGCAACTCCAGAGTGGGCGTCAGTAGCTCGCTTTCGTCACCCCCCATGCTGCTCATCATGCCTACCACGGTCAGCTGGTGAGCAGGCAGGTGGTAGACGAAGGACTCGAATCCGCCCGTGCTGCCTGCGTGTCCGAGCATCTCGATGTTGCCCGGTAGCAGGAACCTCATGATGCCAAGGCCGTAGCCGGCCGGGTATCTCGCCCCGCTGGCACCTTCCGGCACTTCTACGAATTCCAGCATCTGATCCAGAGTCGAGGTGTTCTGGAAGAGCTCACCAGCCAGGACCGCGTTGAGGAAGCGGGCGAGATCCGCCGTCGTCGTGATCAGCGCGTGCCCACCCGCGGCACCTGCCATGGACGAGTCGATGCTGGTGAAGTCGATCAGCTCGCCTTCCATGTCGATGTAGCCGTGTGCGTGGTTGTCCGAGATGGTCAGGTCGCCGGGTTCGGGAAGTCGCGTGCTCTCCAGGTTCAGAGGCCTGAGGATGCGCTCGCGCACCTCTTGCCGCCACGAGTTCCCGGTCGCTTGCTCGATCACCAGGCTGAGCAGGCTGTAGTCCGTGTTCGAATACATCCAGCCTTCCCCGGGCGGGAAGTAGGGCTCCTGCGCCGCCGCGACATCAAGGTACTCGTGAACGTCCCAGACTCTTGTGGGATCGGAGGCGATCTGACCCATCATCGTCTCGGTGAGCCATTCGGGAATCCCGCTCGTGTGGTTCAGCAGCATACGCAGCGTGATCCTGTCGCTGTCGGGGAATCCCGAGGTGACGCTCTCAGGCAACACCCCTGTCATCGGATCGTCGAGCGAGAACCGTCCTTCTTCCGCCAGCTGCAGAACCACCACGGCGACGAAGGGCTTCAGGATGCTGCCCGCACGGAACTCCTCATCGGGTCTCATGGCATCAGCCGATTCAACATCGCTCACACCAGCGGCCCCAGCCCAGAGGCCGATCTCGGGACCGCTGACGTACAGCAGCGCGCCGGGGAATCTGTTGCCGGGACTCGCCACTGCACCCTGAAGTGCCGTCTGCAGCTTGGCGGCGAGTTGTCTGTCAGGTCCTTTCTCGGGTGGGGCACTGCAGGCCGTCAGGCCGAGCATGAGGACGGACATGATCGAGTAGCTGAAGGTGCTGGCTCTCACGGCGGTTCCACCTTTCGATGAGGACCCGGGCCGAGGGACGGCCACTGCGGCATCCCCTCACAGGTCGGTTAGTCGATCACCTCGAGCCAGAGTTCCATCGGAGGGTTCGGCAGCACGATCTCTTCGTAAGGAAGACCGAGTTCCTCTGAGATATGGAGACGCAGGGCGTCCGCGTCGATGGCCAGGCTGCTGAACGGATCCTGGCTCGGGAACTCCGGCGCCCGCTCCATCCCCAGCTCGGCGATGTCTATCTCCCGCTCGGTCAGCCGTCGGTCCGTTGCGAACACGCGCCACGTCGCCCGATAATCAGGATCCGCTCCCGGGAACCCCTGCCCGGCGCGGCCATCGGTCGCGTAGAACCCGTGGCCGTGCTTCACACCGGATCCCACGAGCGCTCTGCTCGGATAGAGCTCGACCCGGTTCACGACCGCGCCGTGCTCCCGGTGCAGGTCGAGGAGCGCTTTGGCGATCGTCTGCGCGTGCTCTTCGAAGTTCGAAGAGTCGGACACGATGTGCCACGCGCGCGCAGTTCGACCGGTCGACGTCGGCAGCGACTCGTCGTCCACTACCTGATACGGCTTCGCGAGGCTCGTGTCGATCTCGGTGCCCGTGCACGAGACGCAGAGAACTGCGAGGAGTCCCAGGAGAGGCAAGCAGGTCGCCTTCACGTTCCCTCCTCAGGAGGCCCGATGGGATCGCGCCCACCGTGTTCTCAGAACGACGGTGCTTGCGATTCGATCGTGCGCGAGTCTGCGGTTCGCGTCCCGCCAGAAGTCGAAGACACCCAGCCCGAAGGTCCCGAGGCTCGCCATGTAGCCTCCGAAGCGCTCGAAGCTCTCCCACCACGTGAGTGGACGGCCGTCGAGCCTCCGCACTCGCATCCCCAGGAGCCACTTCCCGATCGTCGCAGATCTCCTGCGCGCCGTGAAGAAGGTGAAGTAGAGCGCGGCCAGGCCGAAGAGCGCAGCCGAGCGGAGTCCCCTCGGAACGAGGCGCTCCGCCTCGATGAGAATGTGCCCCGGTCCTCGAGAGCTTGATTCTGCGGCAGGCGACAGCGAGATGTCGATCGAGTAGTCGGAGAGGATCTCCCCCGCGCGCTCCAGATCCGATTCCTCGACCGCCAGGGCGACAGAGGGCGGAAGTCCCGGCGCCTTGATTCGAACCAGCACGGGGGCAAGCGCTCCCATGCTCTGCGCGAGTTGGATCTCATCCTGCGCGCGCCCGTCGAAGAGCGCCACCGTGGCGCGGAGGGCGGCAGGGTCGGTGAACCAAAGCGACAGGGCCGCGGCCGCGACTGCGATGGCCGCGGACGGAAGGAACAGGAGCACGCAGTCGATGGCGAAGGCCACGAGCCGCCTCACCGGCGACGCGAGCGGCAGGCCCTGGACGTCCGGATCCAGCTCGAGGGGTGAGCCGCTGACTGCACGAGGGGTCATTGTTCCGTGCCCCTTGGAACGAGAGGTGTTTTGTCGAGGCGCGTCAGCCCCGCTGCCGGCAGACTACTCGTGTTCACTTCTCGAAGCGGAATCGGAGCTCGTGCTTCGACACGGCCAAAACAGTCACGCGGCCTCCGAGCATCGGAAACTCGCGCTGGCTCTTCTGGAAGTAAATGTTGTACGCGGCCGAGTTGTGCACCTCGGTCCACTCCGCCACGACCGAGAACACACCGGAGCTGACTTCGCCCGCGAACATGATGCGGCGTCTTGCAAACCATCCGGTACCAACCGTGACTCTCTCGCCGAGCTTCAGTGTGTGTTCCATAGAGTCGGACCCTCCTCGACCGCCCTGCCCCTCACTACACCCGGGCGGCGGGGACATTCGCCGCGATCCGTAGAACGCACTGTCCGGCCACGGATCCAGTGCCGAACGTATCGTGCGCGCGCGTCGCGCGTCAAGACCGGCGCGGCGGGTTCACAAGCATCCGGCGTCAAGGCCGGCTCGTCAAGCCCGAACGCCGGTCGAATGCTGGAGGAAGCTCGCCGACCCTCCGAGTCCCATGCGGCGGGGGGCGCAGCCGGGAGGAGCAACTAGGCCGCACGCGCCACCGACGAGCCGTCGAGCTCGATCACGGCCTGCACAACCGGATGCCCGTAAGTCGCCCTGGCCGTGAGTACAGCTACGTTCGGTCTGGGTGAGTACTGCCCGGGGCTGTGGGTGTGCCCGCAGAGGACGAGGAACCTCGTCTCGCTGTGTGTCTCGGCGCATCGGAGGATCGCGCTTCCGACTGCGTCGCACGAGAACCAGGGCAGCCAGTCGGGCGACGAGATCTCGCCCTCGTGCCACGTCGCGCCCTCGAACGGCGGGGCGTGTGTCACGACAACCACGTGCGCGTGGCGCTCGGCCGCATCTTCCAGCTTAGGACCCAGCCGGGCGGCCGCATGATCGCCGAGACGGTTCAGTCGCTGCACGAGTTCGGCTCGCGGGTGGCCGGTCAGCTCCTCGATCAGATAGAAGTCGTTCAGCTCGACCGGCGTCCCCAGGGGGTCGCCCAACCTGCCGTCCGCCCAGCCGTCGTCACCAACGACGGCCACGTTGGCGGCAAGCGGCTCGGGATCCGCGCTCGTCAGCCAGGCGAGCCGATCGCTCGACCGAGCCATGGAGGCTACCTCCGCGACCACACCTCGAATCGAGCCACGGTAGAAGTCGTGGTTTCCCAGAACGAAGTACATCGGTACCTGAATCTCACGCGCGAGCTCCTGCAGATAGCCGACGATCGAGGTTGCCTCGCCAACGTCACCCGAGAGCAGCCAAGCGTCGACCGGGTGAACCGACAGAGACTCGAGGAACCGTCCCCGACTCGCATCGTCAAGGAAGTTCAGATGAATGTCCGAGAGCCATCCGAGCTTCACGTCGCCTCCCCGGGAGGGCTGGGCAATCGCGCGTCACGGCCTTCCGCCTCGCCCCCCAGCGACTTCAGGAACTCCGCCCACTCCTCGTCGAGGGTACGCCCGTAGCGCTGCTCGAAGGCCGGGCCGAAGCGCTCGCCGGTGAGGACATCGCGCACCAAACCCCTGAACGCTTCCTCTCGCCCCACCGACAGGTACTCGACGAACATCAGGGACTGCGCGTGGAGCATGTGGCCGTCGATCCCGTAGTCCGAAGGTCCCTTCGGAACCGGGAATCTCCCGGTGGAATCGAGTTCGAGACGAGGACCATAGAGGAGCGCGCTCAGTGCGCGATCTCGCGAGACCACCTCCAGACCGGTCCCGGACACCCAGTCTGCGAGCCCCTCCAGGAACCACCCCGGCAAGAACCTCACTCGGTGCAGCCACCCCACCTGCTGACCGACGTGGAGGTGTGTCAGCTCGTGCGCGAGCGTCTGCTCGTGCGTGTCCCGCCCGTGGAACGAGAACGCCTTGGGGGACACCCAGATGTCCCTCGAGAACGCCAGTCCTCTGACGGGCGTGCTCCGGTGGTGGCCGGCGTGCGCAGCGAAGCTCTCGTGCGTGTTGCAGAGGTAGACCCTGAAGTCCGATCGAAACGGCATCGAGAGAGTGCTCTCTACCCTCGCTACCGCGCGCGGAAGAGCATCGGCCAGGCGGGACGCGATCTCCTCTGCGCCGGTCTCATAGTAGATGCGCGAGTCGGCTTCGTGCCGGGTGAATCCCGGCGCGATTCGCAGGGCGCACCGCGCGCGAGGGTTCGACAGGAAGAGCGCCACCCCCGCCAGGGCAAGCGCCGCGATGACGATGGAGACGACCGTCCTCCGAACGGCTCGACGCCTCACGAAGTCACTCCTTGTGTTCCGCGCCCGCCAGCGAATCGACCTACTCAGGATGGAGGGTCCCGGGTCCTTCCCTACGCCTTCTCCGTCCGCCGTCCCCAGCGCGCCGCGCGGAAGAGAAGCAGCACGGCCGTCAAGAGCATGAATGCGTTGCCGATGCCGGAATAGGTCTCGCCCGCGCTCCCGTTCATGTTGACGAGAGCGAAACCGTACGTCACCACGCCCAGACCGAAGAGAACGTAGCACACGTAGATCATGGCAGTCCCTCCTGTGTTCGTCCCGCCTCGCTCGGTTGCCCATCGGGAGACGCGACGGCGATGCTCACTCAGGGCTGGCCGGGTCGCCTGCCTGCCAGTCCGCGTCGCCCACCCGGACCAGGTCCATCTCGAAGAGGCGCACGGGGTCGGTGGCGGGCATGGTTCGCCCCCCCCTCGCGCCAAGTGCTGTCAACGAGCCGTTCCCGGCCGCGCTCGGTGACGCGGCACGCGCCCGACCTACCGGAGCTTCGACACCGCCGAGATGAGCGCGACCCCCACCGCGGTCCCTCCCCCCAGTATCGGGAAGAACCCCTTCGCACTCGGACAACGCTGCATCAAGAACACCATCGCGATGATCGAGATTCCCCAGATGCCCACGTTGACCATGGCGAGCGTCCGCGCGCTGCGTGGCGATCCGTTGCGACTACCAGTCTCTTCTGCCAATTCGGGCTCCTTTCCCACCACCTATGGGCGCTGACCAAGGCACCCCGCTGGCTGCAGCGAGTGTCAGCATCCCGTTCCGCGGGTTTCACTCCGCGCCGTACTGCGCGCTCATTTCGATCACGTACCGGACGAACTTCAGGGTGCTCTCGAACTCCTTCGGGTCTACCGGCTGCCTGATCTTCAGAGACGGGTTCGGACGCCCGTCCCAGGTTCGATCGATCAACCCCGCCCAGGACGGGTCCATCACGGTCTTCGCCCATTCGGCCCCGGCACGTTTGGAGTCGATGCACCCGACATGCAGGTCGTGCAGCATGCGGCAGTAGCTCAGAACGATGAACGACTGGTAGAATCGGTTCCTGAAGCGTTCCGGCTCAGCGAGAACCTCCTGACCCCAGTCGCACATGGTCTCCGAGATCTCCTGCCGCAGCACCTCGACTGGCACCGGATCGACGAGCGTTTCGGGGCTCGGTCCCGCCAGAGCGATGCCGTCCTCATGCACGATCCAACGCACGACGGCCGTGTTGCAGTGTTCCGACAGGATGAGGAACCGGTCCCCGTGCTCCAGGTACCAGAGCAACTTGCCCCGCTGATCGCAGGTCCGAAGGACGTCCTTCGGGAAGTAGGATCCCTCCAGGTGCTGCGCCCACGGGCAGTCAAGATCGTAGATGCGGTCGTGCACGCGATTCAGGGACTCGATCTGCTCCTCGGAGAGTTCGTCCTCCACTGCGACGATGAAGTCGACGTCGCTGTCCTTGTCGAATCCGCCCGTCGCGAACGAGCCCTGCAGATAGGCCGCGAGGAATGTGTCGCCCAGGACGCCCTGAATGCCGGCTACCAGCTGACGAAGGACTGCGTTCAGTTCCGGGTAGGGTGTCGGGGGCATGAGGCTGGTCCTTCGTATCAGCGCATCCGGGCCAGCCGCCGGCCGACCCACGTCTGGCGTTTCCAGGGAACAATCCCGACCCTCGCAGCCTCCAATCCCGTGAGAGCCCGCGGCTGATGCGCAGCCGGAACCAGCATCAAGGAGGCCCCAATGAGCGCAAGGAAGCTGTCGTTTGCCGTTCTCGTCATCCTCGCGGCGATCCTGTCGCCGATCTGCCTGACCAGCACAAATGCGGGAGCGCAGGGGACTACTCTCGAGATCGAGATCACCATCTCACCGAGGACACTCAGTCTCGGCTCCCTGTCTGGCAGCAACACCGGCGTCACCGTACATGCGGACGTTCCCCTGAGCGAGGTAGACACCACCACGCTGGAACTCGAGGGGATCCCGGTCGTGTATGCGAAGTCAGATAACCACGGAGATCTGGTGGCGAAGTTCGACCGGGACGACGTCTGCGCCGTCGTCGCTCCTCCCTCAGCCACTCTGACCCTGATTGGCTGCAAGCTGGACGGGACCCCGATCGCCGGATCGGACACGATCTCCGTCGTCGAGTAACTCCTACGGAGCCGTCCCCTTTCCTGCAGACTCAGTGTCCGTCCGAGATCGCTCCGCCACGTCGATGCGCATCGGCCGCGATCTCGGACGTCGCTTCTTCGAGAACTCCAGGTACTCCACCGGGGCGCCGTCACACACCACGAATGCCACGGTCACGCCCTCCGAGGGGCTGTTCGGTTCTATGAGGATCTCGTGGCCTTCCAGCGCGGCCGCAAGATCGTCCACCTCGAACGCGACGTGGGCCACCGACTTCACAAGATCGGGAAGCGGGCAGTCGGCCTCGAAGCGCATCCACTGGATGCCGAACGGGTTGCTCTCGTGGTCCGTGCAGAACGCCTTGTACTCCTCGAGATACGTCTCGCCCGGCCTCGGCGTCGTCGTCGGAATCCCCACGTGGTGGTATCTCATCGGCACGGGCCTCTCCCCGATCGAACGCACACGCGCTTCAGGCGCCGCTACTCGCGGAACCGCGTCAGCTTACAGCGAACACCGGCCTCCTCGCACTGCACCTTCGCCGCGTCGAGCGCGCGGCGCTCCTGGAGAGACATCACCTTCACCACGCGGCGAAGGTTCGGTTCGAGACACGGATGCCGCACCGTGCGTGACCTGTAGCGGTTGCGCACGAAAAACTCGCGGAGCCACTGGACGAACTCCCGATCGCTGTCACTGAGAACCGCTCCGAAAGCGCAGGGGTGCTCGCGCGCCGCCCTGCGCCGGAGCCGTGCCATCACACGCTGGCGATCGCGAATGCGGCGTTCGCGACTTTGCTCGCCGCCGTCTGCCGGACGCGACATATCTCCAACCTCCGTCCGGCCTGCGGGCCTATTCCCGCAGGCTCGTCAGACGGAGGTGAAGTAGTACGAGTAGTTATCCAGCACCTTGTCGCTCTCCTCGGATTTCTCTTGGTTCCCCACCGCGCGCCCGGTGACGCGCAGTTCGCGAATCCAGACCATGTGACACCGGCGCGTGGCGGCCGCGTCCGCCCGTCAGCCCGCGTCCTCGTCGCGGAGCCTCATCAGCCCCGCCAGCCGTACTCCGGAACCCCGCCCCTTTGTAGAAGGCGTCGAGATGCGGCTCGTAGTCCACGTGGAGCCACTCCGCGCCACTCTCTCGCGCTGCATCCGCCGCGCGCCGGACGAGTTCACGACCGACGCCCCGTCGCTGGAAGTCAGGGTCGACCGTCGGGTCCAGAAGGAAGGCGTGTGAGTCGCCGTCCCACGCAACGTTCACGAAACCGACGAGCCTCCCCTCTGAGTACGCGCACACGTACGCCAGGCTGCGCTCGAGCGAATCCGGGAAGTCCCGGTCCGTGTGTCCGGCCCACGCGCGCGCCAAGAGCGCGTTGAGCGCGGCGTTGTCGGCGGGATGGTTCAGCACATACTGCGTATCTGACACTGGGCTGCTCCTTCAGGTTGACGCCGCGGCCGCTGCTATCGGAACAGGTGTCGATTCCTGGCCAGATACCAGCTTCCCCACAGAGCAATGCCCATCATCACGGCGGGGAGGATCACCGCCTCCGGCGTCGTTGGCTGGTATGTAATCCCTGCCTGGCCGTAGAGGTACTGGCTGCACCAGAAGACCGTCGGCCAGTAGAGGGTCATCCCGAAGACCAGCCAGGAAGCCACGGCACCGGAGAACCTCTTCCTCAGGAGTCCGATCACGGCCACCGCGAAGAGCGGGAACATGACCAGAGTGTCCGCGAGCCCGATCGCCCTGTTGACCTCGACGATGACCGGATCGCTCAGCGCGCGGGGAGCCTGAAGCCCCCACTCGGCGACCGTGTCGTAGGACACGACGGCGCCGGTCTGGCCGAAGAGCCAGAGGACGAAGCTGACGACATGGAACCCGATGATGACCTTGACGCCGCGGGGAAGACCGTCGCCTTTTGGCATGATGGAGGATCCTCTCTCGATGAGCTTTCGTTGACCACAACCCGTATCGCGCATCACGCGGGTACGCCAGCTAGGGGTCTATCCCCGTCCCGGAGCAGGGAACGTCGGAGCAGTCGCTCGCCTCCGTATGCACGGTGCAGGTCTGGACCCCTGTCGTCGTCGGCGAGAAACGAACGACGACGGTGCGCGTCTCCTGTGAGTCGAGCGAGAACTCCCCATCTCCGGAGAGAATCGAGTAGCCGCCGCAGGTGAGGTGGACGAACCCCGTCAGGGTCCCGCTGCCGATGTTCTCGATCACGAAGGTGCGATCGACGTACGCCCCGACCACGACGCTCCCGAAGAAGAGCTCCGGGGGAATTATCACGCAGATCGGGCCGTCGCGCCCCACACCCGTGCAGGCTACTTGCGCGCACTCGGACCCCGTGTTCACACCCGCGGTCTTGACACCGACTGAGGTCGGCTCGAACCGCACCGTCGCCGTCAGGGTCTGACCGAAGACGAGATCGAAGGTCCCCCCGCCACTCACAATCGAGTAGTGCTCGAAGCTCGTGCTCACGTATCCGGACACCACGCCGCCACCGAGGTTCCTGATGTGGAACGACTTCTCTACGTAGGACCCCAGCGCCACGATCCCGAAGTCCAGGCTCGTGGGTTCGACGTCGCAGAGCGGCCCCTGACTCCCCGTCCCGGCGCAGTTCACCCGCGAGCACTGGTCGGACCCCAGATCGATGCTCCCGGTCCTCGCACCGTGCGCGATCGGAGAGAAGCGCACGGTGACCAGATGGGTCTCGTCGGCACCCAAGCTGAAGGCCTCGCCGCCGGCCTGGATCGAGTAGTCGTCGGAGGCCTCGCTCACGGTTCCGTACAGCACTCCTGTTCCCTCGTTCTTCACGACGAAGGAGAGATCCTCGTGAGACCCCACCTGCACGGTTCCGAACTGCAGGGCCGAGGGCATCACCCAGCACTGAGGACCCGAGGCGTCGGTACCGATCTCGCAGCCGGACAGCAGAACCGCCGCGCTGAAGAGCACGAGGAGACCGAGTCGCTGCCAGGCTCCACCTGTTGGAATCGACCGGGGCATTCGTCGCCTCCCCTCATTGGGATGAGGACAGCTGATCGACACGGTATCTCCCGTATCTCCCACGCAGGTATCACGCAGACGAAGAGCGGCCGGCTACTTCCCGACGCACCCTTCGCCCTCGAAGAAGACCTCGCGATAGACCTCGAACCCTGGATCGTCGCCCTCGATCAGGCGAACGTAGAGCGTCACGCAGAGAATGGCTGACCGAGCTGACTGCATGGACGCGCGCTTGACGGTCATGGTCGCTCGCAGGTCCTCGAGCCGCCAGGTGTTCGCCTCTTCGCCGTCCACGACGCGGTAGACCTCATCGAACTCGAGCGACACGAACTCCACCTCCGGATCGTTGAACATCTCGGTCGACGCCGAGACGGAGTCTTCGCGGGGAAACACGTCGACTTCGGGCGGCGACACCGCAACCCAGATGTAGTCGGGCGCGAGCAGGCCCTCCAAGACCGCGAGATCGCGATCGGAGTACGCCGCGGAGAAACACTCGAGAACGACCTGCGGAAACTCCCCCGGGCACGAGGCGGAGACGACACCCGCCGACAGCGCCAGCGCCACGAGCGTGCACGCGATTAGTCCCCCGAATGCTGATCGAAGCATGGTTCCCTCCCATTCCTAACGTGGCCGCCGCAGGTTACAGAGGCCACCCGGCGGCCCAAACCAGCAACGCTCCAAGCGCGATCGCGACCAGAAGCCAGGTCCGCACGAAGACGGGCGGTCGCGCAAGCCACCGATCGAGGAAGCGCTCGAAGCGACTCCGTCCAACTGCGAGCAATCCCAACGCGGCCACGAGCGAGACGACTCCGACGATGCGCACGATGAGCGGCTCGCGGCAGTAGGGCGCTGCGAGCAGAAAGAGGATCCCCAGAACGATGCGCAGGCCGGCTCCCACAGACAGGAGTATCGAAGCGCGCCACTTGCCGACAAGACCCAGGAGCGTCGCCGGCATGGCGACACCGAAGATCCCGATGATCGCGAGAAAGATGCCAAACGAAGAGACGAAGATTGCCATCCGAAGTCCTCCTGCGTTAACTGGCGAACCGCACGTCACCCACGAGCGTCGGGGCCGACGCGCCGCGGGCGAACGGCCCGGCCGCGCTGCAGCCGGCGTGACAGCCAAGCCAGTCGGTTAGACACCCGCATCCCGCGACAAGTCTATCCTCATGACACGGTCGCGGCCATCCAGCATCTCGCCGGTGTACTCGAATCCGAGCCTTCGGTAGAAAGCGCCTGCGTCGCCATCACCCACGAGGTGGCTGGTGATGAGCCGCTTCCCGTTCGGCGTACCCTTGATGCGTTCGACCAGAAGCTCCACAGCCCGGGACCCGTACCCCTTCCCCTGGTGCTTCGCGTCGATCATCAGCCTCCACAGGAAGTACTCCCCTTGCTCGGGGACCTCCGACGTCATGATGAAGCCCACCGGAGTCTCTCCCACGTATACGGCCCTGAACCACACGGGATCGTCATCGGGTGGGTAGTGCGCTTCAGCGATGGAATACGCGTTGGAGCGCGGATAGACGCTCTTCTGCTCCTCTGCCACGCTGAGTGCGAGAACCGCCCTGAGGTTCTCGCTCGTGACAGCCCGCAGACTGACCTCTCGCGACTCGCCGTTGGGGCGCGTCTCTGCCATCGTGCTCCTCCGCGGAGCCTGACGAACCGGCCGTCAGCCGCGCCGCCGCCGAGGGCGCCCCATCCCGGGTCTCGTGACACCCAGGCGCAAGGGCTGCATACGGCTTGTCAGGGAGCTCTCCCGGCGAGTCCATTGAGATCCGCGCGGAAGAGAACTCCTTCTCCTCCCACGAACGACACGCTGCCGAACTCCGCCCCTCGCGACATCTCGACGAAACCGAAACGCTCGTGGAGCGCTATGCTGACCGGGTTCCTCGCGTTCGAGAAGTAGTACGCGAAGCGGCTTCTGTCTGAGATCCACCGCAGCCGATCCCCGGTCAGCCTCGCCCCCACCCCTCGTCTTCGAAAACGAGGATCGACGACAACGCCTGTGAGATACCATCCTTCGGGAGTCACGCTCCCGTCGTCCGCACGCGCCTGGCCGAGGCGCTTCACCTTCCCGAAGCCTAGGATGCCGTGCTCCACCTCGGCCACAAGAACGAGCGACGTGCGACCGATCTCGTCGCTCTCGAGCGCTCGCATGATCGCGGCAGCGTGTGCCGGCGCGTTCCCGCCCTCTCGCTCGGCAGACAGCCGCCCGAGGGATTCGGCATCCGCCGGAGCAGCGCGCCGGATGGTGAGCGGCCCGGGCAGGCTGCACTCACCGGAACGATCGGGGTCTTCGTCCAACGGCTCGAAGAGGCGTGCACTGTCGTGGTCCATGGGCCTGCTCCGTCGTGGTCTCACTGCACAGCGGGGGCGCCACGCCAGCGCACCACCGCGAATCGGCCGCGCGCGCTAGTTGTGCGCCGGACGATCGGTCCTCCGATACACGGCCTTGATGCACCCCCAGGTGATCTCGTCCACAGGACTGCCGCAGCTCACGGTCGCCACGAGGGTCTCCTCGTAGAGGACGGGTCCACCCGGAGCCTCGGCGGCAGTCATGGTATAGGGATACGCTCCATCCTCTACGACCTCACCGAGCGTGTCCCGTCCGTCCCAGATCACCTCGTGGTATCCGGTGATGAGGTTGCCGTCGATGAGTGTCCGCACCACAGACGTTGTGTCAGGGCTCGAAACCTCGAGCCGGACGTGTGCGTTCTGTGGCAGCTCGAAGCGAATCGCCGTGCCGTTTGGGAAGACCTCCAGGCAGAACGGATCCGGTTCATTCTGATGGAGTACGAACTCGCCCGGAGGCTGCGCCAATGCGGAGCAGGCAAGAAGCAGGATCGTCGCGAGAACCGCCGCCGTCAGTCTCATGTGGGACCTCCTTGTCGGTACAGCCCGCTGCCCCGGACGTCCGAGGCAGACACCTGACGGCGGGATCTGTTCCGTCGGACGCCGTCAGCGGTACAACCCCTTGATGATGCCCCAGGATGACCCCTCGACCGGTACCTGCGAGCAATCCCCCTCCGGACAAGGCGCTCCGCCGATGCTGCCGTGCGCGAGGACGCAGTAGATGTCCAGCTCGCGCTCGTTCGAGCAGTCCACGACCCACCGCGCACAGATGAGGTGTTCGAGGATCTCGAGACAGCACTCACCGCCCAGGTACACCAGGTGGATCGCACCGATCACCGCGGGGTCGTCGTGGAAGCAGTAGTCGGAGAGGGCGAAGATTCCGTTGCCGACCCACGGCGGGTCGAGCGGAGGATCGCTCGACGGGAGCAGGTGCGTCCACCCTACCGACGCGAAGACGCCCGGGCACGCGACCATGGGATCGTCCATCCGCAGCGAGACGCTCATCATCCCCTCGTCCAGCTGATCGAGGCACACGTACGCGTCGAACTCCTCGAATGGCGTTGGCGTGTACTCGAACACGTAGTTCGGCGGATCGAAATCGATGTAGACGCGGGCGTCCGGGTTGCCGCCCGCGAACGCGGGAACGGCCAGTGTGACCAGCAAGCCCATGAGAAGCAGCAGCTTCATGTCAGCCTCACATGTTAGTCGGACACTGGAACGACCCCGCCGTCGCCCGGCGACGACCTGAGCATCCAGATGAGCGTGGCGTCCCGCCTCGGACGCCGGTCAGACAACCGAACGTCCGGGCCACGCCTCAGCAAGCGTGGCTCTGAAGAGGCTATCGAGCCGCGCGACCTCAGTGGTTGCGCTTCCATCAAGATCTGTCATCGCGGGGCCGCCGTCCATCTCCCCCTCGATGAACCTTTCTATCGAGTCAGGCAGACGCCTTGCGTCCAGCTCGCCGCCGGCTGACTTCGCTTCGAGCAAGGCCTCGATCGCCTCGCGGAGAACCGCGTCGGTGATCGTCTCGTACAGAAGGCGCCGGAACTCACCCGGCACCACCCCGAGTCCTGCCCGCACCCAGCGAACCGCCAGGAGACCGCGCAGCACATAGAAGCACTGCTTCAGCTGAGCGTCTTCCCCGGAAACGAGCTTGCGGAAACTGCCTTCCGCCATGTTCCGGTAGTGATGGTAGCTCGCCTTCGGCGAATGGAACTCCGGGATCATCTCTCTCAGGTGGCGGGCGAACATCAACTTCTCGACGTAGACCGTCTCGTACTGAAGCCACTCGAGCAGCGGCGGATTCGACTTCCGGAAGAGCCTCAGCGCCTTGCGTATGTCCCAGCCGCAGAGATCGATCACATCCTCGATCGGACGTTCAATCACATCGCTTCGGCGCTCCAGGTCAATGCTGAGATACCACTCGGGACGGCGCACGTAGATGAAGCGCACGTCGTAGTCGCTGTCCGCGGACGGGAATCCCCAGGCCCGGCTGCCGGACTCCACGGCAAGACACACGAGCACGTCCTCGTCGCGCTCGATGTCCGCCAGTCGATTCTTGATGTGTCTCTCCACGAACTCCCCCGCAGGTTTGCCAACTTCGAGACGTGCCGGTCGACGGACCGTTCATCACCCGCCTACAGCGGCCCGTGGTGCGCGCAAAAGGGTCCGCCGGCCAGAGACATCCCCTGCTTGAACACCTCGGGTCGCCACAGGGTATCGGGATCGAGCGCCTCGCTCAGGTCCTTCAGCTGGTACCCCAGGCAGACAATCGCCCGCATGGCGGCAACCTCTGCCAGCAGCTCAGAGTCCGCTTCCTCCACTTGAGCCGCCGTGGACTCGCCGAGATCGTGCGCTATCAGCCGCAACAGCTCCCCGCGCCGTCCCATGCACTCCGCCACGTGTGGTTCTTCGTGGCCTTTGAGGTGGATATTGACGACCTCGTACCAGTGCTGTTTGTAGAAGGTCGTGTAGACCCTGTGGATGCTCCCCTGGGGCCCGTGAAACACTAACTCACGCATCCGCCCGCCGCCCCGCAGGTCTTCGTCTTCCGGGTGTCCGGCAGGCGCGTCCTCGGTGCGCCACTCGCGTGGCGGGTCCTTCCCGCACAGGATCTCCAGTTCCCGCGCGAACTGGACAACGTTCCCGTGGAATCCCAAACCGACGAAGTACTGATGCTTGATCGCGGACAGCGTGGTGCCCAGGTTGGCAGCTCCACGGCGTGAGTGACGTGACCATGCTCCTGGAGCTCGTCCTGCATGCGCTGAAGGGCGTCCGCAGGCGAAAGCAGATACGGCGACCCCAGGTAGACGCCGGGCTGAGGGTAGTAGAGCGTGCGTTCCACGCGCGGATTCCTCCGATGTGACGCCTCTCCCTCTCGCCTGCGAGAGGGCCGGCTCCGGGATCTACCGGAACACCATCACGAGCGACGACGCGGCGATGGCCGCGCATACCACCAGGTGCAGAAGAACGGCGCGTGAGCGCGCCTCGCGCATTCGTGGGGCGTCCGCGTACCCGTTCCAGGATGCGGCCACGATCCGCCATACGAGCGTCAGCGAGAGCAGCGCCACCAGGGCCAACGGCATCACCGACCCGGACAGGACGGCCACCAGGAGCGTCGCGCCGGTCAGCGCCAGGAGCGCTGGCACGACCACGCGGCCGGAGAAGCGAGCACCGAACGCGGTGACCAGGGTCTCGCGCCCCACCTTCTCATCGTGGCCCCGTGTCACCATCAGTTCCGTCCACACCCACAGACCGGTCGCCGCGACAATCGGCAGCGAAGCCACGTACACCGTTCGTGTGAGATCGCCGGTCTGGACAAGATAGGCTCCGAGGACGGGTATCAATCCCAGGCTCTGGGCAACGACGATCGCGCCAGCCGCGCGCTGGGACAGGCTGAAGGGCGGCACCACGTAGAGCACACCCGCGAAGACGGTCGAGAGCCCGTAGACGATGAAGATGCCGCCTGTTGTGAATCTGATCAGGTGCAGTCCCAGGAGACACGCCACGACGATGCAGCCGATCGCCGTCCTGAGAAGCCTGGACTCGGACCACTGGTCGGTGCTCCTGTGCTCGACCCGAGCCTGCAGAAACGAGAAACCCGCGTGCAGGAACACCGTCGCGATCAGGAACTCGATCGCTCCCCCCCACCTGAACGAGAAGCCCGGCGGGCGAAGCCAGAACGGAAGCGTCGTCCCCACGATCGCCGGGAGCACGGAAGCCGTCCAGTAACGGACCCCGGCGAAGTGGAGAGTGTTGGCGACTCCATCGTGGTGCCCTTCCTTCCGGGGGCGATCCGGCGTTCCCTGAGTCATGGCGTGTTCCTTCTCGCAGGTAGCGCAAGGCCCGGGGTCGTCCCCTGCGGATGCAGTTCAGCCGGACTGCTGTGCGCGGCTCCGCTCCTCCGGCGGCCGACCTGACGAACCGTGTGTCAGCCCCGCGCGACCAGACCGGCGCCATGAGTGCTTATGCGGCGGCATGCTGTTCATCGGACCTGAAGTCCTGAGCCGCGTACCGCTGTCCGCTGGGACCGTGGTCGTAGAGAAACGCGGGCACGAGGACGCCCGGAAGGACAGTGGTCACGTCGTGGTCTGCGTTCGGACCGCCCATGTCGGTCCTCAACCACCCCGGATCGAGGGCGTTCACCAAGACGTTGGTCCCACGTAACTCGGCCGCCAGGTCTTCCGTGTGCTTGTCGACTGCGGCCTTCGAGACGCCGTAGGGCGCAAGCTGCGGTGTGTCCTTGATCCCCGAGGTCAGGTTGATGATGCGCCCGTAGCCGCGCTCGACCATGACCGGGGCAAACGCGTTACACATGGCGATGAGCGCGAACACGTTCACCTGAAACGTGTCCTGCCACGCAGTCTTGGGAATCTCCCACACGGGCTGCCACTCGTTCATGATCGCCGCGTTGTTGTACAGAATGTCGACGTGGCCCGGCCCGGCTGTGACACCTTGGATGACGGATTCGACACCCTCGTCTGTCCCGAGGTCTCCCGTGACAACCGACGTCTCAATCTCATGCCCCTCGAGCAGCTCCAACGTCTGCTCTGCGTTCCCCGGCATCCGACAGTGCACAACGACGTTGCAGCGCACTTGCGCCAGCCCCATCGCGATCTGCTGCCCGATGCCTCTGCTCGAGCCCGCCACCAGAGCCCGCTTGCCAAGCAACGACTCCACTCAGCTCCCCCCGCTCCACTCGGCCTGTCCGCCAGATGAACCCCGTCCCCCCCCGCGAGCACCGAGCCCGGCACGGCGGCGCGGACGGCCGAACCGCGCCTTCAAGCGACCCCGCGTCGTGGACTCAATGCGTGGCGAACTTCACCCGAGGATGAGATTCAGACCACTCAGGTCTTCGTTCGTTACCTTCGTGGTCGATATCAACTCGTCGTCCTCATCCAGCCCGGTGACAAACCTGTAGCCCAGACCGAGCGTGAGTCTTGCCTTGGCGCTCAGATTCAGCTCCACGTTGATGGCCGGTTCGATCAGGAAGAAGCCGGGGCCGGAGATGTTCCCGTAGTTGTCGAAGAGACTCGTCTTCTCCCGTTCGTGGTCTTTCGTCGATCCCCGTGCGACGAGAAGCTGACCGCTGGCATGGATGACCTTCTTCGAGCTGAATGTGTACTGGCCAAGCAGTCCGATGTAGCCGTAGTTCACTGTGGGGTGGCTTACGTTCATCCCAAAAGCAAGTCCGACTATCGTCGAGCGACTTACGAGGGCGCCGCCGTAGATTTCCAAGAGCGTGCCTGTCTGGTCTTGTATCGAGTTCACCTTCAGGTCCGATCCCCAGGCGAAGCTCAGGTCGGTGTCTGAATCGAAAAGGGTCTCGGTCTCCTCCGCCTCCTGGGCAACGGCACTACTCTCCGTCTCCTGCGCGACAGCACCGCTGACCAAGAACACGACCAGGAGGAGCGCACAGCACAGCAGTTTGGAGTTCGACACTCTCTCACCTTCCCGCTTGGGTGGTTCGTCTTCGAGACGAGTTGATTCCGTTCGGACAACCGACATCATACTGCAGCGATTCAGCAGATCATCCCCGGACGGGCTAACGAATCGCTGTTCACACGAGAGCATGAAGGCTGGCGCGCCGGCTGCAAGCGGCGCAGCCGCCCCGTGGCCGGCATGACAGACAAACGAGTCGGGCGCACGCGCCATTCAGACCGCGTCGTTCACAGGGCGATGCGGGAACTCGATCACATCTGTTCCTGCGCCTCCCCCAGCCGTGGGTCGTCGAGCCGCAAACGGTACATCACCTGGTTGTAGTTGTAGCGTGGGGTTCTCTCCGTCGCGCCGCTGAAGGAATCCGTGTAGGTCCCCTCCACGTAGATCTCGCGGCCGCCCTCTCTGTTGAAGAACGTGTGCGTCGCGACGTTGTAGAGATTGTACCGGTCGTGCTCGATGATCTTCACGGCCTTGCCGTACGGGCCTTCCGGCTGGGTTGCCTCGGCGTAGTAGACGTCGCCCGTATCTTCCAGCAGGAGGACCCAGCGCTCCCGGTACTCATTCCACACCACGCAGGACGGCCGACCGGTGTTCGAAGGCAACCGGACGTCGCGCGTTTCCCATTGGTTTGAATCCTGAATCGCTTCCCAATCGTTCGGCACCCGCAACCAAGGATAGAGATACCAGTAGCCGTCGTGCAGGAAGGGGTGAGAGGAGACGTGATGATCGCGGCAGGGCATCTCCACCCACGGCTGGAACACCTGCATCGCGTCATCGAACAGCGCCAGGCCACACTCATCGGGGAACCGGAGGCCATCCTGCCGCGTGTAGGTGGCGATGAGCCGCTCCTCACCGTCCGGGTTCATCATTGGGATGAGGCCCTCGATCCACACCAGACCCTCGCCTTGAAGCGGGAGCATCTGGCTTGCGCGCCCGTCCGAATCAGTGAAGTAGCTGTAGTTCACCGCTACCGCTGGATCGTCGCTGAGATCGCTGGTCGCCGCTGAGACGCTGAAGTTCCAATACGACGGTCCGACCGTGTCGCCCCAGATCCAGAAGATCTTGCCCCGGTAGACCGCGGCGGAAACCGTGTCCTGGCCGAGCACCATGGCATTCATCAGTGGCTCGTCCATCGGCACGGGAAGACCGGCCATGACGCTGTCACGATAGATGCCTTCCCCGGTGAGACGATAGAGTCGTTCAGCAATCATCGTGCGGCGGACGCGCAGCTCCCGTGTCTGGCCGGGCTCGATCCTCACGTGGGCGCCGCGCCCGAAGAGCGTCTCCTCCGAATACTCGTAGCCGTGACTGCGAATGGCGATGAACACCTTGCGCCCGACGAGCGACGGTTCATCGAGTGCGGCGACGCCGGCGCTGTCGGTCCAGTACTTCACCTCGTTCGGGAGCTTCAGCTCGACCAGCGGCACGCCGCGGCCCGTATCCTCGTCGACCACGCGAATCACGCAGTACTCTGACGCCAGGCCATCCGCGCAGGACCAGAGCAGGACCGCCACGTTGAATGCAGCCATGAACAGCGAGGCAAACCTCACGACGTACTCCGTAATCGACACAATCAGACAAACAGCGGCTACTCCTTCGACTTCATCATCTTCGCCAACCCGCCGAGGCCACCTCCCACGACCACAAGCGAACTAGCCGCGCCGGCGGCGAGGATGTTCTGTATCTGCTGGTACGCGCCGGTACCACTCAGCGTGTGCGACGACATGATCATGATGAAGCCCCATATGCAGGCGTTGACTATGATGATCACTGGGATGACCACTGCCGGTCTGTTCATGTCGGTCCTTCCTTTCCTGCCTCCAGGCGCAGGCCTTGAGGCACACGTACTCGGTCGAGTGGTGTCGTCTCCGAACACATCACGGTGACGTGCCACGGTCGAGCGCCTCACACCGTGATGACGACCTTCCCGCGGGCGTGCCCCTCTCCCAGATGCCGCATCGCCTCGGGGACCTCATGCAACGGGTACGTCCTGTCGATGACCGGCGTGACCTTGCCGGCCTCAGTAAGCTCCTTCAAGGTGAGCAGGTCCTTCACGTTTCGCGACGTGACCCATGTGACCATCTTCTGGCTCACGAACGGTGCCAGCACGGACATCTTGAGCAACTCGGGCGCAGGTCCCAACCACAGGCGCTCCGGTCGCCCGAAGGAAGCTACGTAGACCCCCTTGGGTTTCAATACGCGCCGGCACTCTGCCGGCGAACGGTTCCCCACGTTGTCGAGCATCAGGTCATAGCGCCGCTCGGCGCGTGTGAAATCCTCGCGGGTGTAATCGATCACCTGATCGGCGCCGATCGATCGGACCATGTCCAGGTTCCTCGTGCTGCAGACGCCCGTCACCTCGGCGCCGAACGACTTGGCGACCTGCACAGCGAACGTGCCCACACCTCCCGACGCACCGTTGATCAGGACCTTCTGACCCGCCTGGATCTCCCCCTGATCGCGAAGGCCCTGCAGAGCCGTAAGCGCGGCCACAGGCATGGCCGCCGCTTGCTCAAACGTCAGGTTGGCGGGTTTCGGGACCACCGAGTTCTCCGAGACACACACGTACTCCGAAAAGGAGGAGAGATCCAGCAGCGGTTTGCCAGGCACCTCTCCGTCGACTTCGCCGTACACCTCATCACCCGGACGGAACCGCGTCACGTTTTTGCCGACCGCTTCCACCTGCCCCGCCAGATCAGCGCCCAGACCGTTGATCTTCGGCTTGAGCAGCCCGCTCTGCATACGCAAGAGGTACGGCAGGCCCGTCATGAAGTGCCAGTCGATGGGATTGGCGGAAGCTGCGCGGATTCGTACCAGCACATTATCATCGTTCACGACCGGCTTGTCGATCTCCCGGAGTTGCAGGACGTCGGCCGAACCGTACTTGTCGAAGATGATCGCCTTCATGGCGTTCTTCCTGTTCGTTGTGAGTGTGGCTGCCTGCGCCTGCTCGGACGCTCGCGCAGGCCAGGTGGAGCCCCGTCCCTACTCGCGTGCCAGAGCCGCACCGAGCCTGTACCGCCTGGCCAGCAACCCACACACGATGGGAACAACACCCGGAGCGGCGAAGAAGCCCAGTGTGTCTACCAGGCACGATCTCCCTCACTCTCGCTGAGGAAAGGGCGCCTACTCAAGCGACTCCTCACGGATCTCGCCATCGGGAGACACCACGGCCACGGCCCTGCCTTCTGGTTCGCGCCACACCGTCGTGCCGTCAGGCCACTGCTCCACGAAGAACGACGGACTGCGAATACTCTCCTGGACGAGGGCCGCGGCGTCAACGATGGAGTCCAGCACTGGGTCCCCCATCGCGAAGTCACCGTGGGCAATCTCGCCGGCACTCATCTCCGTGAGCTTTCGACTCTCTCGCACCTCTTCTCCACCCTCCGAGTTCCGCAGCGCGGCTCAGGCCAACTCCCTCCGACGGTGGCTTGAGCCCTGCGGCGCCCGCACTACGATGCTTCCTTCAGCAGATCCACCACCAGTCGGTAAGCCGCGCCGACCGCCGGAAAGCAGACCCTCTGGGGTATGTCAGAGCTCATGTACTGCTCGCGCCCCTCCTCCGTGCTCAGATCCGCCCCCGTCAATCCGCGGCACGTGATCTCTTCCATCTCGGCCTCGAAGCGACGACGAAACTCCTGCGGGACCGCCAATCTGCGGAGTCCTTCGTCCATCGTGTCGGCCCTGCCCAACTTGAGACCGATGGCCATCACGGCACCAGCGACGGCACCGCAGACGGCCCCCGTGTTGCCGATCCCGCCGGCGAAGCCGAAGGCCATCCGGCGAATGACATCGTCCTCTACCTCAATCTCGAATTCCCGGCACACGGCCAGGAGTACGGCCTCCGATCAGACGCAACCTTGCCCCATGAACTGCGTGGCCCGGTTCTGCTCCATGGTCTTCCCCTTCTCCTTGTCTGCCGCCCCTACATCACCACCACCTGCTAGCGCGAACGGTGTCCTGATCGGCCGCCGCGGTGTCGGGGGCCACGCTCTCCGCGGCAGGAGCCGGAGCCGCGCTCCCATGGTCCCGGGCATCCTCCCGGATCCACTCCTCCTCCACCCACTCGTCGGAGCGCATCCTGTCCACGCGACCACCTACCGAATCGTTGCGAACAGACAAGCCCGCCGGCTGCAAACGCCAGTTGGGCCACAGGCGCACACTCATCGACGGGAGTCGCTTCTTGCCCGTGCCTTCACTCTCCATACGTACGCTCGCCCCGAACCCGGCGTCCTTGTGAGCCCGTTCTCGTCCTCCATGCGGCTCACCCACTCGGAGCACGGGCTCTTGTATGGCAGATTCAATCGATCCCTGAGCTCCGGCCACGTCAGGCCCTTGCGGTTGCGACGAAGCTCACGACATATCGAATCCCTGAAGTCGACGTACCTCATCCCAATCTTCCTCCTGCCGGCACAGATCGTCCGACAAGGGCGCGTGGTCGCCCAACGAGTCGCCCGCCGGTTGCGGGCGTCAACGGTGGCGCGACGGGTGCAAACGTTAGTCAGGCACCCTCGCGTCGATTACTCGCCGCTCGCCGGAGACCGCTCGACGGCCACCATGAGGGTCTCGCCCAGCCACGCTGCAAACGCTCGTCGGTCCCCTGACTGCAGCAGCTGTGCCGGACAGGGACGCACCAGCTTGCGACCGGCGTACACCCTGATCGCGTTGGACGAGCTTGAGCCTCGTTTGTCCGCAAGACTGAAACGAACCGAAACCTCCACGGGTACCAGCTGAACCACGGCCTCGGTCCAGCGCACAAGACCCCAAGGCCCCCCCGCGGCCCCCGTGCGCTCGACCTGGACCTTCCACCCAAACTTCCTGGCGCTTCTCTTGGCAACCCTGGCAGCCAGCCACAGGAAGCGCCTCGTGTGCCTCCGCTCGAGGGCCCGCAGACGTCTTCTTTGCTCCTGCCTGGCATGAGTTGCTGCCGCCCGCCGGCTCCCCCTGCGGCGAGCGGAGCCCATGTCTCCAGTGCGGCCACCATCCGGTCCTCGACTCATCTCAGTACCTCAGTTCTGCGCCCGCGAGGTGTGCCTGACGAATCGCGCTTCAACCGCGGGCATCAAGGCTGGCGCGACGGCCAAGCAAGTCGGCTGCATTCGCCGGTTCCCTGGCCGCATGATGCGACAAGGACGGTGTGTGTGCCGGGCCAACTGCATCGCATCGCGCACACTGCGCCGCCGCGACCAACGCATCGCGGTCCAGGTGCCGACACCTCGAGCCAGGATCAAGAACGCAGGATCTCAGGGGGCAACGGTCCTGGCGACACGGCACCCGTGGCCGCCGGACAAGTGCACCGCCAGGAACGGCTCAGCAGCAGCGGCGGGTGGCGTACAGCAGCACGCCAGCAGAACTAGTGCACTCGCGAATGCCAGGCCCACCCGACGGTGTCTCGATGATCGTGTCATGGCATCCTCCCCAGGCAGGCACGGAACTGCACGGGCTGCTGCCCGAGTCTGCATCCCCCCGCAAGACAGGCGAGGCCAGCAACGCTCATCATCAGTGGCGGCGGGGCGCTCAGACTCACGGCATCTTCCTGTTGCTCAATCATCGGGTCGTGCTTCAGCGTCCTGCACAGCGCTGCTCCGCGCAACACTCGCTGCTATAGCCTCTCAATGACGAAGAACGTGATGTCGTCACTCTGCTTCTCACCGTCTGTGAAGACGAGCAGCAGATCAAGCAGGGCTCCCTTCAGTGACTCTGCCCCCGCAGGAGCGTGCTCCTGGAGCGTTCTGCGCACCATGTCCTCCCCAAGCATCTCGCCGCTGTGGTTTTCTGCCTCGGTCAGGCCGTCTGAGTAGGCCAGCAGAACGTCGCCAGACCGCAGCTCCGTTGGTTCAGATACGAAGGCGCACTCGGGGAACACCCCGGCGACCAGGCTGTTTGAGGGCAGTTCCTCTACTGCAATCCGCTCGGCACGGTAGACGTATGCAGTGTTGTGCCCCGCGCTGGCATAGCGACATCGGCCGTCCCGATCGAACTGCAGGAGAAACAGAGTCACGAAGCGACCCGGCTCCTTCTCACACAGAATGGAGTTCAGCGTCTTCAGAGCGGATTCGAGGCTCTCATGCAGCCTCAGTTGCGCATCCAAGCACCCGAGGACCATTGAGCTCAGAAGCGACGCCGCTACACCCTTGCCGGCCACGTCGCCCAAGAAGCCTATGGACCTACCTGATGGTATCGTCGTGAAATCATAGAAGTCGCCGCCAACGCGCTGCGCTGGCTCCGAGTAGGCGCTGATGCAGTATCCCTCGATCATTGGCAGCTGCCGAGGCACCAAAGCTCTCTGGATATCCTGGGCCAGCCGGAGCTCAGTCTCGATCACGAAGTGTTGAACGAAACTCTTGTGCAGCTCCGCACGCAGGATGGCCGGGACCGCGTCCGACATGGCCTCCGCAGGAGCGGGGCCATCGCACGATGACGGCACCTCTTCCGAGCTGTCTGCTACCATCGCGCGTTCAGCCTTGAAGCTGATCACGTCAGGGCTTGCCGCCAGGCGGATCTGATCGTGGTTCCGCAAGAGGCAAGCCTGGATCTGCTCTCCGTTGACGAAGGTACCGTTCACGGAGCCCAGGTCGACGAGAGCGTAGCCAGCATCAGAAGAGAGGATCTTGGCGTGATATCGAGACACCGATGTGTGTGGGATCAGCACATCACAGTCATCGCCCCGGCCGATGAGCGTCTCGGGTCCGCGAACCGGGACGCTCCGGGAACTGCCTTCCGGCGGTTTCCACCGAAGGGAAGCTGGAGTGGGGCCGTCGTTGCTCCTCTGCAAGCGTCCCTCCGTGGTCGTTCGGGGCGCTGCGCGCCCCATGGGGCTGGCTAACGAATCGCGTTTCACCCGCGACCGTCAAGGCTGGCGCGACGGGTGCGTATGCAGCCGGCGTGACAACCAGGCTCGACGTGTCAAACGCTGGTTAGGCAGGCGCGACCTTCATTCGCCATCGTAGAGCGCCTTCACCCGTCCCCAGGACGACGCTATCACGGGCGTTTGCTCGTCCGATACGACGGCTCGGATCATCCCGTCGACTCCGTTCAGCGGAATCCACGTCTCGTCAAGCCTGACCAGCGTCGAGTCGTGGTGCGGCGCATCGGTGTCCCACCCTACGGCGGGCGACCCCAGTTCCAGCCATCGCACCTTCGCGTAGAACTTCCGATCGGGGAAGTCGGCCTCATCTTCGATCGACACAAGCGGGGCAAATCCCAGCTCCAACCACGCGTTCTCAGGATACCAGTCCCCGGAGGTGACCACTCCGGCCACCTGACCGGGCTGCGGCGGCTCTCCTGCCTCGACACCGTGAATCGACACCTCGAACGGCGCGGGATCCCCGCTGCTCCCCAAGTACACCTGAACCGAGACGATCGACCGCGCCCATGGCGGTGCCTGGAAGAAGACAGCGAGCCCGTGAGTCGAGTACGACATGAACTCCTCGGCACTACCGTCGTCCCAGAATAGAACCTCCTCGATGCGCCCCGCAGCCGGCGTTGCTGTCGCCACTCCCAAGACCACCAGGACGAAGACGCCAGCCCACCGGAGCCTCATCGTCGACCGTTCCGCTAGATGGAGTCCCATGTGTTACCTCCTAGGCAGTCGGGCTCTGCCTAACGAATCGCGTTTCACCCGCGAGCGTTAAGGCTGGCGCGACGGGGGCGAATGCAGCCCGCGTGACAACCAAGCGAGTCGGCAACATGCGCTGGTCAGCTGGGGCGGTTACCGGCTTCGCCCTTCTCTCAGCTGCTCATCGGACCAGAACCGCCTTCACCGCGCGGGCGGACAAGCCTGCAACCAGACGTGAAAACGCCGTGGGCATATGCACCTTGTGGCGAATCCGGTGTCCCACGGCCCCAAACACATACGGTCGGCCTCGCCTAAGGCGTAAGCCCGCTCTCACCCCTATTATACCTGACGTGAGCTCAGCGCGTCAATCTCCTCGACTCCTCGCTCCGCGGAGACTAGCCATCGGACAAGGACTGAGCCCGTTTGTTGGCGAGCACCTCCTGCCGACCGTCGGAGTCGCTGAGTGGCTCGAGCTTGAGCCCGAGTTCAGACATGGCAGTCGATGTGACAGTCACCTTCACGAAGCACGCTCCGCCGGCAGCGGCATCGATCTCGAGGTCTCCCTCAAACCAACCCCTCGGTTCGGAAGCAGCAACGGTATGGCTCCCTGGGTCTGCAAGAGACACCAGATAGGTCCCGGGGGCAACTTCACCGAGCAGCACGCCGTCAAGCGATATCTGGAGCACACAGGCTGTGCCGACGAACTGATTCGGACGTACGACGTAGACAGAGGCACTCCCGGGTGTGGGCACGAAGCGCTTCGCATCCGCATCGGCATCCGGATCTGCCATGGGCACGATGGCGCATCCGGGCGAAGCTGCGGCGAGCAACGTCAGCAGGAGTACGGTGATAATGGCAGACCCTCTCACGGGGTTGCCCCTTTCGTGCTCGTCCACCCTCGAGGTACCGCGCAGAGGCCAAACTCAGGCCAGTCGTGCCCGGGCGGCCTGACGAGTCGCGTTTCACCCGCGAGCGCTAAGGCCGGCGCCACGGGTGCCCATGCAGCCGGCGTGGCAGATAAGCTCGACGGGTGCAAACGCTAGTTAGGCAGGGGCCGAGGCTGCTACAAGATCGCACACGCCCTACTCACAAGCAGTCGAGGAAGCCGCTGCCCGAATGCTGTACTCGTCTCGGTGACCGGCAATTGCACCGACCGCAACGCCGGCAGTGAGCCCGATGAGCCCCAAGAAGAACGCACTCACCGTCATCGTGTCGCTCCGAGAGTAGATGTCGCCCTCTTCGGAATACAGCGCGGCACCCAGGAGTGCCCCGACTGCCAAGCCGCCAAGCAACCCCGCCAGCCCGCCGTCCAGCGCTCCCCTAGCTGCACTAGTCGTCTCGATTCTATCAATGGTCCATGTGGGCAACACCGTAGCCCTGGCTGGGGGACCCTCAAAGATGATGTCGGTGCAATCCGGAGCCAAGCTCACATGCTTCACTAGGAGCCTACTACCGTCCTTGCGGAGTACTGTCGCGTTCCTCTGCCTCAAAGAACGGTTAACCTCAGCCAGCGGCGTCGCATCATCCGTCACGTCAACGTGGCGAACCTGGCTGCATCCCGTGGTCACAAGGGCCAGTGACAACACGATCGACAAGATTCGTTTCATGATCCTCGGCCCCCTGCCTGACGAATCGCGTTTCACCGGCGAGCGTCAAGGCTGGCGCGACGGGTGCGAATGCAGCCGGCGTGACAGTCAAGGTCGTCGGGCGCAAACGCTAGTTAGGCGGCGTTAGTGCCTGAGGCTGCTGCGCGCATGATGTGCGCTCATCTGCCTTCAGCCCTCGCGACCGAAGGAGTCAGCGCCGCTCGGCGACCGCGTAGCGTTCGATCCCGTGCGCCGGGTCGGCATCGACGTCGGAGATCATGGCCCAGCCGGTACCCTCGATGTACCCGGGGAGGTCCTCGCTTCGCACGGCGGACTGGAACGGTTCGCCGACCAGGCGCATGATCATCGGGACAACCTTGCGTTCATCGGGAATCTTGTGTGTGAAAGCGATCCGGCTTCCCGGCCTCGTGCATGCTGCCGCCTCAGTCAGCAGGCTGCGCACCTCCTCGTCCTTCAGGTACAGAAAGAGGCCCTCCGCCACCAGCACCGAGGGCCGCGAGCCATGCCAGCGACCGTCCTCCGACAACGCCTTCGAGAGAGCGCGTTTGCCGAGATCGGCTGCGATCTGGATCATGTTCTCCGGTTGGCCCTCTGCGGCAACTCCTCTTGCCTTGGCCGCCGACGTCGCGGGGTGGTCGACCTCGAAGAAACGCACATCACTGTGCTGCGGCGCGAGCCTCAGGCAGAGCGTGTCGAAGCCGGCACCCAATACCAGCACCTGTCGCGCGCCCTCCGCGATTGCGCTCTCCACCTGCTGCTGCATGAAGATCTTGCGGTGGCCGAAGCCCTCCCACTGCCCCGGCATCAGGCGGTCCTGGATCTCGTAGACGTGCACCATCCACTGCTTCTTGGACGCGCGCATCAGGCGCGGGCCGTAGCCCGGTGCACCCGAGGCCAGGAGCAGGCGCTCGCTGGTCTCCACGAGGCGGGGAGGAAGCCGTTTCGCCCAGCCGTCCTTGACGCTCAGCGTGATTATGCCAAGCGCAACCTTGAGAGCCGTCTGGCTGATGCGGCCCTGCTTCACGGTCAACAACCTCCCACAAGTCCGACGATTCCGAGAGGACTCACGTTCCCGCCGCCCAACGAGGCGCGGTTCAGCCGCGGCCGGTGCTGGCAAGAGCGCTGACCGCCGCCAGGCCCACTGCGGCGCGAGTGGCAGCGCCGTGACGTCGGCTGGATGCGCTAGCCCGGCGGCCGTCTGTCGGCCCCAGGCAGATGCACCGCCAGGTTGCGGGGCAGAACGCCCAACCAGACCTGAAGATCCCAGTTCTCGAGCTTCTCCTTCAGACGGTGCGGCAAATCGCCGGGTCGACCGGCACGCAGTAGCGCCTCCGTCTCATCTTCGGTGAAGCTGGGACCAGGCTCCTGGTAGTCGAGGACTGCCTCATTCTCCGGGCAGGCCAGCTGGCAATGCAGGCACCCGACAAGGCAATCGTGCCAGTCTCTGGCCAGCCATTCGGGAAAGGGAACCTCTCCGGGCTTCTCATTCCAGTTGGTGATGCAGAGCTCAGCCCGCAGAAGGAAGCGGTCCTCGGGTATCGCTCCCGTCGGACATGCGGACACACAGAGCGTACACCCTTCGCACCTCGGCATCATCGATGGGACCAACCACGCCCCCTCGTCGCAGGGAAGCTCCGTGCACACCGTAGTGAGTCCGTAGAAGCTCCCGAAGCCCGATATGTAGCTGATGTTGTTTCTGCCATAGCGAGCGAGGCCGCTTCGGACCGCCAAGAGCTTGTGAGGTGCGTTGATGAGGGACGCGGCAAGGTACGGCCGGGGCAGCAAGTCTGCCACCGCCCGCGCAACCTCTTCGCTCTTCCGTCTGAGGTGAAGATAGGTCGGAGGAACGGGGATCGAGACCTCACCTCCCTGCCATCTGAAGGTGCAGCACACCACCGGGTCTCTTGTGGCAACGACGATCAGCGAGCGTGGACGCGGTACCGCCTCCGGAGGCCGCAAGGAGAGTCCTTCCAGCAGTTCCCGGGCGATGCACTCATCAAGCTGTCCCCGTCTGGAGAGGTCCTCATAGTGCTCGCGAAGTTCCTCCAGGCGCCCAACCGGAACCGCCGCCGCCCTGTGTCCCCCTGCCTCCAGCTTGGCGAGAACCTCGGCCAGCATCCCTCAGCCTTCCGTGTACAGAGTCAGACGGGCCGCTCAACGAATCGCGTTTCCGCCGCGAGCGTCGAGGGTGGCGCGGTTGGTGGACTCGACAGCGTCCGGGTCTAGGGTACCACCTTGACCAGTTGCCCATCGTCACCGGGCCAGGTCACGGCCCACACGTAGTCGTCCTTGACAGTCGCGAACCCACCGAGATCGGCCAGCCCAACCGCTCTCTGTACCGCCCCGTTGTCCGGATCGACGACGTAGAGCGTGTCGGAGCCTTCCACGACCACCCAGAGATTCACACCATCGAATGCCAGACCCCGGGGATGTGCACTCCCCCTCGGCGATGGGAATGCCCCGGTCTCCGTTCCGCTGGGAGTGTATGTGTGAATGAGACCGTCCCCGTCCCGGCCGGACTCATCGCTCCCGACGTAGAACTCGTCGCCGTCCCAGGCCACTCCACCTGGGCCAGCGGTGTAGACAGTCGGGAAGGAGGACAGGGTAGCCCCCGTTTGAGAATCGCGTTCGTACAAGACCGTCCCGTCGTTGACCCAGAGGTGGGTCCCATCCCACGTGATGCCCCCTGTCCAGTTGGTCAGACCGGCAATCGTGTCCACGATCGCGCCGCTCCCGGCATCGCTCTTGTAGATGTCGTCGATCCAGCCCGTGAACCAGAAATCCGTGCCGTCGGTGGTCAGTCCGTGAGGGAAATAGCCCGAGGGAAGGGTGAGTGTGCTCACGATCTCCCCGTGACGCGTATCGAGCACGAAGCTCGCGACAGCCTCGTGCGTCTCGGCCCCGTCCCGGACCTCGACGGCAGTCTCGATCGCGTCTCCGGAGGCGAAGCGCCGTGTCACGGTTGACTCACTCGACCAGTCGGTGTCCCACACACCGTCGTTCTCCCAATCCCAGCGGAATTCGAGAGATCTGCTTCCCGACGCACTCCCACTTGCGTCGAAGACGAAGTCCGTCAGGACCGTGCCGGCTGCCGGAGTGACCGTTAGATCGGCCGTCGGACCCTCTTCATCCGGTGATGTCGAGCTGCTACAGCCTGCGAGCAGAACCGCGAGCGCTATGACGCTGAGCGTTAGGCTGATTACCTGGACGATTCTCATGCGGACCCTCCTCAAGCACCATGACTGTCTATCGGACCCCATGTCAGCATGTGCGGGTGTCGACCTCGGCACCAATCCTAACACGGTGCGCTGGCCATCCGGAGTGACAAGGCGCCGTGACAGCCAAGCTCGCCGGGTGCAAGCGCTAGTTAGACGGCGCCGCAACGCTCCTCAACCGCTTGATGATACGAAGCACGAGCATGATCACAAGAACGACCATCAGCAGATGCATGACCGTATGGTAGCCATCTGGTACCACTCGATCGTTCTGCTTGGGTATCAGGTACCAGTTCGGGAAGGCGTCGTAGTACCGCTGCACACCCTGCGGAGACGGTGGCGTGAAGAACCGCTGCCAGTGTCCAACGTACTGGATGTACACCCACACACCAAGAACAGAGAGAAGCTGCCATTCGCCCCAGTCCCAACCCCGCCACAGAGCGTACGCTCCGATAACGAGGCCGATGGCCAGAGCGACTGCCAGGTAGAACCATATTCCGTCCGAGACGTGCCACGGACTCACGAGCCCTGGGACACCCATGAATGTCAGACCAAACCAGACAGTGAGGACAAGGAGTACCACCAACACAGCGACGTCTCGATGCTTCATCTGCTGTCCTCCGCGTCGCGCGTAATCGCTCCGGCGACGGCCAACGAATCGAGTTTCACCCGCGGCGAAGGGCGGCGGCGCGCGTGCCGGCCGCCGAAGGCGGCCCCCATTGCAGACGCCGTGACGGCCAAGTCCCCCGGCCGCAAACGCTAGTCAGGCATCCCAGCTAGTGGTCCTTCTCATCACTCCCGCCGCAACGGCGTCTCCAGTGCGCATGGAGGATCAAGGCCAGGATCACTCCGAAGAGTGCGCCGCGCGGGATCGCCAGGAGAAGCGCGACGACACTTGGCCTGCCGACCTCGAACAGCACGTGCGCAGACAGAACGGCTCCCCAAGCGGCGAAGCCTGCGACTGCTCCGACCAGGCCCATGTACACGACTAGGGACGACCGCGACATCGCACGCATCGAACTCCAAGTGATGCCCATTCTTGCTCTGACTCCTTCACCAGACAGCGACGGGTGTACCACGGGCTGCCTAGCGAATCGCGTTTCACCCGCGAGCGTTAGGGCTGGCGCGGGGTGTGCCGGCTGACGCGAAGCGGCGCCCCTCAGTGCAGACACCGTGACAGACAAGCTCGACGGGTGCAAACGCTCGTTAGACCGCCGCGTTACTTCGCCCGAGTCGCGCGCTCAGCGTAGACGGCCAACATCTGCCGCCCGAACCTTCCTGCTTCTTCTAGATCTACAGTGTCTGGGTGTTTCCTCCCTTCCAGCAGGTACGAGCGCCACTCGTCATCATCGGGGAGTATCGTCGTGTGGATGAACTCCTCGATTGGGGGTGAGGGCGCGCCCTGGCATCCGAAGTAGCCCAGGAGCTCTATTCGTGTGTCGCTTGATGCCGCCTCGAAGGACTTCGGACACCCCGAGGCCCAGGTCTCGTACAGCTCGCGAGCGCGATCACTACCCCCGGGCAGCGAGCATGAGTGCGTGGCAAACCCCGCCATCTTCAACCCTGATCCAGAGGGAATGCCACTGAGGATCTCAAGAACGGGCTCCGCCAGAGTCGACGAGTGACACGCGGACCCAAGGAAGATGACGTCGTACCCGCCAAGATCGGCGACGGTGAGCCCCTGCACGTCCCTGAGCGTGGCGTCGTGCCCGCTTGAGACGACTGAGTCGTGTATCGCCCGCGCGACCTTCTCTGTGTTCCCGGTCTGACTGAAGTACGCTACCAGTACCTTCGCCACGCCGCTGCCTCCCTCCTATCTGACAGGTTGCCGGCCAGCAGAACTCCGTCCCAAGTCTTCCTCGGCTCAGCAGGCGGTCTAGCGAGTCGTGTTTCAGCTGCGCGCGAGATGGCGCGCCTTGCGCGCATGCAGACCGCGTGACGGACAAGCTCGACGGGTGCAGACCCTGGTTAGGTTGCGTCGCAGTTCCCGCGTTGTCTGTTCCCGCTGACTCGCGGAGCAAACCGCGGGACGTCCTTAGCATACTCAACGTATCGTGAACCGAACCGAGCCTTCAGTTCATGTTCCTCAAGCAACGCGATCACGAAGATGGCCCCCACGTACACGACGAAAAGAACGTAGACCGCAGCGTAGTTGGTCAGAAGAGCCATCGCGGCAACTGCCAGTGCCATTGCCGTGAATCTGGGGTGGCGCAGGCGCGAATACACGCCGTCGGTGACAAGCTGACCGGGGCCATCAGAAGATATCTCTGCCAATCCGAAGGCCACGGACTTCGGCACCTGTCTGTAGACCAGCGCGTTGAGATAGAACGACACCGCCAGAAGTACAGCAGATGCGCATGCGAGCGGCCAGTGAACGCCGAACCGGAGACGCAGGAGTGGTTCGCGCACAAGGTACATGCCGAGCATTGCGAGAACAGTGGCGGCCGTGATGAAGAGCAGAGTCTTCGCAGGACCGACCCGACGCCAAAACGAGACGAACGGATGCAGCAGCAACCACGCGATCAGAGTCGCCGGGACAGTGATGAGAGTGATGAGCGCCAGGGAGTAGATAACGCGATCCAGCATGAGTTCGCACCTCACGATGTCGACTCCGGCCAGCGACGCAACCTAACGAATCGCGTTTCACCCGCGAGCGTCAGGGCTGGCGCGACGGGTGCGTATGCACAGCGCGTGACAACGCGGTGTGACGGCTGCATTCGCTAGTTAGGTGGCGCCGCCGTACCTCTGTCCGAGTCGGCACTCCGGCTGCGCCTGTCCCCCGCGAACCACGTCGACGGGAAATTGGCCGGTATCCGCTCAGCACGCAGAATCACCGGGAGAAGGCGTTGCTGATCCGGCAACGTCGCTGGGTTGATGTACTCCCACACAACAGTTCCATCGGGCGAAACTTCTATGATCCTCGCACCTTCTGACTCAGTAATGAGGGTGTTGCCGTTGACGAGCCACTGCTGCGCCCGCCCCCTTGGTGAAGAATCCCGGTTCTGTGAAGGACCAGACCACCGCATGGCTATCGAGGTCGATCTCGAGGACGCGTGACTGCTCGAGCGCTGGCTTCGTCTTCGTGAGTCCAAGGTTGTCAAAGAGCAGCAGATTGCCCTCCACCAACTGGGCTTCGTGCTGCTTACGCCATTGCCCTGACAGAGCCCACATGATCTTCTTGGAGCTGACGTCGAGGAGCGCGACCGTGCTGATACTCCGAATGGAAAGCAGAAGCTGAAGACGACCGTCTCTGGACAGAACCTCCACTGAGTTCGTGTGGAAGATGTCCGGGGTGTCGGACGGAAGACGCTCAACCAGCCGTTCCCCCCCCAGTAACGATCGCTCAAACGCCTCCAGCAGCGATATGGACGACAGTGCGCGCCCCTCGGCGTCAAGCACTACGATGTAGTCGTCGAGGACGGCTTCCCCATCGTTGAGATAGGGCCGAGTGACGGGCAAGCGCACGATTGCGAAGATCGCACCGTCTGGCATGACAGCCAGATCATGGTGCACATGCCCGCCGATCCGCCAAACCAGCTCTGAGTCACGGTTCAGGCGCAGCAGCTGTGCTGGGCCGCAGGTGATCGCCAGCAGATCGCCGTTCTCAAAAACGTGGGCTCGGGCCCAGTAGTGGGAACCGGGATACTGCCACGAGTGCACGACCTTACCTTCCATATCGATGAGAACCGCGTAGGGATCCTCCGTGCTCGTGTGGAGGGTGAAACCGGCGAACGCCAGATCAGGTGTGTGCTTGAGCACTCCGCGTCGGGCAGATGTCGGCTCGACCCCAACGACGTAGCCGAGAGTCGCTATCCGATGGAGCTCCGCCTCCTGGGCAGGTGTGAGATCCGCACCTGCACTGGCGGAGTGCGGCACGTCCGAGGGAGCGCGTTCTCTCTCCTGACATCCCAGAAGCGCTACGCCGATGCCGAGAGCGGCCATTACCCACGCTGCGCTGGCTCTGGATGAAGCGGACACCCCCTGTTCTCCTTGTCCTCTCCGTACGTTCACAGCGCGTCCGACTGAGGCTGCCAAACAGCAATCCGGACCGTCCGTCCAACTGGCGGCGACCACCTGACGAATCGCGTCTCACTCGCGTGCGCTGACGAATCACGAATCAGCTGCACGCGAGGTGGCGCGCGTTGTGCGAAGGCAGAACGCGTGACAACGAGGTGTGACGGCTGCATTCGCTGGTTAGACCGCCGGTTCAGCCTCGTGTCGATCGCCGCAGCTCCACACGCGACGGTAGCTCGTAGTGTCCTGCTCGAGCTTCCCACGAGCCGACGCTTATCACTGCCCCGTACAGCCGGTCCCCGTCGCGAGTCACTGCGAGGCGATTCCGATACGGATTCCGTTCGTTGTCAGGAGTGGGGATGCTGGCGTCGAACATCCCCAAAAGGAACGTCGGAGACAATACCCAGACCTCCACGTCGTCCTGAGGCTGATCGTTCACGGCTATCCTCGCACCCGCTGAATCGACGAGCAACTCGATCTCCAGTTCCCGGTCGTAGGCTACGATCCGCCCTTCCCAGATTCCGTACATCTCGGTCGGCTCAGCGGGGAGCTGACCGCCTGAGCTTGCCTGGGTCGGCTCGGGCTCACCCAGCTCGGGAATCAAAGCCGCGAAGAGAGCCTTCTGGATGTCGCCGAGCTTCTCGCACTCGGCATTGCACAGTATGATCGCAGCAATGTCCTCGGTTGGGAACAGCCGCATGAAAGCATCCGCACCCGGTCCCTCGCCTCCGTGGTAGACAGAACGGAACCCGCGCTCGCTGCCGTCGAGGTGCCAGCCGATGCCATAGCGGAGATTCGAGGTGGGATTCGGCTCCTGCATGGATCTGATGCTCTTGTCGGTGAGAATGGCCTTCTGGTAGGGCAGATGATCCTCCAGATGGAACATCGCGAAACGGATCAGATCGTGGGCACTCGCGTAGATGCCCTCTGCGCCCGGATAGCTGTACAGATAGGGTGGGATTCTCTCGAGCGCCTGTGTGTAGCTGGCTGCGTAGGGCTCGCTGAACGGCAGTCCCTCGTAGACACGAGACTCGGTCATCCCCAGCGGCGTGAACACCCGCTCCTCGATGTGCTCGGCATAGCTCATCCCCGAGACCTCGGCGATGAGGCTGGCGAGCATCTGATAGCCGAGATTGCAGTAGACGTACGACCAGCCGGGCGGGTACACGACGATCCCATATCGGCGGACAGTCTCCGCCAACGGGCGCCGGCCTTCGGGGTCGTCCTCGTAGAAGAACTCAGCGTAGGCCGGCATGCCCGCTCGATGATTGAGCAGCAGCCTAACGGTGACATCCCCGGGTTCTCCCTCGAATGTCCGCGGTCTGACATCCTCCGGCAGATAATCGATCGCAGGACTGTCAAGGTCCACCAGGCCGTCTTCGACCAGCGACATCAGCCCAGTCGCCGTGATCGTCTTGGAGATGGAGCCCAATCTGTACATCGTGTGGGGAGTCGCAGGGACCTGGTCCTCCACGTTCGACCATCCGAACGCCTCCTCCCAGATGATCCGACCATCTTCCGCCACGGCCACCGCAATGGAGGGCACTCCGCCGTTTTCGACTTGGTCGATGATGAGCTCACGAACCTCGGAGAGCCGAGCATCAAGAACTACGGTTGAATCCTGCGCGCAGGCCAACGTGAACAGAACAAGCATCAGTGCCGAAGTGCGTAACGTCTTCATCCATGCCTCCACGACGGAGTCGCTGCGGCCGGATAGGACCCTGCGGCCTGACGAATCGCGAATCAGCTGTACGCGAAGGTGGCGCGCGTTGTGCGAAGGCGGAATGCGTGACACCGAGGTGTGCCAGCTGCATCCGCTAGTTAGGTGGCGCCATCCCTGCGTGCGATGTAGCCGATGCGCGCCTGGTTGAGTTTGTCGCCATCATACAGCTTCTCGACAAGCCTCTTCTCCTTGCGAAGGATGGTGAAGCCGTCGAAGTAGGCGTCGGCCTCGTCATCTTCGTAGTGCGCGAACCGCCGACTTCCCAGCACCTCGCGCAGGAAGGACGACTTGCTGAACTCAGATCGATCCGGATCGTCCACTGAGTCGAAGTTCACGTAGAACAGCCCCGCGGGCCGCAGAACGCGCTCCATTTCGGACATGGCGATGGCGATATCCGGCTTCGTCATGAAGCCGATCGCGTTGTAAGAGTAGACGAAGCTGAACGACCCGTCCGGGAACGGTATCTCTCGCATGTCACCTTCGCAGATGCCGAGTTCGGTGCCTGTCCTCTCGCAGTACGCTGCGGCTTCGCTGACTGCCACGGGATTCACATCGATGCCGGCGGTCGTGTAGCCGAAGCGACGGAAGAGGGCGAGCGGAGGACGCTCCCCGCCGGCCCCGCAGTCCAGGACGGTCTTGGGCAGCTCGGCTTCCTCGCAGTACTTGAGAAACTCGTAGAGCGGGGTCGCCCAGCATACCTCCGGCATGGCGTTACCTCCGGTAGAAGGCTCACGTGGATGGGGCCACTTAACGAATCGCATTCCACCCGCGAGCGTAAGGCTGGCGCGGGGTGTGCCGGCGCCGAAGGCGCCCCCCTCGCAGACGCCGTGACAGTCAAGCTCGACGGGTGCAAACGCTAGTTAGGCAGCCGACCTCCCCGCCTCAGTATGCTCTTTCGCACCGACCAGCCCAGTGCTGCTTCTAGAATGCCTAGGCCGAAGTACAATGCGTGGAGCCAGTGGAGCCCCATCCAATAGACCTGGACTGCGATCCACGCAACGGCTCCCGCGAGGCTCCCCGAACCGTTGACAATGAAGAGAACGATGCCCGGAACCAGGAAGGTCGCGAAGGGCGTCTTCTCGAGCAACTCAATCGGCGTCCCGAGGCTCTCGCCACTTGGGTCCAGGACTAGCGCAAGACCACCCGCCACAGCACCGACGCCAATGAACAGCTGCAGAACTCCCAGCCCGTGGAATAGGCTCTTCCTCATCTCTGTGATCGCCTCCAGTCGAGCAGATACGCCCTGAGACCGCCTGGCGACATTGGCAGTGGCGTGAGGCTGCCTAGCGAATCGCGCATCAGCTGCACGCGAGGTGGCGCGCGTTGTGCGAATGCAGAACGCGTGGCACCGAAGTGTGACGGCTGCATTCGCTAGTCAGACTGCTGGCACACTTCCTGCTTGACAATATGTCGCTGGCGACATATACTGGCACTATGGCAAATGACCGAAAACCAGTGATCTGGGTCCACGGGGAGCTCAAGTCGCCTCCCATGTCCTCGGCCGCACGAATCGAGGCCGGCTACCTGCTGGGGCTTGTGCAGGAGGGCGTGAGCCTCGAAATGCCCCAGTCTCGCCCGATGCCCCAGATCGGACCGCGGTGCCACGAACTCCGTGTCAGAGATGAGGACAGCAACTGGCGGATCATCTACAGGATAGACGACCGGGCGATCCTCGTTGTCGACATCTTCAAGAAGAAGTCCGCCGCCACACCCAAGAGGGTCATCGAAACGTGCGAGAGGCGTCTCAAAGCTTACGACCCGAAGTAGAGGAAGGCAGCCATGAAAGCCAGCAAGAAGAAGACGAAGAAACTCGAGCGCGGCGGATGGAAGATCGGTACCGTCCAGGATCTCCTCGGACTCACCGACGAGGAGGCCGCGTACCTCGAGCTCAAGCTCGCACTCAGTAGGGCACTGAGGCAGCGACGGCAGAAGCATAAGGTCACCCAGGTTCAGTTGGCCAAGAAGATCGGGTCGAGCCAGTCTCGCGTTGCGAAGATGGAAGCTGGCGATCCGTCCGTGTCAATCGATCTGCTCATCCGCTCGCTCATCGCGCTCGGCGCTACTCCCGAAGCTGTGGCGCGCTCGATTAGGTCTGCCAAGTAGTTCCAGCAGTCTAACGAATCGCGTTTCACCCGCGAGCGTCAAGGCTGGCGCGGGGTGTGCCGCTGCCGAATGCAGCCCCCTTGCAGACCCCGTGACAGACAAGCTCGCCGGGTGCAAACGCTAGTTAGGTCGCGGCCACTGGGACATCACAAGTCCTTCGTCATGCGCACGAACACCGTCGGCAGAAACCGAGGGCCAGGCCACTCCGAGGACTCGATCATCCCGCGGCGCGCATACAGCTTACGAGCGCCCTTGTTCTTGGCAGCGACGTCCAGTGAGAGCCTGACTGACCCGCTGGCCCGGGCGCGCCCCTCGACATCGTTCATGAGAAGCGAGCCGATCCCTGCTCCTCGAAGCTCCGGCTCGACCGCGAGGCCCTGAAGGTAGAAGTCTCCCTCGGGAACCGTGTCCAAGATGCGCCAGAGCGGTGCCAGTAGCGTTCGCACGAACTTCATTCTCAAGGCGCCGCGCCCTGCAGCACGCTTCAGGGGCTCGTCCGAGAAACCACGGTGCTGCGCGCCCGTGTACGCCGAACTCATGCCGACGACCACACCCTCTCGCTCGGCGAACATCACGTGCTCATGCGAGAGCGTATGCCCCGGCTCGAGGAACGCCGAAGCGATGATGGTCTCAGCGTTCCGGCCAAGCATGAAACCGAAGAAACCCTCGGCGGCCTCATCGATGTAGCGAGCGAAGAGCAGCCCCTCGCCGGACTCCGGCCTAGCCGGACGCAGCTGCGTCACCTGGTCTCCCATGTCCTCGAACTCCAGCTCCATTCACGTGCTGTGGCCGCGACCTAACGGACCGCGTATCACCCGCGAGCATCAACGCTGGCGCGACGGGTGCGTATGCAGCCGGCGTGACAGACAAGCTCGCCGGGTGCAAACGCTAGTTAGGCACCCTCGCGTCGATCACTTCCCGCTCCCCGTAGACCGCTGGACTGCCAGCCCGAGTGTCTCACCCAGCCACGCTGCAAATGCCCGTCGGTCCCCTGACTGCAGCAGTTCTGCCGGACATGGACGCACCAGCTTCCGACCGGCGTACACCCGGATCGCGTTCGACGAGCCTGAGCCTCGCTTGTCCGCAAGATTGAAACGAACAGAAACATCTACGGGTGCAAACCGAATCACCGCCTCGGTCCAACTCACGAGGCCTCGCGGACCCGCCGCGCCCCCCAGCCGCTCGACCTGAGCCTTGCACCCGAAGCGCCTGGCGCTTCTTCTGGCAACCCTGGCAGCCACCCACAGGAACCGCCTCGTGTGCTTCCGCTCAGTGGCTCGGAGACGCCTTCTCTGCTCTTGCCTGGCAAGAGCAGCTGCTGCGCGCCGATTCCCCCTGCGGCGAGCGGAGCCAATGTCTCCTGTGCGGCCACCGTCCGGTCCTCGACTCATCTCAGTGCCTCACTTCAGCATACGCGAGGTGTGCCTAACGAATCGCGTTTCACCCGCGAGCGCTAAGGCTGGCGCGACGGGTGCGTATGCAGCCGGCGTGACAGACAAGCTCGACGGGTGCAAACGCTAGTTAGGCCGCCTGCTCATCGGCAGCACTTGCTCTTCCGATGGCAGCGGTTCGCTACTCCTTCTCTTGCCTCTTGGCCGCGTACGCCCACAGGATCTTGAGGTCGGCGCGAAGCTCCTCGGAGAAGGTCCGGAGATCATAGTCATCCAGAGAGAGACCGTTCTCCTTCATGAAACCGCGCAACTGCTTCGGAAGGTCCTCGGCTGCCGCCTTCTCGCTTTCGGCGAACGCCATGGCACCGCAGGCGACCGCGAAGCCGACCTTGGCAGTCGGGGAAAGAGAGCCATTCTGTACCGCGTCCCGAAGCGCCTCGCCTGCAGTCTGCTTGACGTTGCTCGGCGGCTCAATGAACACATCGGGGTCGTGGACGCATATCCCCATCATCGCGTCGACAATGGTCGGTGGCTGCCGTGAGGCACCGAACAACTTCGACAAGATGCCCATTCTCTCTCCTCCTCTGACGACGGCCCGTCAAGGCCGCCTAACGAATCGCGAATCAGCTGCGGGCGTGAAGGGTGGCGCGGCACGTGCCGGCGCCGAAGGCGCCCCCCTTGCAGGTGGCGTGACACCCAAGCCCGTCAGCTGCATCCGCTAGTTAGACCGCGCGCCCCCTGAGCTGACCCGGCTCACGCGCACCGTGTCCATGAGTGCAGACTCACCCGGTCCATGAACCACTACTACCATATCACCCTCGTAGAGAGGGTAGATGTCCAGCTCCCGCCCGCCG